>DAITNC010000018.1:0-20013 GCA_036834865.1 Candidatus Limnocylindrales bacterium | reverse complement strand
GCAAGGGCCAGCAGAGCCCGCCGCGCCCGAAGGAGCCCGCCCGAGAGGCGCACGTTGCCGGCGCGCCGGAGGGAGCGCCCGATCCGGAGGCCGCCCCCGGGATCGCCCCGGACTAGAGAGCGAACCACGTGCCCCTCGAGATCGAGATCCTCACGCTCTTCCCAGAGATGCTGGCCGGACCGCTCGCCGCCAGCATTCCGGGGCGCATCCAGGAGGAAGGCCGCGCGTCGATCCGCGTCCACGACCTCCGGGAGTGGGGCCTGGGGCGGCACCGCAGCGTCGATGACGCCCCGTACGGTGGCGGCGCGGGGATGGTGCTCCGGCCCGAGCCGGTGGCCGCGGCCCTCGCGGCGCTGCGCCGGCCCGATTCCACCGTGATCCTGTTCGATGCCGCCGGGGAGCCCTTCCGGCAACGGCGTGCCGAGGACCTGGCGGCGCGGCCGCACCTCATCCTCGTGTGCCCGCGGTACGAGGGCGTCGACGAGCGGATCCGCGCGATGGTGGACCTCGAGCTCTCGATCGGGGACTTCGTCCTGACCGGCGGCGAGCTGCCGGCGCTCGTGGTCTGCGACGCCGTCCTCCGCCTGCTTCCCGGGGCGATCGAGTCGGGCTCGCTCGTGGACGAGTCGTTCGCCGACGGGCTCCTCGAGTATCCCCAGTACACGCGCCCCGCCCTGTTCGAGGGCGAAGGGGTGCCGGAGATCCTGACGTCGGGCGATCACGGCGCCGTGCGCTTGTGGCGGCTCCGCGAGTCCCTTCGCCG
The DNA here is from genome assembly GCA_036834865.1 of Candidatus Limnocylindrales bacterium. Taxonomy (GTDB): domain Bacteria; phylum Chloroflexota; class Limnocylindria; order Limnocylindrales; family CSP1-4; genus CTSoil-043. The sequence continues at coordinate 19,250 of DAITNC010000018.1, read as the reverse complement.
CACGCTGGAACGGAGGCCGGACCTCCTCGAGGGGCGGCCGTTCAGCGCCGAGGAGGCGCGGCTCCTGGGCGACGTCATCGCAGAACGTTCCGAGCAGGACGCGAGCGAGGGGGCCGGCGAGCCCCCGGACGACCGACCCGGGGTCCCGTGATGGCGACGGGCCCATGCTATACTCCGCCGTCGGCCGCCCATCCGTGACCGATCAGCCATGCCCAGGAACGCGGCTCGCGGGACCGTCCCGGCCGCCCAGTGCAGCAGGGGTCGACCCGGTGAACGTACTCGACGAGATCGTCAAGGACCAGATTCGAACCGACATCCCGACCCTCGCGCCCGGCGACACCGTCAAGGTCAGCGCCAAGGTCGTCGAGGGAACCCGGGAACGCGTCCAGGTATTCGAGGGGACCATCCTGCGCCTGACCGGCGGAGGGATCACGCGGTCGCTGACCGTCCGGCGGATCGCGTCCGGCGTGGGCGTCGAGCGGACGTTCAAGGTCAACAGCCCGCGGATCGAGAAGATCGAGGTGGTCCGCCACGGTGTGGCCCGCCGCGCGAAGCTGTACTTCCTGCGGCGCCGGGTCGGCAAGGCCGCGACGCTGCGCGAGCGCCGCACGAGCTGACGGCCGGCGCGCCCGGACGGCGCGCTGCCCTCGCCGAAGCGGCCCCGCCCCGGCGGGGCCGTCCGATTCCCACGGCGATGCGACCGCTCGGCTACGCTGTCGGGCAATGGCCCCACCGGTCCCCACGCTCCGCCGCGAGCGCCTGCTCTGGAAGGCCGGCGCCCTCCGCGTGGCAGGCGTCGACGAGGTGGGAGTCGCACCGACCTGCGGGCCGGTCGTCGCGGCGGCCGTGATCCTCCGGCCGAACTGCCGGCAGATCAGCGGCGTCCGGGATTCGAAGACGCTGTCACCGGCGCAGCGGGAGGCGCTCGCTCCGGAGGTCCTGCGCCGGGCCATGGCGATCGGCGTCGGGGCGGCGTCCGTTGCCGAGATCGACCGGCTCAACATCTACCACGCCACGCACCTCGCGATGCGCCGCGCGATCGCCCGGCTGGGCGGTCACGATCACGTCCTCGTCGACGGCCTTCCGATCGCCGGTTTCGAGGCCGACGTCGGGCCGTACGACGCGATCGTGGACGGCGACGCGTCCGTCTACTCGATCGCGTGCGCCTCGGTCGTCGCCAAGGTCGCCCGCGATCGGCTGATGGCGCGGCTCGCCGCGCGCTACCCGGGCTACGGCTGGGAGCACAACGCGGGTTACGCCACCGCCGAGCACCGGGCCGCCATCCGTGCGCTCGGCGTCACGCCGCACCATCGACGCTCCTTCGCGCCGATCCGCGAGGCGCTGGCGGGCGTCGAGCAGCTGGTGTTCAGCCTCGAGGCGTTCGACGCGGCCCCGGACGGGCCGGCGGAGCCGGCGGTCGTCCTCGTCGGGTAAGCCCGGGGTGATCGCGGCGCGGTAGGGTGGGGCATGGCCGCTTCCCTTCCTCCTGCGCCGCGGACACGCGCCCAGCAGGCGGGCGACGCCGCCGAGCTCGACGTGGCCGCGCGGCTGGTGGATCGGGGCTGGCTGCTCCTGGGCCGGCGTGTCCGGGCGGGCCGATTTGAGCTCGACCTCGTGGCGGTCGATCCCGGCCCGCCGCGGGCCCTGGTCATCGTCGAGGTTCGCTGGCGATGCCGCCGGGACTTCGGGCTGCCCGAGGAGACCGTCGATCGGCGCAAGCTGGCTCATCTCCGAGCCGGCATCGGCCGACTGCTCGAGGCAGGCCGGCTCCCCGCCGGGGTCATCCTGCCCGATCTCCCGGTCCGCCTGGATCTCGTGGTCGTGGAACCGCCGTCTTCGCCCGGCGGTCCGCCACGCGTGCGCCACCACCGGGGGATCGGGTGATCGCCGATCGCCGGGCAGCCCGGCCCCGCCGGGCCCGGTGAGGCCGGGTCCCTGTGATAGACTCCGGCCCGGCCGCGGGATCGCCCGAGGGCCACCGCCGCGTCCCGCATGGGGCCGGCGAGATCACACGCGGTGCCAGACCACGCTTTCGGGTCGGTGCCGGGCCGCGGAAGCGTCGCCCGGTCCCGGGGCAGGGCCCGCGGAGGAACAACCGAACAGGAGGTCCATCCCCGTGCCCACCGTCTCCATGCGGCAGCTCCTCGAGGCCGGCGTTCACTTCGGCCACCAGACCCGCCGCTGGAATCCCAAGATGCGCCCGTTCATCTTCGCGGAGCGCAACGGGATCCACATCATCGACCTGGCCCAGACCGTCAAGCGCCTGGACCTTGCCCTGGACGCCATCCGCGAGACCACTGCCCGCGGCGAGCAGGTCCTGTTCGTCGGCACGAAGAAGCAGGCGCAGGAACCGATCATGGAGGAGGCCGATCGCGCCGGCCAGCCGTACGTGACCAGCCGCTGGCTGGGTGGGATGCTCACGAACTTCGTGACCATCAAGAAGCGCCTTGGCCTCCTCGAGCAGCTGGAAGCCCGGCAGCTCAACGGTGACTTCGACCGCCTGAGCAAGAAGGAAGCCGCGGTCCTCTCCGAGGAGCTGCGCAAGCTGAAGCTCTCGCTGGGCGGGATCCGGAAGATGCGGCGCCTGCCCGGGGCGGTCTTCATCATCGACCCGGCCCGCGAGCGGATCGCCGTGGCCGAGTGCATCAAGCTCGAGATCCCGATCATCGGGACCGGCGACACGAACGTCGACCCGGACGAGCTCGACTACATCATCCCGGGCAACGACGACGCGATCCGCGCCATCCGGCTGCTCTGTTCGCTGATCGCGGATGCCGCGATCGAGGGAGGCCGTGAGCGCGCCGCCCGGACCGAGCGCGAGCCGGAGCCCGAGCCGGAGACGGCAGCAGCCTTCGAGGCGGGTGAGATGGCGTCGGCGGACGATCTCGTCGCGCAGCTCGCGGCGGGCGGAGCGTTCACCTTCGAGCCCGACGTCGAGGAAGAGGCGCTCCTGCCCGGCGTGACATCCGTCGTGCCCGCCGAGGCGGGCGCGGAGACTGACGTCGCCATCCCGGCCGAGTGACCCACCGGACTTCGAGAGCGACCGGCCGCGAGCCCGCCCCGGGCCATACCTGACAGGAGACGCACACACCCATGGCGAGTATCCCCGCGAGCGACGTCAAGGAGCTTCGCGAACGCACCGGCGCCGGTTTCATGGACTGCAAGCACGCGCTCGAGGAGGCGGACGGCGACCTCGAGAAGGCCGTGAGCATCCTGCGTGATCGCGGCCTGGCCGCGGCCGCGAAACGGGCCGGGCGCGATGCGCGCGACGGCATCGTCGCCAGCTACATCCACCCGGGCGGACGGGTCGGCGTCCTCATCGAGGTCAACTGCGAGACGGACTTCGTCGCCCGGACCGAGCAGTTCCAGAAGCTGGTCCACGACCTGGCCGTCCAGGTCGCCGGCCTCGCCCCGACCTGGGTGGACGTCGACCGGATTCCCGCCGCGGAGCTGGAGGCGAAGAAGGCCGCCCTCCTGGCCGATGAGGCGACCCAGAAGAAGCCCGAGCACGTCCGGCCGCAGATCGTCGAGGGTCAGCTCAAGAAGTGGTACGCCGAGGTCTGCCTCCTGGAGCAGCCCTTCCGTGACACCGACCTGAGCGTCCGTGACCTGGTGACGGCGGCGATCGCCACGCTGGGCGAGAACATCCGCGTCCGGCGCTTTTCCCGCTACGCGCTCGGCGAGGAGCTGTGAGCGAGGGCGGAGCCGGGACCGATGTGACGGCCGGCCTCGGGTCGGCGCCTCGGCACGGCCGGATCCTGCTCAAGATCTCCGGCGAGGCGCTCCTCGGCGAACGCCAGTACGGCGTCGACCCGGCCTTCTGCGCGTTCATCGCCGGACAGATCCAGGCCGCCCGGGCGGCCGGCGTCCAGGTGGGGATCGTGGTCGGGGGCGGCAACATCTTCCGCGGCCTCGCGGCCGCCGCCCGCGGGATGGACCGCGCCACCGGCGACTACATCGGCATGCTGGCAACGGTGATGAACGGGCTGGCGCTCCAGGATGCGCTGGAACGGATCGCCGTCCCAACCCGCGTCATGACCGCGATCGCGATGAACGAGGTCGCCGAGCCGTACATCCGGCGGCGCGCGATCCGCCATCTCGAGAAGGGCCGCGTGGTGATCTTCGTGGCCGGCACCGGCAACCCGTACTTCACCACCGACACGGCGGCAGCCCTCCGGGCGGTGGAGATCGGCGCTTCGGTGCTGCTCAAGGCAACCCGGGTCGACGGCGTCTACGAGGCCGACCCGGAGACCCACCCGGAGGCGCGGCGATACACCGATCTCACCTTCGCCGAGGTCCTGACCGACCGGCTCGCCGTGCTCGACGCGACGGCGGTCTCGCTGTGCATGGAGAATGATCTTCCGATCATCGTCTTCGACCTCAACCAGCCCGACAACGTGCGCCGGGCGGCATTGGGGGAGCAGGTCGGGACTCGCATCGCCGGAGGTACCCCCGCATGAGCAGCCAGGTCCTCGGGGCCATCGAGCCGAAGATGACGCGCGCCGTCGAGGTCCTGGAGCGTGACCTGCAGGGGATCCGCACCGGCCGGGCCTCGACCGCCCTCGTCGAGCGGATCCACGTGGAGTACTACGGAACGTCCACGCCCCTCAACCAGCTGGCCGGGATCAGCGTCCCGGAGCAGCACCAGATCGTGATCCAGCCGTGGGACCGGAGCGTGCTCGGCGCGATCGAGAAGGCCATCCTCAAGAGCGACCTGGGCCTGACCCCGAATGTCGACGGGACGGCGGTCCGGCTCAACATCCCGCAGCTGACCGAGGAGCGGCGGCGCGACATCGTCAGGATGGTCCACCGCCGGATGGAGGAGGCGCGGGTCGAGATCCGGAACCTCCGCCGCGAGGCGGCCGACGCGATCAAGAAAGAGGAGCGGGACGGGACGCTGGGAACGGACGAGGCGCACCGGGAGCTGGACGTCCTCCAGAAGGTGACCGATCGCGAGATCGCCGAGGTGGACAAGGTCGGCGGGACCAAGGAGCGCGAGGTCATGGAGGTCTGAGGTGAGTCGCGCCCTGCCGGCCCGACCCACGGATGCGCCCCCGGCCGCCCACCGAGAGCCGCGCGCCGCCGCGCCGGACGACGCGTCGGAGGCCGGTCCACGGCCCGTTCACGTCGCCATCATCATGGATGGCAACCGGCGCTGGGCACGTGCCCACGGCGTGGCGGAGCTCGAGGGGCATGCCGCCGGGGTCGACAAGATCCGCTGGCTGGTGGAGCACGCGATCCGGCGTGATATCGCCGTCCTCTCCCTCTACGCCTTCAGCCGCGAGAACTGGGCCCGCTCGGACGCCGAGGTGGCGGGGTTGTTCGCGCTGCTCGACCAGGCGATCCGCGCCGAGACGCCGGAGCTGGTCCGCCAGGGGGTCCGGGTGCGCGTCTCGGGACGCCTCGCCGAGGTGCCCGCGGACATCCGGGACTCGATCATGGAGGCCCTCGCCGCGACCGAGGGCGGCACGCGGCTGATCCTCAACATCGCCTTCAACTACGCGGGCCGGACGGAGATCGTGGACGCGGTCCGGGCCATCGTCGCGGCCGGGACGCCGGCCGACGAGATCGACGAGGACACGATCGCGGCGCACCTCTACACGGCGGGCCTGCCCGACCCGGACCTCGTGATCCGGACGGGTGGCGAGCAGCGCCTGTCGAACTTCCTGATCTGGCAGTCCGCCTATGCGGAGCTCCACACGTGCGCGACGCTGTGGCCCGACTTCGACGCCGCGACGTTCGACACCGCGCTCGACGAGTTCGCGGGGCGCGGGCGCCGGTTCGGGCGCTGACCGGGCGCACCAGTGCGGCAGCGGACCCTGAGCTCGATCGTCATCGTCCCGATCGTCATCGTCGCCTTCGCGGCCGGTGGCATCGGCATCGCGGCCCTGGCGCTGATCCTGGCGGCGACCGCCGGGCGCGAGGCGGAGCGGCTCCTCGCCGGCGCCGGCCGACCGGCGCTTTCCGGCGGCGTCGTGGCGGGGGCCGTGGTGCTGGTCGCGGTCGCGGCCCTGCCCCTGCTGGCCCGCCACGCGGCGCTCGGCAGCCCGGCGCTGATCGAGCGCCTCCCCGACGTTGCGCCCGGGCTGGTGGTCGTTGCCCTGGGGGTCGCGGCGCTCACGCGGCGCGATCCCGAGGCGGGCTTCGCGGCCTGGTCCTCGACGACCTTCGGGGCGCTGTACGTGGGCCTCCTGGCCGCGCTGGCGTGGCTCGCGGCGGCCGCCATGCCCACGTGGATGTCCGCCGACGGAGCCGCGGGGACGCTGCTCTCGGACGGGCGGGCATGGCCGCTCCTCCTCGTCGCCGCGGTGTGGAGCTACGACACGGGCGCCTACGTGGTCGGCCGGGCGATCGGGCGGCATCCCTTCCTGCCCTGGATCTCGGCGCGCAAGACCGTCGAAGGCGTCGTCGGGGGGCTCGTCGCAGCCACGACGGCCGCCGCGATCGTCCTGGCGGTCATGGGCCGCGACCCGCTCGAGGCCCTGGCCCTCGGCCCGGCCCTCGGCGTTGCCGCCCAGGCGGGGGACCTCGCAGAGAGCCTCCTCAAGCGCGCGGCCGGCGCCAAGGACTCCGGGACCGTGATCCCGGGCCACGGCGGGATCCTTGACCGGATCGACTCGTTCCTCTTTGCCGGGCCCATCCTGGTGGCGTATGTCGTCCTCGTTGCCGCGGGCTGAGCGGCCGCGGGGCGTCGCGCTCCTCGGCTCGGGCGGCTCCATCGGGAGGCAGGCGCTCGAGGTGCTGGCCGGCCTCGCTCCCGCCTGGCGGGTCGTGGCGCTCGCGACCGGCTCGCAGTCGGCGCTCCTCGAAGCCCAGGCCCGCCAGTTCCGGCCGGCCGCGGTCGCGCTTGGCGGCGAGGCGTCACTGGACCTGCCGGCAGGCACGCTGCGCGCCCGCGGCGCGGACGCGCTCGTCGAGCTCGCGACCCGCGACGACGTGGACCTCGTGGTGGTCGCGACCGGCGGAATCGTGAGCCTGCGCCCGGTCCTGGCAGCGCTTCGAGCCGGCAAGGTGGTTGCCACCGCGAACAAGGAGACGCTGGTCGCCGGGGGCCACCTCGTGATGGCCGAGGCGCGTGCCCGCGCCACGGAGCGCACGGCCGTCGACCCGCGGGACCCGCTCGCCAGTCCGCTCGGCTGGCTCCGCCCGATCGATTCCGAGCACTCCGCGATCTGGCAGTGCCTGGCCGGCGAAGAGATGTCGGCAGTGGCCGGGCTGGTCCTGACCGCGTCCGGCGGCCCATTCCTGGACCTGCCGGCCGGGGCGTTCGCCGGCGTCACGCCGGCGATGGCGCTCCGCCATCCGACGTGGACGATGGGCGCGAAGATCACCATCGACTCGGCGACGCTCGCCAACAAGGGCCTCGAGATCATCGAGGCGCACTGGCTCTACGGCGTGGCGTACCCGGCGATCGAGGTCGTCATCCATCCCCAGTCGGTGGTCCACTCGGCCGTCCGCTTCGTGGACGGCTCGCTGAAGGCCCAGCTCGGCACCCCGGACATGCGGCTCCCGATCCAGTACGCGATCACCTATCCCTCCCGGAGGCCGTCACCGGCGGCCGCGCCGGACCTGCTGGCCGCCGGCAGGCTCGAGTTCCGGGCGCCCGACGAGGCGCGCTTCCCCGCGCTGCGAATCGCCCGGGAAGCCGGGGCCCTCGGATCGCGCGCCACGGCGGCCCTGATCGCCGCGGACGAGGTGGCCGTGGCGCGATTCCTGGCCGGGACGCTCGACTTCCCGGGCATCCCGCGGCTCCTCGAGGACGCCGTCGTCCGCTTCGGGACGGGCCCCGGGCAGGCTCCCGGGTACGATGACCTCGTCGCGCTGGATCTCGAGGTCCGCGCCGCGCTCAACATGCCGGGAACCGCCGGCCCGCGCCCCGCGTAGAGGAGGAGGCATGCCGATCATCCAGGGGGCGATCACGATCCTCCTCTTCATCTTCATCCTCTGCGCGCTCGTCGTGATCCACGAGCTCGGCCACTTCGTGCTGGCGCGCCTCTTCGGCATCCGCGTCCACGAGTTCGGGATCGGCTTCCCGCCGCGGGCGAAGGTCCTGCGCGACCGCGGCGAGACCATGTACACGCTCAACTGGCTGCCGATCGGCGGATTCGTCCGGCTCGAGGGCGAGGACGGCGACTCGGACGATCCACGTTCGTTCACCTCGGCCGGGCTCCCCAAGAAGGTGCTGGTCCTGCTCGCCGGGGTGGGCATGAACCTGGTGCTGGCCTTCGTGATCTTCACCGCGATCGCCTGGCTCGCCGCGCCGCAGGGTCTCCTCACCTTCAACGACGTCGTGGCCGGATCGCCGGCCGACCTCGCGGGGCTGAAGGCCGGCGAGGGCATCCTCGCGATCGACGGGGCGACATTCGACCTGCTCCCGGCGCCGCAGGCCGGCCAGCAGGCGATCGCGGCGCTCCGCGACCGAGCCGGCCAGACGGTCACGCTCCGCGTGCAGGCCGTCGACGGCACGCAGCGCGACGTAACGGTGACGCTCCGGCCACCCGACGTGGCCGCGACCCAGGGAGCCCTCGGGATCCACAGCGCCGGGCTGGGCTTCTCCGGATCGTACGCCGGGCGCGACCCGGTGGCCGCGGTCGGGGCGGGTGCCGCGTGGACCGTCAGCGCGTTCCGGCTGATCCTCGACGGACTCGCCTCGCTGGTCTCCTCGATCGCGGCCAATCCGACCCAGGCGCCGCCGGTCACAGGGCCGGTCGGGATCGCCGTCCAGGTCGGCGACGTCTTCTGGCAGCTCGGCCCGATCTTCACGCTGTACCTCGCCGGCCTCCTGTCGGCGAACCTCGCCCTCGTCAACGCCCTGCCGTTCCCGCCCCTCGACGGCGGGCGCATCCTCGTGCTCCTCCTCAAGTCCCTGTTCGCGCGCGGCGGCGCGGTCCTGCGCCGGGTGGGCGTGCGGAGGCAGGGCCTCTCCTCCGCGACGGCGATCTCGGTCGAGCGCCTGACATACCTGGTCGGCTTCGTCCTGCTGTTCGGGTTCCTCCTCTGGATCACCTACTTCGACATTGCCCGGCAGGTCACCGGAGGCACGCCGTGACGAGCGCCGACCAGCTGCGCCCGCGCCGCCGGCCCACGCCGTCGGTCGACGTCGGCGGTGTGCTGGTCGGGAGCGCCCACCCGGTGGTGGTCCAGTCGATGACGAACACGGACACGGCCGACGTCGACGCGACCGCGCTCCAGGTGGTCCAGCTGGCCGCCGCGGGCTCCCAGCTGGTCCGGGTGACCGTCAACACGGAGGCCGCCGCGGCCGCCGTGCCCGAGATCGTCCGCAAGGTCCGTGGCCTGGGCTTCGAGACGCCGGTCGTGGGCGACTTCCACTACAACGGCCACCAGCTCCTCGCGGGCCACCCGGACGCGGCGCGGGCGCTCGCGAAGTACCGGATCAATCCCGGCAACGTGGGCGGGAAGCGCCACGACGAGAACTTCCAGTCGATCGTTCGGGTCGCCATCGAGCACGACCGTCCCATCCGGATCGGCGTCAACTGGGGCTCGCTGGACCCGGTCCTCCTGACCTCGATGATGGAGGCCAATGCCGCCCGGGCCGTCCCGCGCGAGAGCCGGGACGTGATGATCGATGCGATGCTCGCCTCGGCGCTCCGGTCCGCGGAGCTGGCCGAGGAGACGGGTCTCGGCCACGATCGGATCATCGTGAGCGCGAAGGTCTCGGGCGTGCGCGACCTGGTGGACGTGTACCACCGGCTGGCGGCACAGTGCGACTACCCGCTCCACCTCGGCCTCACCGAGGCCGGCATGGGCATGAAGGGGATCGTCGCCTCGACGGCCGGCCTCAGCGTGCTCCTCGCGGAGGGGATCGGGGACACGATCCGCGTCTCGCTCACGCCGGAGCCGGGCGCCGGGCGGGAGCTCGAGGTGGAGGTCGCCCAGCAGGTCCTCCAGTCGCTGGGATTGCGCAGCTTCATGCCGCAGGTCAGCGCGTGTCCGGGGTGCGGGCGGACGACGTCCGTGTTCTTCCAGGAGATGGCGCGCGACATCACGTCCTATCTTCGGGAGAGGATGCCGGCCTGGCGGGAGCTTCACCCCGGCGTGGAGGAGCTCCGGGTCGCGGTGATGGGGTGCGTCGTCAACGGACCCGGCGAGAGCAAGCACGCCGACATCGGGATCAGCCTGCCGGGAACGTTCGAGGAGCCGGTCGCGCCGGTCTTCGTGGACGGCAAGCTCCACGCAACCTACCGCGGTGACGACATCGTGGCCCGCTTCATCGAGCTGCTCGAGGAGTACGTGGCGCGACGCTACCCGACCCCGGAGGGCGTCGCTGGGTTGGCCGCCACGACGGGGCCTGCGACCTGACCGGCGCCGCCGCCGCGGCGAACGCCTGCCCGTCCGGAACGACGACGCGGAAGCGGGGAGCCGGTGGGGTATACTCCGGAGAACTTCGACCGCGCCGCTCCATGACGTGGGTGACCCCCACGTTTTTCTTTCGAACGGCCGGGCCGGCCGTCGCGCGTCGAACACGAGCTTGGAGGAGCACCACATGAGTCGCGACTTCGTGGGCGCCCTCCTCCAGCTCAACGCCGAGAAAGGTGTCCCCAGGGAGCACCTGATCCTCACGATCTCCGATGCCATCGAATCGGCCTATCGCCGGATCCCCGGCAACGAGGACGTCCGCGTTCGCATCGACCCGGAGCGCGGGGAGATGCTGGTCACCCGCGAGCGCCGCGCGGTTGCGGTCGTCGAGGATCCGCTGACCGAGCTGACGCTCGAGGAGGCCCGCGCCATCAAGGCCGACGCAGAGCTTGGCGACGAGATCGTCACCGCCCAGCTCGGCCAGGATGCCTTCGGCCGAATCGGCGCCCAGACGGCCAAGCAGGTCGTCCTCCAGCGACTGCGCGAGGCCGAGCGCGACGTCCTCTACGACCAGTTCGCCAGCCGCGAGGGCGACCTCATCACGGGGACCGTCAACCGCGTGGAGCCGCGCGCGATCATCCTCGACCTCGGGAAGGCGGAGGCGATCCTGGCGACGACCGAGCAGTCGCCCGTGGAGCACTACCGGATCGGCCAGAACGTCAAGGCGTACGTGCTGGAGGTCCGGCGCGCGCCGAAAGGCCCGCAGGTCCTGGTCAGCCGCACGCACAAGGGCTTCCTGCGCCGGCTCTTCGAGCTCGAGGTCCCGGAGATCCACGCCGGCACCGTGGAGATCAAGGCGATTGCCCGGGAGCCCGGCAGCCGTTCGAAGGTAGCCGTGGCGTCCCGCCAGGAAGGCCTTGACCCCGTCGGGGCCACGGTCGGCCAGCGCGGCGCCCGCGTCCAGGCCGTTGTCGCGGAGCTCGCCGGCGAGAAGATCGACGTCATCGAATGGCACGAAGACCCGGCGGTCTTCGTCGCGAAAGCGCTCAGCCCCGCGCAGGTCCTGGCCGTCAACATCGACGAGGAGCACCGGATCGCGAACGTCGTCGTTCCCGAGAAGATGCTCTCGCTCGCGATCGGGCGCGAAGGGCAGAACGCCCGTCTGGCGGCAAAGATGACCGGCTGGCGGATCGACATCCGGAGCGACGTGTCGGCCGCCGAAGGCCCGGCAACGCCCGATGCCCGGCCGGGCATCGCCCTGGGCGTGCCCGAGGCCGCTCCGGCCGGGACCGCGGCCGGCGCCGACCCGGCTCCCGCCGTCGCGGACGAACCCGCGGCAGGGGTGACACCGTAGCGCGGCGCGAGGCCGGCGCGCCCCCACCGCGCCAGCACCCGACCCGGACCTGCGTGGCCTGCCGGACGCCCCGCCAGAAGCGCGAGCTGCTGCGGGTGGTACGGACGCCCGGCGGCGCGATCGTGCTGGACGCCTCGGGGCGGGCCCCGGGGCGCGGCGCGTACGTGTGTGCCGCCGATGCCTGCCAGGATGCCGCGCTGGCGAAGGGCGCCCTGCGCCGCGCCCTCGCGGTCCCGATCCCGGCGGGGCTGTTCGACCCGGTGCGGGCCGCCGCCACCGCCGTTCCGATGATTCAGAACCAGGACGACCGAAAAGGAGGGGCCTGATGGCCAGGAGCAGGAGCGGAACCCGCGGGCGCCGCGGCCCTCGCAAGCCGCAGCGACGCGAGGGGAGCGGCTTCACGCCGGTCTCGGTCGCCGAGCCGCGAGATCGCAGCGCCGTCGTGCTGCCGCCCACGATCACGGTCAAGGAGCTCTCGGAGGTCCTCGCGGTCAATGCCGCGGACGTGATCCGGGAGCTCATCAAGAGCGGGATCTTCGCCACCATCAACCAGCTCATCGACCGGGACACCGCGTCCCTCGTCGCCACGGAGCTGGGATTCGAGACCGCCGAGGCGGAGGCACCGGTCACGACGACCGAGGACGAGAGCACCGAGGCGCCGGCCCCGGCCGCGAAGGAGACGCTCTTCGTCGAGGACGAGGCGGCCCTCCTCGTGCCCCGGGCGCCCATCGTCACCGTGATGGGTCACGTGGACCACGGGAAGACGAGCCTGCTCGACGCGATCCGCAGCACCGCCGTGGCGGCCGGGGAGCGCGGCGGCATCACCCAGCACATCGGCGCGTCGGAGATCGTCCGGGACGACAAGAAGGTCGTCTTCCTCGACACGCCCGGTCACGAGGCGTTCACGGCGATGCGTGCCCGGGGCGCCAAGGTCACGGACATCGCGATCATCGTGGTCGCGGCGGACGATGGCGTCATGCCCCAGACCCTCGAGGCGATCAGCCACGCCCGGGCGGCCAAGGTGCCGATCATCATCGCCCTCAACAAGATCGACAAGCCGGACGCGAACCTGGATCGCGTCAAGACCGAGCTCACGGAGGCGAACGTCGTCATCGAGGAGTACGGCGGCGACGTTCCGCTCGTGCCGGTGTCGGCGAAGACGGGCCAGGGCCTCGACGACCTGTTCGACATGGTGAACCTGGTCGCCGACCTCCAGGAGCTCAAGGCCGACCCCAAGCGCCCGGCGGTCGGGACGATCATCGAGGCGGAGCTGGACAAGGGGCGGGGGCCGGTGGCGACGGTCGTCGTCCAGACGGGCACGCTCCGGATCGGCAACATCGTCGTCGTCGGCAAGACCTACGGCAAGGTCAAGGCGCTCGAGAACGCGGCCGGCAAGCGAATCCAGAAGGCCGGGCCGTCATCGGCCGCGCTCGTCCTCGGGCTCGACGACGTGCCCCAGGCCGGCGACATCCTGCGCGTCGTGGCGGACGAGAAGATCGCCCGGTCCATGGTCGAGCAGACCCGCAACGTCGCGGCCGCGCAGGCGGGCACCAGCCAGAAGGCGACCCTCGAGGATCTCTTCAACCAGTTCCAGGAGGGCCAGTCGAAGGAGCTCCGGATCATCCTGAAGTCGGACGTGTCCGGCTCGCTCGGGGCGATCACGCACGCGCTGGGGCAGATCGTCTCGGACGAGGTGCGCATCAGCGTGCTCCACGAGGGCACCGGCGACATCACCGACAACGACATCCTGCTCGCCTCGGCCTCGAACGCGATCGTGGTCGGCTTCAACACGAAGCTGGATCCCCAGGCGCGCCGCACGGCCGAGGCGGAGAAGGTCGACGTCCGCCTCTACGACATCATCTACAAGCTCACCGACGACATCGAGGCCGCCCTCAAGGGCATGCTCGAGCCGGAGATCGTGGAGCAGGTCGAGGGTCGCGCGGAGGTCCGCCAGATCTTCCGGGTGGGCAAGAGCACGGTCATCGCGGGCTCCGTGGTCACCGACGGCCACATCCCGCGCACGGCCGGCGTCCGGGTCTACCGCAACGGCAAGCTGATCGCCACGGACAAGCTGGACTCGCTCCGGCGTTTCCGGGACGACGTGCGCGACGTGGCGCAGGGCTACGAGTGCGGCATCGGCCTGGCCGGCTTCCACGACCTCGCCGAGGGCGACATCATCGAGGCGTTCACCCAGCAGTCGGTGAGCCGCGCGAGCCTCCGGTAGCGTCCCGTGAGCCAGCGCACTGACCGGGTCGACGAGCTCCTGCGCCAGGAGATCGGCGCGATCCTGGCCAGGGAGGTGGCGGACCCGCGGATCGGGTTCGCGACCGTGACCGACGTCGAGACGACACGCGACCTGTCGCACGCCAAGGTCTGGGTCAGCGTGATCGGGGACGCCGCCGAGCGGCGCGAGACGCTGGCGGCCCTGGACCGGGCCATGGGGTTCGTCCGGCGCGAGCTCGGCGTCCGGCTTCGCCTTCGACGGATCCCCGCGCTCCACGTGGAGCTGGACGCCTCGATGGAGCGCGGCACCCGCATGCTCCAGATCCTCGACGAGCTGGAGCACGGCGACGCGCCCCGGGCGGCGTCGATCGTCGACGCGCCCCTTACCGAGTCGCTGCCGACGCCGGTCGCGCGCCTGCCCCGGGAAGGCGACACGCCGGAGCCCGGGCCCGAGCCCGGGGCGGATCCCGGCGGCGGAGCGCGGAAACTCCCCACGTCGGGCAGGCGGCCGGCCTCGCGCGCGCGCCGTCCCCGCCGGACCGGCTAGATGCCCATCGACCTGGGAGCCCTGGCGACGGCGGTTCCGGACGCCGTGGTGGAGCGCCTGCGCCATGCGCGGCGCGTGCTGGCGGTCGGCCACGAGAACCCGGATGCGGACGCGCTGGGGGCTGCCCTCGCGATCGGCATCCTCGTCGAAGCCCTGGGCGGACAGGCGACCGTGGCCGCTGCGGACGCCGTCCCCGATCTCTATCGGTTCCTCGCGGGCAGCGACCTCGTCCGGACCGACCCAGAGCCGGAGGTGGTCTATGACCTCGTGGTCCTGTGCGACTGCGGCGAGCTCTCGCGGGTCGGCGCGATCCGCGACCGCAACGCGGCCCTGTTCGCCGGGACGCCGCTCCTCACGATCGACCATCACGCCAGCAACGACGCGTCCGGCGACCTCGCCTGGATCGATCCTCGCGCGGCGGCGACGTGCGAGATGGTGGCCCTGCTCGCCGCGCGGCTCGGCGTGCCGCTGACGGCGGGGGAGGGGAGGCTGGCAGCTGCCCTCACGGCCGGGATCGTGATGGACACCGCCACGTTCGCCCACCCGAACGCGACGGCCCGGACGCTCCAGGTCGCGGCCGCGCTCGTGGAGGCGGGCGCGCCGCTCTCCGAGATCAGCCGCCAGCTCTACCGCACGAAGCCCGATGCCCAGCTGGCCCTCTTCGGGCGCGTCCTCGGTCGGCTGCAGTCCCACGCCGACGGCCTCGTGATCGCCTCGACGATGGAGCTCGCCGACCTTGTCGCGACCGGCGCCCGCTCGGAGCACTCCGAGGGCATCATCGACATCCTCGCCCACTCGGAGATGGCCGAGGTGGCTCTTCTGCTCAAGGAGCGGGAGGACGCGACCCGGCTTTCCGTCCGCACGAAGCCCGGTGGCGTGGACGCCACGGTCCTCTGCGGGATCTGGGGCGGCGGCGGGCATCCCCGCGCCGCGGGCGCCTCCCTGGCCCTCCCCCTGGCCGAGGCGATGGCAGTCGTCATCCCGGAGGCGGTCCGGCTTGCCCGGGCGGTGGTCCGGTGACCGAGGAGCTCTCGGCCGCGCCGGACGGCGCGACGCGCGAACGCCGCCCGCGGCGCGTCGACGCGGGGCTCGACGGAATCCTCGTGGTGGACAAGCCGGTCGGTCCGACCTCGCACGACGTCGTGGCGCTCGTCCGGCGCCTCGCCGGCACGAAGCGGATCGGCCACGGCGGGACGCTCGATCCGTTCGCGTCGGGCGTGCTTCCGCTCTACCTTGGCCTCGGGACGCGGGTCGTTGAGTTCCACCTGGGCGCGCGGAAGGCCTACCGGGCCACGATCTGCTTCGGCGCTTCGTCGACAACCGACGACCTGGAGGGCGAGCTGACCTCCAGTGGTTCGCCGGCGCCGACCCGGGAGACGGTCAAGGCCGCCCTCGCCGGCTTCCTCGGGACGCACCTCCAGCTGCCACCGGCCTTCTCCGCGCGCAAGGTCGGCGGGCGGCGAGCCTACGCGCTCGCCCGCGCCGGCCACGCCCCTGAGCTGCCGTCCCGCGACGTCACGTTCCACGCGCTTGCGCTCGAGCGCTGGGACCAGGCCGACCCGGACAACCCGCTCGCGGTGATCGACGTGGCCTGCTCCGCCGGGACGTACGTGCGGGCGCTGGCCCGCGACCTCGGGGCGGCCGTCGGCAGCGCGGCGTATCTCGGGGCGCTCCGCCGCACCGCCGCCGGCCCGTTCACGCTCGACGACGCCGTCAGCCTCGACGTCGTCCGGGAAGCCGCCGCGAGCGGGCGCTTCACCGCCCTGCTACGGCCCGTCGGGACCGGCCTCGACGACCTTCCCGCCGTCACGCTCCACTCCGACGAGCTGGCCGTGGTCGCACACGGCGGCTGGATCGGGGAGGGTGGCCGGCTGCCGGCCCTCGCGGCATCCACGGCCGCCGGGCCGCCCCCCGCGGCCCCTGCGGCGGCGACCCGGGTGCGGCTCCTGCTCGAGGACGGGTCGCTGGCCGCGATCGCCAGGCGCTCCGGCGGGCGCCTTGTGCCCGACAAGGTGCTGGTCCCGCGCGACACCACCGCGCCGAATGGCTGAGCGAGGCGCGATCACCGGGGCCCGACTCCCGTCCGCGGTCGGGAGTCGGAGCGCGTCCAACCCGCCGGCCGCCCTTCACGGCCTCGCCGCGCTTCGTCCCGGGCACGGGCCGCTCCTCGTGGTCGTGGGCGTCTTCGACGGCCTCCACCGCGGGCATGGCTACCTCCTGCGCGAGCTCCGCCGGGCCGCGAGCCGCCTGGGCGCGGTGCCAGCCGTCCTCACGTTCGACCACCACCCCGACCAGATCGTCGCGGGCGCCGCGCCCCCGCTCCTCGTGGACCCGGAGGAGCGCCTGGTCCGGCTGGCACGCGCGGGCGTGGGGGTGACCATCGTCGAGCATTTCGACGAGGCACTGCGGCGGACGCCCTACGACGCGTTCGTGGAGTCGATCCGGAAACGGACGGGCCTGGCAGGGTTCCTCATGACGCCGGATGCCGCGTTCGGCCATGAGCGACGCGGGACGCCCGTCGCGCTCGCCGCCCTCGGGACCCTGGATGGCTTCGTGGTCGTCGTCGTCCCGCCGTTCGACCTCGGCGGCAGGCACGTGCGCAGCACTGAGATCCGTAGCGCGATCGCGACAGGCGATCTCGCCACGGCGCGGGCGCTCCTGGGACGACGGGTCGCCGTCACGGGGGCGGTCGCCGCCCGCTCGAGCGACGGCCGGGAGGCGACGCTGCGCTTCCGGGTGCCGGTGGCGCTTCCGCCGGCGGGCGCGTACGCGGCGACGGTGGAGCCGGCGATCGAGCCCCGAAGCCCCTCCGATCGACCGCGCCGGGCGGTTGCCCGGGTCGGCGAGGACGGCACAGTCCGCGTCCACGCTCGACGCGACGCCCTTGCCGGCACGCGCCTGCGGGTCGCCTTCGTCCGCCCGGCGTGAGGGCAGACCGGCCCCGTACCCCACAGCCCGCCCCGGCTCGTTTGCACGAACGACCCGCCCCTGCTACGCTCCGCAGGTTTGCAAGATTGGTTAGTAGAAGTTTTCGTGTCGGAGGACCGAGTGCCGCTCGTGCGGGAAACCAAGGACCGGATCGTCGCCGAATACGCGACCGGGGAAGGCGACACCGGCTCTGCCGAGGTCCAGATCGCGCTCCTGACGGAGCGGGTCAAGGACCTGACGGGGCATCTCAAGCTGTTCCCCAAGGACAATCATTCCCGCCGCGGCCTCCTCAAGCTGGTTGGCCAGCGTCGGCGCCTTCTCGCGTACCTCGTGAAGAAGGACGCCTCGCGCTACCGCGCCGTCATCGCACGGCTCGGCCTGCGCCGCTGAGCAAGCGCTGAAGCCCGGGGGAGCACCCCGGCTTCAGGCACCCGGAGGTCGGCGCGAAACGCCGGCAGCGGTCCATCCCCGACGCGAGCGAGAAAGGAACGCTCGTGTCCCTCACCTTTTCCGTCGAGCTCGGCGGACGCCCCCTCATCATCGAGACGGGCAAGCTCGCCCGCCTGGCCGGCGGGTCCGTCACCGTGACGTACGGCGACACCGTCCTGCTCGGCACGGCCAATCGATCCGAGCCCCGTCCGGGCCTGGACTTCTTCCCGCTCACCGTGGACTTCGAGGAGCGGATGTACGCCGCCGGCAAGATCCCCGGGGGCTTCATCAAGCGCGAATCGCGCCCCTCCGAGGCCGCGATCCTCGCCGCTCGCCTGACGGACCGGCCGATCCGGCCGCTCTTCCCGGAGGGCTACAAGGACGACGTCCAGGTCGTCCTCACCGTCCTCTCCACGGACCAGGAGAACAACCCGGACGTCCTCGGCACCATTGCCGCGTCCGCTGCGCTGACGATCAGCGAGATCCCGTTCCTCGGCCCCATCGGTGCCGTGCGCATCGGCCGGATCAACGGCGAGTTCGTGATCAACCCCACGATGTCCGAGCTGGCCGAGTCCGACCTTGACCTCATCGTCTCCGGCACCCGCGACGCGATCATGATGGTCGAGGCCGGCGCGAAGATCCTGCCCGAGTCCGTGATGGCCGAGGCCATCCTGTTCGCCCACCGCGCCCTCCAGCCGCTCGTCGACATCCAGCTCCAGCTCCAGGAGGCCGTCGGCAAGACGAAGCGGATCCCCTTCCTGGAGGCCGGCACCGGCTCGGTCCTCGATTTCGCCGCGAAGGTCAAGGCGGGCGCCGAGTTCGTCGTGCTGGACGTCGAGACGACCGGCACGAATGCCGAGATGGCCGACCTCATCGAGATCGCCGCCGTCCGGATCAAGAAGGGCAAGGTCGCCGACCACTGGTCCACGTTCGTCAACCCGGGCCGGTCGATCTTCGGCAACCAGATGCACGGGATCACGGACAAGGACGTCGCCGGTGCGCCGAGCCCCGCCGACGCCGCCAGGCAGGCGCTCGCGTTCGTCGGCGAGGCGACCCTGGTCGGCCACTCCGTCGGGTTCGACATCGCGTTCCTCGAGGCGGCCCTCGCCGACGGGACGCGCATCCGTCCGGGCACGTACCTCGACACGCTCACCCTCGCCCGTGACGGCTACCCGGACCTGCCCAGCTACACGCTGGGCGAGCTCTCGCGCTTCTTCGGGATCGAGCTGAAGCAGGCACACCGCGCCCTTCCCGATGCGGAGGCCACGGCTGCCCTGCTCCTGGCGATCGCTGCCGAGCTGCCGGCGCGCCTCGAGACGCTCTCGGCCGGGATCGCCGACTCCATCCGGGCCAGCCGAACGTCGAAGGACGACGCGAAGGCCAGGCTTGAGGCGGCTCGCCGCGCGGCGCGCGTCTCGAAGTCGCTCTTCGGCCTGGTCCACAAGAAGACCG
>DAITNC010000017.1:0-22147 GCA_036834865.1 Candidatus Limnocylindrales bacterium | reverse complement strand
CTCAGTTGGCGGCCTCGGACCCCTATCGCTCATGGCTCCTGACAACTACGTCCACTCGCACGGCGACAACTACATCTACTCGGGCTCGACGCGTGACTTCGGGTTCCGGGAGGATGCCGGGGTGTGCGCCGGGGCGCGGATCGTGTTCGCCCGCGACATCTCGGCGGTGCGCCTCGGGCGACCGTCGAACCTCGTGGTCATCTCCACCTGCCACCTGGGCGAGTCGGGCACGACGATGCCGGCCGCCTTCGCGATCCCCAAGACGAAGGCGGGTCGGGGCGCCTGGGTAGGTCCGAGCTTCTACCTGGGCTATGGCGGCGAGGCCTGGGACAGTGACGAGTACGCGTTCGAGACGCGGTTCTGGGGCGCGATCGGACCGGGCTACGGCGTCGGACAGGCATACGACTTCGCGAGGCTCGGGTCGTTCAACGTCGGGTTCGCTCCCAACTGGTACGGGAGCTACGTCTGGACTGGCCGAGCCGGGCCGCTGCCGACCGGCTGCACCAGCTGTCTGTGAGGTGATGACGATGCGCGCACGAATGAAGTCCCTGGCGCGGCGGCGCCGCGCCAGGCTGATCGCCGCGATCGCCGTCGCCGGGGCAGCGATCGCGCTCGGCGCCCCGGCCGGGATCTCGCAGGGCGATGCCGCGGACCGGTTCGTCGCCGGCGGACCGGTCACCGATCGTTCCCCCGTCGCCGCGGACCGGGCGGCCGCGTCCCTGGCGCTCGCCGCAGCCTTCCGCTCCCGCGTCGGCCTGCCGGAGCCGGCCACGTCACGTGTCGAACGGGTGATTGACCGGTTCGACGGAACGGCCTACGACGAGGTCACCGCAAGCGATGGCGCGGGCCAGCCCGTGCACGTGGCGCGGTTCGACGCGCGGGGACGCCTCGTCGGCGCGGTCGCATTCGGATGGCAGGCGGCGGGCGGCCCGACGCTCGCGAACGCCGCCGCCGCCCGCGCCCGCGGCGACCGGCTGGCCGCCGACCTGGGCCTCGAGCCGTCCGGAACTCCCGACGTCAGGCAGGCGCCAGACGAGACCGGCTGGATCCTGACGTGGCCACGGCTCGTGGACGGCGTGCCCGTCGTGGGCGACGGCGTCCGCGTCGATCTCTGGCCGGATGGCCGGATGCACGCGATCGTGCGGACCGAGCGCTCGCTCGCGGCCCGGCCGGCGACGACGCTCGACGAGGCGACGGCGCGCACCAGGGCAACCGCGACGCTCGGGACGATCTTCGGCGGGCGCGCCGGCCAGGTCCGGATCGCCTCGATCGCGCTCGGCTGGGTCGCCCCGAACAGCGCGTTCGACCCGACCGGTCCGGACGCACCCGGCGCCACGCTCCGCCTTGCCTGGATCGCGGAGGCGCGCACCTCGGGCGACCTCGCGGACGGGCTGCGGGCGGTAAAGCTCTTCCTCGACGCGGGCACCGGGACGCTCATCGGCGGCGACGTCCTCCGGTGAGCAGGACCCCGCCGAACCGGTTCGTCGCTCCTCGCCCGGCCGCCGGCCGGGCGAGGAGCCGCCATGCCACCGGGTACGGGTCGCGTCTCCTGCGCTTCCTCGTCGGCCTGGCGATCGCAGGGTGCGCGCCCGTTGCGCCGACCACGTCCGCCGCGCCGACGCCGGCCGAGAGCCCGACCGCGGGCGCCTCGGCGACTCCGCCCGCCCCGTCGGGAAGGGTGATCGGGCCGGATCTCCTCCTGCTCGCCTTCGACGGCGATGCGGCGACGCTCAGCCTGGTCCGGCTCTCGGGCGAGGTGGTGCCGCTCCCCCTGCCCGACCCGGGGGTCGCCGCGGTCGTGCCGGTCGCGGGCGGGCGGCTGGTGGCCCTGCTCCGGGATGGCGACGCGTTCGTGGCACCTGGCGGGCCGGCCGGGCTCCTGGCAGGCACCGGATGGCGCACCCTGCCGCTCACGAATTCCGGGGCGCTGCCCGCCGGCGCGATCGTGTGGTCCGCGGCCTCCTCGCCGGGCGGCATGCAGGTGGCGGCCATCGCGAGACCGCGCGACGCCGAGTCGCCCAGCGCCCTCGTCGTCATCGAGCCGGTCCGCGGCCGGCGCGACATCCGGCCCCTGGCCGATGGGGCGGAAGGCGTCCCGCCGGCATGGATCGGTCCTGGACGTGTCGTGATCATGGAACGCGACCGCCTGGATCGATCCTTCCTCGCCCTCATCGCCACCGCCACCGGGCGGGTCGCGGACCGGCTGCCGATTCGTGTGCTCGCGTTCGGGACGTCGGGGGATGCCCGGTCGGCGGTCGTCGTGGAGACCGATGGCATCGTCGTCGGGCCGACGGCCTCGGTGCTCGCGACGCGACGCGCCCCCGAGGCAGGGCCGGCCATGCCCGCGGGGGACGTCGTGCGCGGCGGGGTCGCGCTCAGCGCGGACGGCGGCTTCCTCGCGGCGGCAATCGAGGAGGGCGATCCCGGACCCAGCCGGATCGCGGTCTACGAGAAGACCGGCGGCGGGTGGCGGGGCGTCATGCGGGTCCAGCCACCCGTCAGCGCTTCGGGCGGCTGGCTGGCCTGGCTTCCCTGAGGCCGGGGCGGCGGGTGGTCCGGGAGGGCTGGCCGGGGGAGGTCAGCCGGCGACGGCCTCGGCCGTCGCCGCCGTGAAGATGGAGACCTGCGCCTCTTCGCGCAGCATCTGCCCCAGGATCTTCTGGAGCGTGAGCTGGTGGACGCAGCTCTGCCAGCTCTCGAAGTAGTGGCACGTGCAGTGCCAGGCACCGGCGTCGAGGCTCACATGGTGGGTGTCGTTGTCCCCACGGAACGTGACGCTGAGGCGATCGAACTCGACGCGATCCTGCTCGCGGGCATACCGATTCGCCTTCTCGACCTTGCCGATGAGAGAGCTGTGCATCGCGGCGATTCCTCCGTTGTCACCTGGACTCCAAGAGGCCGCCGCCCGGTCGAGCGTCCGGTCGACCGGCGGACGGTCGTTTCGAGAACTCTACAACCCCCCGCCAAGAAGGGCGCGGGCCGAACGTCCCGGCGGGCGCCACACGGCCTGCCGGATTCGGGCCGTAGGCCTTGTGGGCGCCCGCGGTGAGCAGGCGCGTCAGCCCCGGACCAGCGCCTCGCCGGCGGCGACGCATGCGTCGGCGGCTGGTTGCGACGTCGCCTCGGTGTAGACGCGGACCAGCGGTTCCGTCCCGCTGAAGCGGACCAGCAGCCACGACCCGTCCGCGATGAAGAACTTGAAGCCGTCCCCGGTGGTCAGCTCCTCGGTCCTCGTGACCGGCTGGCCGGCCAGCTCGGCCGGCGCGCGCTCGACCAGCTCGACCAGGAGACGCTCCTTGACGGATGGGTAGACCGCGCGGTCCACGTGGATGTCCACGCGCTGGTAGAAGGACGGCCCGGCGATCTCGTGGAGGTGCTCGATGGCCCGCGAGACCGGCCACCGGCCGGCCGCTCGCTCGCGCAGGAAGAGGTCCAGCAGGAGCAGGTCGGCATAGATGCCGTCGCGCTCGGGCAGGTGCATGCCGAAGCCGTAGCCGCCGGATTCCTCGCCGCCGTACATCGCGCCGGTCTCGATCATCCGGGGCCCGACGTACTTGAAGCCGACCGGCGTCTCGTGGACCGCGATCCCGTAGCGCTCGCCCAGGCGCTCGGCCATCGAGGTGGTGTTGACGCTCTTGACCACCGGGGCGTGCATCCCTCGGTGCTCGACGAGGTAGTACATCAGCAGCCCGTAGACCTGCAGCTGGTGGATGAAGACTCCCCGCTCATCCGCGGCGCCCGCCCGGTCGGCATCCCCGTCGAGGAGCAGGCCCAGGTCGAACCCACCCGCCGCGATGATCCCGAGCGCCTCGTCGATGTTCGGCCGGATCGGCTCCGGGTTCACGCCGCAGAAGTAGGGGTTGCGCTCCGTGTGCAGCTCGGTCACACGGATCCGGCCGCCCGCGAGCAGGCGGCTGAGCCAACCCGCCCCGGCACCCCACATCGGATCGACGAGGATGTCGACGTCCGCCGCTCTGAGGGCATCCAGGTCGACGGTCCGCCGGACGAACTGCTCGTAACCCGGATACGGGTCATAGCGCTCCACGAGGCCGGCCGCCTCTGCGTCGGCGAACGGACGCCGCGGGATGGCCGCGCCGCCGTTGCCGGCGATCGTCTTCTCCAGGACCGCCAGGAGCTCCGGCCCGGCCGCGGCGCCGGTCGGGGACTTCACCTTGAAGCCGTTGTCGGTCCAGGGATTGTGGCTGGCGGTGATGACGATGCCGGCGGCCGCGCCGCGCTGGACCACTTCGTAGCTGGACATCTGGGTCGGGACCGCGGACGCCGCGTAGGCGACCGGGATCTCGCAGGCGAGCAGGACCTCGGCCGCGGCGGCCGCGAAATGCTCCGACGCGAAGCGACGGTCGTAGGCCAGGACCACGCCCTTTGCCTGCTCCCCGCGCTCCACGACGTAGCGCGCGACGCCTTCGGCGCAGCGGCGAACGTTCTCGAACGTGAAGTCGTCCGCGACTCTGGCCCGCCAGCCGTCCGTCCCGAAGACGATGATCGTGGGCTGCGGCCGCTCCGCGATCGTCACCTGTCCTCCTCCCGGGCCCGCGCCAGCTCCTCGGCGATGGCCCGGACCTCCTGCGAGCGATCGGCCGCGCAGACAAGGAGGGCGTCGGGCGTGTCCACGACGATGGTATCGCGCAGGCCGATCGTGACGACGAGGCGGGCACCGCCCATGACGAGCGTCGACTCCGACCCGCGGTCGAGGCGCGCGCCGAATCCCACCGCGCCCGCCGGCTCGCCGGCCGCCCGGGCGCCCGCAACGAGGGCGTCGCGAAGCGCCGCCCAGCTGCCGAGGTCGCTCCAGCCCACGTCGGCGCGCAGCATCGCGACGCCGCCCGCACGCGACGCCGGCTCCATCACCGCGTAGTCGATCGACGTTGCCCGCAGGGTCGCGTAGGCGGCGTCGAGCGCCGCCGGATCGGCGGGTCCGGCCCCGACGGCCGCCTTGATGGCCGCCTCGATATCCGGGGCATGCGTCGCGAGGGCGGCCCGGATGGCGTCGCGGCGCCAGGCGAAGATGCCGGCGTTCCAGGCAACCGGGGCGGGACCCGCCAGGAGCGCCAGCGCCGCGTCCACCGATGGCTTCTCGACGAACCGGGCAACGTCCAGGGCGCCCGTGACGCCCGGTCGCCGCCCCGCGGCCACGATGTAGCCGTACCCGGTTTCCGGACCGGTCGGGGCGATCCCCAGGGTGACGAGTGGCCCGGAGCCGGTCCCCGGCGGACCGCCCGCGGCGACTGTCGCCGCGTCCCGGAGCACGGCCCGGAATCCCTCCTGGTCCGCAACCAGGTGGTCGGCGGGGAGGACCAGCATCACGTCGTCGGGTGACCGCTCGATGGCTGCCGCCGCGTACGCGATGGCGGCCGCGGTGTTCCGGCCGACGGGCTCGCCCAGGACCTGCGCGCGATCGAGCTCCGGGAGCTCGTCCAGGACGAGCGAGACGTACCGACGGTCCGTGACCACCACCACGTCGCCGGGCCCGAGGAGGGCGGGGACCACCCGCTCGAAGGTCGCGCGGAGGAGCGTCCGTTCGCCCAGCAGCGGCAGGAACGGCTTGGGTCGGTCGGGCCGCGAGAGCGGCCAGAGGCGCGTGCCGCCACCGCCGGCAAGGATCACGGCGTACATCGGGCGATCCTGGAGACTCGGGTCGGCGGCGGGCGGCGGGCGGGCTGCGCCGCGCTCAGGCCGGCTCGGACGCGCTGCCGGCGGGCTGCGGGCGGCCGCAGTCCGCCGCAAGGAGGGCCGCCTTGTCCGTTCGCTCCCAGGAGAGGTCCAGGTCCGGCCGGCCGAAATGGCCGTAGGCGGCGGTCTGCCGGTAGATCGGCCGGCGAAGGTCCAGCGCCTCGATGATCGAGGCGGGTCGCAGGTCGAAATGGCGGTCGATCGCGGCCCGGATCACGTCGTCGGGGACGGTTCCCGTCCCGAAGGTCTCGATGGAGACGGAGAGCGGGTGGGCGATGCCGATCCCATAGGCGATCTCGATCTCGAACCGATCGGCGAGACCGGCAGCCACGACGTTCTTGGCAACCCAGCGGGCGGCGTAGGCGGCCGAGCGGTCGACCTTCGTGGGGTCCTTGCCGGAGAAGGCGCCGCCGCCGTGGCGCGCCATCCCGCCGTAGGTGTCGACGATGA
The DNA here is from genome assembly GCA_036834865.1 of Candidatus Limnocylindrales bacterium. Classification (GTDB taxonomy): domain Bacteria; phylum Chloroflexota; class Limnocylindria; order Limnocylindrales; family CSP1-4; genus CTSoil-043. Next base: position 16,006 of record DAITNC010000017.1, on the reverse strand, counting down.
TCTTGCGGCCCGTGAGCCCCGCGTCGCCCATCGGGCCGCCGGTCACGAAGCGCCCGGTCGGGTTCACGTGCATGATCGGATCGGTCGGGCGAAGCTCGACCGGGATGGTGGGCAGGATCACCGATTCGATGATGTCGCGCCGGATCCGGTCCGCCCGGGCGTCCGGGTCGTGCTGCGAGGCCACCACCACGGTCCGCACGCGCACGGGAACGCCCCGGCTGTACTCGACGGTGACCTGGGTCTTGCCGTCCGGGCGAAGGTACGGCAGCTGGCCCGACTTGCGCGCCTCGGCCAGCCGCCGGGCCATCCGATGGGCCAACGCGATCGGGAGCGGCATCAGCTCCGGGGTCTCGCGGCAGGCGTACCCGAACATCATCCCCTGGTCGCCGGCGCCCAGCTCGTGGAGCGCGGTGCCGTCCTCGCGGACCTCGAGCGCCGAGTCCACCCCCTGGGAGATGTCCGGCGACTGCTCCTTGATGCTGACCAGCGTCCCGCAGGTCAGGTAGTCGAAGCCGTACTCGGCGCGGGTGTAGCCGATCTCCTTGACCGTGTCGCGGACGACCGACTGGAAGTCGATGTACGTTGAGGTCGAGATCTCCCCCAGGACCAGGACGAGGCCCGTCGTGGTGGCGGTCTCGCATGCCACGCGCGCGCCGGGGTCGTCGCGGATGATCGCGTCGAGGATGGCATCCGAGATCTGGTCGCACATCTTGTCGGGGTGACCCTCGGTCACCGATTCCGAGGTGAAAAGGTATTCGGCCGCGTCGACGATGGAAGTCATGGCAGTTGGGCTCTCCCCTGGGATGGTCACGGGCAGCCTAGCACCCCCCGGCGGGGGCCCGGCGCCCGGTCAGGTGGTCGGGCGGCTCCGGTCCGTCGATTCGCCGACGAGCACGAGCGGCGGCAGCGCGTCGGCCGGGACGAACCCGAAGACCGCGCCGTAGAACGCCAGCTCGGCCTGGGCGGACCGGAGGATCGAGGACGCCTTGCGGAAGCCGTGGTCCTCGCCCTCGAACGGGACGTAGGCGTGGCGAACGCCGTTGGCGCGGAGCGCCGCGACGATCCGCTCCGCCTCCGCGGGCGGCACCACCCGGTCGTCGAGGCCCTGGAGGACCAGGACCGGGCGCCGGATCCCGTCCGCGTGGAAGGCCGGCGAGCGGGCCTCGTAGATGTCCCTGGCGGCCGGGTACGGCCCCACCAGGCCCTCGAGGTAGCGCGACTCGAACTTGTGCGTCTCGGCCGCGAACGCCGCGAGGTTGCCGATGCCGAAGTAGCTGACGCCGCCCGCGAAGATGTCCCGGAAGGCGAGCGCGGCGAGCGCCGTGAACCCGGACGCCGAGCCGCCTTCGATGGCGATGCGGGCCGGGTCGACGATCCCGCGGGCCGCCAGCGTCCGGGCCCCCGCCACGCAGTCGTCGACGTCCACGATGCCCCACTGTCCGTCGAGCCGCTTGCGGTACTCGCGGCCATAGCCCGAGCTCCCGCCGTAGTCGACGTCGAGGACGGCGATTCCGCGCGTCGCGAGGACCTGGACCGAGATCGCGAGGCCCGTGTATGCCGCGGAGGTTGGACCGCCGTGGCTGGTCACGACCAGCGGAGGCAGCTCCCCGTCCGGCGCCCGGACGGCTCGGCTGTGGGGCCGGTACAGGATCCCGTGCGCGGTGCGCCCACCGGTGGTCGGGAACTCGATCGGCTCCGCGGTCGCGAGGTCGGCCGGATCGAGCACGGCATCCGACGCGCGCCGGAGGACCTCGAACGAGCCGTCGGCGAGGTCGACAAGCACCACCGACCGGAATGCGTCCGGCGCGGCTGCCAGGCAGACAAGCCTGCCACCCCGGATGTCCAGGTAGTCCAGCTCCGTGAACGGGAGGGGGACCTCGAGAGGGGCCGTCGCGCCGCGGCGACCGATGCGGTAGAGGCGATCGCGCCCCCCTGCCCGACCTGCCGCGATGATCGTGCCGTCATCGTCGAACCCGTAGTCGGCGTAGCCGAAGTTCCACTCGGGCCCGCCGATCTCGGCCGCCATGGGCGCGACCGGCACGAGCTGCACGGCGGCACCGGCGCTCCTGCCGGCCTCGACGCGGTGCAGGTTGAGCCAGCCGTCCAGCTCCGCGGACACGTGGAGGGCGCCGTCCGGCGACCACGCCGGCTGTGTGACCCAGGTCACGGCGTCGCCTGCCGCGACCGCGGACGCGCCGAGCGAGCCGTCGGCCAGGACCGGCGCGACGACGCACTCCGTCCCGTTCCAGGGCATGTTCGGGTGGTTCCAGCGGATCCACGCCAGGCGCCGGCCGTCCGGCGAGAGGCGCGGCGCCGCGACGAAGTCGGAGCCACTGGCCAGCTCGACGATGCGCGCCGGGTCGTCCGCGGCGGATCCGTCCAGCGGGACCGCGACCAGCGTGTTGACGGCCTCGCGGCCCTCGACCGCGTGATCCTCGCGGACGCAGACGAGGCGATCCCGGGCCGCGTCCAGGCAAGGGTCCGCGTAACGCCAGCGGCCCTCCGGCGTCAGCGGGGTCGCGGTCCGGCCGGGGCCCACGCGCAGCAGCCGCCCAGTCGAGAAGTCGGACACGACGACAAGGTCTCCGGCAGCGAGGTATGCCGCCCCGCCGTACTCGTGGACGCGCGTCCGGACGTTGATCCCGGCCGGGCTGACGTCGCGGACGCCACCCTCGCGGGTCCACCGAACCAGCGTCTGGCGTCCGGCGTCCTCGGCGCGGCCTTCCAGCCACGTGGCGGCGGCACCGTCCCAGCGCGGCTCGGCGAGCCGGACGAACCCGGCCGCGACCAGCTCCAGGGCCACGGGAGACGGCCAGCTCCCGTAGGGAGCCACCGCCTGCGGCGCTGCTCCGTCGGCGGCGACGAACCGACCCTGGAGCGATCGATCTGTCATCGGTGGCTTACGTCCCGCTCTTCCAGGAGTTCGTATAGGCCTCCTGCTCGGCCGTCATCCCGTCGATGTGGTGGCCCAGCGCCTCGAGCTTGAGGCGCGCGACCTCCCGGTCGATCGCCTCCGGGACCACGTACACGATGCTCTCCAGCTCGGCGTGATGCTGGGCCACGTACTCCGCGCAGAGCGCCTGGTTGGCGAAGCTCATGTCCATGACGGCGGCGGGATGGCCCTCGGCCGCGCCCAGGTTGACCAGCCGGCCCTCGGCGATGAGATGGACCTTCTTGGGGCCGAGGTCGAACTCCTGGAGGTTCTCGCGGACCTCGCGGACGTGGCCCTCGGCGAGCGCGCGGAGTGCCGTGAGGTCCAGCTCGGCGTCGAAGTGGCCGCTGTTGGCCATGATCGCGCCGTCTGGCATCGCCACGAAGTGCTCCCGCCGGAAGACGTTCACGTTGCCGGTGGCCGTGATGAACAGCTCGCCCCAGGGCGCCGCCTGGTCGACGGTCTTCACCTCGAAGCCGTCCATGAGCGCCTCGAGGGCGCGGACCGGGCTCACCTCGACGACGGCGACGTGGGCGCCCATCCCCTTGAGGCGCGAGGCGATCCCCTTGCCGACCCAGCCGTACCCGGCGACCACGGCCCGGCGCCCGGCGAGCAGGATGTTCGTCGCCCGCAGGATCCCGTCGATCGTGCTCTGGCCGGTCCCGTAGCGATTGTCGAAGAGGTGCTTCGTCTCCGCCTCGTTCACCGCGACCACGGGGAACCGCAGCGCGCCGTCCTTCGCCATGGCGCGCAGGCGGATCACGCCCGTGGTGGTCTCCTCGGTGCCCGCGAGCACCTCGCCCAGCTGGCCCGGCCGTTCGCCGTGGAGGAGCGACACGAGGTCGCAGCCGTCATCCATCGTCAGCTGCGGGTGGGTGTCCGCGACCGCGTTGAGGTGCGCGTAGTACGTGCTGCGGTCCTCGCCGCGGCGCGCCCAGGTGGCGATCCCGTACCGCGCGGTCAGCGCGGCCGCCACGTCGTCCTTCGTGGAGAGCGGGTTGCTCGCCGCGAGCGCGATCTCCGCGCCGCCCGCGGCGAGCGTGCGCACCAGGTTCGCCGTCTCGGTGGTGACGTGAAGGCACGCGGCGATGCGCAGGCCGCGGAGCGGCAGCTCCCGCGCGAATCGCTCGCGGATGAGCCGGAGGACGGGCATCTCGCGCTCCGCCCACTCGATCCGGCGGACGCCTTCGTCGACGAGGCCGAGGTCGGTGACGTCGTGGGGCGGCAGGGCAGTCGGGATGGTCATGGCGGGCAGGATCTCCGGCGGGCGGATGGACGATCGGCCGCGGTGGGCGGGCGTGGCCCCTGATTATGCCCGACCGCGGCGGCGCGCCCGGCGCTCAGCTCTCGCCGCGCCCCAGCAGCCGCCTGATGGGGCCCGGAAGCGCCGAGAGCGGCCCCGGCGAAGCGCCGTTCCGGTGGATCAGGCGCTCCTCGAAGCGGACGTGCTCCTGGTAGCCGAGCGTCCGGTAGGCCTGCAGCGCGGGCGGGTTGTCGGACCTGACGTTCAGGACGACCTGGTCGCAGAAGCGCAGGAGGTCCGAGGTGACGGCCCCGGTGACGGCGGTCGCGTAGCCGCGGCCGCGGAAGTCCGCGTGGGTCATCACGTTGCCCACGACGCCCAGGCGCGCCTCCGGCGAGATGACGTGCGTGCCTGCGGCGCTGACCAGCCGCCCGCCGACCCGGATCCCGTAGTAGACCCCCTCCGCCACGGCCGACGGCGGGAGCCACGTCGTGAACCCGAGCTGGTACAGGCGGTTGAGGTCGCCCACCTCCACCGGGAGCAGCCGTGCGACCTCCGCCGGACGCGGCCGGAACGTGCTGCGATCCACCCACATCCGGACCATCGGCGGGCCGGGCTCGACACGGTAGATGGAGGCGACGGCCGGCAGGTGCTCGGCGCGCGCGGCCAGGTAGGCGGCCTTCGGGCGGATCAGCTCCCGCAGGATCGCGGAGATCCCGGCGTCCTCGCCCATCACGAAGACGGGCTGCGGCGCGAGCCCGGCGTACTCGAGAACGACCGCGACCGGGTCCGGCTCGGCGAACGCAACCCCCCAGCGAGTCCGCCCGAACTCGCGCTCGTCGAGGTCGCAGAGCGCATACGCGGCATAGAGCCGATCGTGCTCCAGGAAGTCGCGCAGGAGCCCGCGGTCGGTGCAGGTGCGCACGACGAGGCCACGCCGGGCGTCCTGCCGCGTCGCGGGGGCGACCACCTCAGGCCTCGGCCTCGGCCGGGTCGGTGGGTCCGCCGTCGAGGCCGGCTGGATCCCCGGCTCTCGAGGCAGCCGGCTGCGTGGAAGCCGCGGCCGCCAGCGCCGTCCCGTACGGGGCCCGGAGCGCGCCGACCTCCGTCAGGATGGCCGCCAGGAGCTCCGCGGGGACGACGTCGACGGACGGGTTGACCGCCGGCGTGCCCTCCGGCGCGATCCTCCGTCCGCCCAGCGAGAGCAGCTCGGTGCCCGCGCGCGGCTCGGCCCGGAGCGCGCGACCGTCCTCCGCTTCGGCGTCGTACGTGGACAGCGGCGCGGCGACGTAGAACGGGATGGCGTGCCGTTCAGCGACGACCGCGAGCCCGTAGCTCCCGGGATCGCACGTGATGTCGCCGTTTCGGGCGACCGCCTCCGCGCCGACGATGACGAGATCGACCTCGCCGCGGGCGAGCAGGCCTGCTGCCGCGCCGTCACCGACGAGCATGAACGGGATCCCGGCCTGGGCCAGCTCCCAGGCCACCAGTCGGGCGCCCGCCAGCCAGGGCCGGGTCTCGGCCACCAGGACGCGCACGTCGCGCCCGTCGTCGCGGACCGCGCCCACCACGGCGAGCGCGGTGCCCACCTGCCCACCGGCGAGCGCGCCGGTGCTGCCGATCGTCAGGACACGGAGCGCGCTCCCCTCGACCCCGGGCGGGTTCGCCGCGATGAGCGCCGCGCCGTGGGCCACGAGTCGGGCGTGCCCAATGACCGCCTCCCCGACGATCGCCTCGGCCTCGTCCCGCAGGGCGGCGGCCATGCTCGCCCCGTCCTCCCGGAGCTCTCCGAGGGCAGCGAACCGGGCCAGCATCCGGTCCATCGCGTTGCGCACCGGCGCCGCGGTCGGGGCCGCGTTCCGGAGCGCATTCGCGGTGCCGAAGAGGATCGCGCGACGTGCGTGCGGCGACGAGCTGACCGAGCGCCCCGCCGTCAGGGCCAGCCCGCACGCGGCCACCTGGCCGAGCAGCGGCGCGCCGCGGACGACGGACTCGCGGACCGCCTGCGCGACGTCCGCCCCGGAGAGGCAGACGATCTCGACGAGCTCGTCGGGAAGGCGGCGCTGGTCCAGCAGGACCACCTGCTCGGGCTCGAGGCGGAAGGCGCTCCGGAACCCGGAGGGCGGTTCGCTGGGCGCCGCGGCCGTCGCGGCGACCGGCGCCGGCGGCGCGTCGACGGACCCGAGGAACGCGCTTGCCATCCCGGCCGATGTCTCGCGCAGGGCCCCTGCCGCCCCGACGACGGTGGCCGCGGTCTTCATCGCGTCCGCCGCGAAGGATCGGAAGAACCGCCGGCGGTCGAGCCGGCGCGCCTCTTCGGCGTCGACGGCCGGAGCCACGGGCGCGATGGTCCCGGGTGCAGGCAGCTCGGGCGCGGGACGCCGCTCGTCGGTCACCGAACCCCCTGCCGGGCTGGCCTCAGTACGTGATGACGGAGGAGACCGCGTACGCGGCGAGCCGGTCGCGGCCCTTGAGGAACCCGAGCTCGACGAGGAAGGCCAGGCCGGCGATCTCGCCCCTGAGTCGCTGGACCAGCTCCACCGTCCCGTTGACGGTCCCGCCCGTCGCGAGCAGGTCGTCCACGATCAGGACCTTCTGGCCGGGCTGGATCGCGTCGCGGTGGACCTCCAGCGTGTTGGAGCCGTACTCGAGCGCGTACTCGATGCTGATGGTCTCCGCGGGCAGCTTCCCAAGCTTGCGGACGGGCACGAGGCCGGCGCCCAGCTGGTAGGCCATCGGGGCCGAGAAGATGAACCCGCGCGACTCCATGCCGACCACGATGTCGATCGCGGTGCCGGTGTACGGCGCGAGCATCGCGTCGATGGCCGCCCGATAGGCCACGGGGTCCTTGAGGAGCGTGGTGATGTCGTAGAACAGGATGCCCGGCTTCGGGAAGTCCGGAATCTCGCGGATCTTCGCGCGCAGCTCGTCCGGCGTCATGACTCTGGAAACCTCCGAGGGCGCGGCACGGGCGCCGTCGCGCATGCGGTGGGAACGAGGTGGGCGCCCGGCGAGAGTCTACCGCAGCGCGGCAGTCTCCCGATCGGCGAGCCTGGCAGCGAGCGCGCCGAGCCCCGACCGGACGTCGTCGGCGGTCGGCCCGGCCAGCGCGATCCGGGCCGCCTCGTCGAGCGCGGCTGCGTCCGCGGACCGGATCGCCCGGCGCACCCCGGCCAGGCTCGACGCGGCCATGCTCAGCTTCCGGACGCCCAGGCCCACCAGCGCGAGCGCCGCGACGGCGTCGCCGCCCATCTCGCCGCACACGGAGAGGGTCGCCCCGGCCGCGTCGCACGCCTCGACCGCCTGGCGGACCAGCCGAAGCACGGCCGGGTGGAGCGACTCCTGGTAGCGGGCCAGCGTCCGGTTGCCGCGATCGACGGCCACGGTGTACTGGAGCAGGTCGTTGGTGCCGATGCTGGCGAACGCAAGGCGCGGGAGATACGTGTCCCCCACGAGGATCGCGGCCGGGATCTCCAGCATCACCCCGAGCGCCAGCTCGCCGTGGGCGACCCCTGCCGCCACCAGGCTCTCGCGGGCTTCCGCCGCGAGGCGTAGCAGGAGGTCGGCATCTCGAGCGTCCGCGATCATCGGTGCCATCACTCCGACCGTGCCGGGCGGCGTGCCGGCGGCGGCCCGCATGGCCGCGCGCAGCTGGGTCAGGAAGATTCCCGGCTGGTCCCATGCCAGGCGGAGCGCTCGGACCCCCAGGAACGGGTTCGCCTCGGGTGGGATCGGCAGGTACGGGATGGGCTTGTCGCCGCCGATGTCGAGCAGGCGGATCGTGATCGGGTGGGGGGCGAATGCCTCCACGACCGACCGGTAGGCCGCCAGCTGCTCCTCCTCGGACGGCGGCGTCGCGCGCTCGAGGAAGAGGAACTCCGTGCGGAACAGCCCCACGCCGGCGGCGCCCAGCTCCACCGCGCGGGCGGATTCGGCGGGCCCGCCGATGTTCGCGAGCAGCTCGACGGCCAGGCCGTCGCGGGTCACGGCCGGGAGGTCCGCGTCTGCCAGCGCCCGGGCCGCGTCGCCCGCGGCTGCGGCGCGGGCGACCTCGAACCGCGCCAGCGTCGCGGCGTCCGGGTCCACGACCACCTCCCCGGTGCTCCCGTCCAGGGCGACGACTGTCCCCGCGTCCGGGCCCGCGCCGGGAGCCGCCTCGGTCGCCTCCAGCAGGCCCTCGATTCCCACCACGGCCGGGATCCCGTAGGCCCGCGCCAGGATCGCCGCGTGCGCCGTGGCCGAGCCCTCGGCAAGGGCGATGCCCAGCAGCCGCTCGCGCGGGAGCGTCGCGGTGAGCGATGGCGTGAGGTCCGCGGCCGCGATGATCGACGGGCGCTCCAGCGCCGGGCCGCTCGGGTGGGCGCCCGTCAGGCAGTCCACGATCCGCGCGGCCACGTCGAGGATGTCGGTCGCGCGGGCTGCGAGCAGCTCGTCGTCCATCGCCCGGTACTCAGCGGCGAACTGGTCGCCGGCAGCCCGGATGGCGCCGATCGCGTCGTCCCCGCCGCGAATCCGGTCCTCGGCCGCCTCGGCGAGCGCCGGGTCCGAGGCCAGCATCGCGTGGGCGTAGAAGATCTCGGCCTCCGCCGGATGCTCCGCGCCGACATGCCCGGCCAGCACCTCGAGCTCCGACCCCGCGGCGTCCATCGCCGCGACCAGCCGGGCGATCTCCGCGTCCGCCTGTTCGGGCGCGATGCGGCCGCTCGCGACGACGGGCGCAGGTCGGATGACGGCCAACGGGCCGATGGCGACGCCGGCGGACGCCGGTGTTCCCGTGAGCATCTGCATGGCCAACCCTCGTCAGGAGCGCCGGTCGATCCGGCGTTCGGTGCCGGCCAGGAGGCGCGCGATGTTGTCCCGGTGGAAGAGCCAGATCAACGCGACCGAGCCAACCGCGTAGACGTCGTAGACCGCCGGGAGGCCCTGGCTCGAGACCAGCGCGATCACCACGAGACCGCCGACGGCGGAGCCGACCAGGGAGCCGAGCGACGAGATCCTGGTCGCGAGGATCACACCCGCGAAGACCGGGAGGATGGCGACCGCGGCCAGCGGGCTGATGATGACGAGCGTCCCCCAGCCGACCGACACGCCGCGCCCGCCGCCGAACCCGATGTACGGCGAGCGGCTGTGCCCGACGATCGCGACCAGCGCACCCAGCGTCTCGAAGACCGGACCGAAGCCAAGGAGCCGCGGGATCAGCACGGCCACGCTGCCCTTCGCGGCGTCCAAGAGCCCGGACACGAGCGCCCAGCGCGGCCCGATCGCCCGCAGCGTGTTTGCGCCGCCGGTCCGGCCGCTGCCGATGCTGCGCGGATCGCGCCCGCCGACGAGGCGCGCCACGACGATCCCGAACGGGATCCCGCCGATGAAGTAGGCGGCGGCGGCGGTGACGACGGCTGGGAGGACGGACGCTGGATCCACGCCGGCATTATCGGGGCGCGCGGCGGCTCGTGAAGCGAATTGCGCGGCGGCGCGGGCAGCCCACTGCTATTCGAGGACCTCGCCGAGCCCGCCATCCACGGCCGCGCGCAGCGTCTCGAGCGCCACGTCCTCGTCGGGCCCGTCCGCCGTCACTTCGATCTCGTGGTCCTTCTTGATCCGCAGGGCCGTCACCGCGAGCATGCTGCGCGCGTCGGCATCCGCCGAGCCGGTCGTGAGATTGCGGACTCGGACGGCCGTCCCGCGATGGGCGGCGGCGGCCCGGACGAACGCCGCGCCGGGTCGCAGGTGGATCCCGGACGGGTTGCGGACGGTGAGCCGGATCGTCTTCATGGGTCCCTCCTCGTGGTCGCGGGGTGGTCGAGCATGTCCAGGAGCGCGCCGGGTCGGCCGCGGGTGCGATCCCAGGCCAAAGGGTCGGCGCTGGCTGCCTCCACGAGAGACGCGAGCGCGGCGTTGACCGGCGTCGGCACGCCCGCCACGGCACCAGCGCGCGCGACTCCCCCGTTGAGCCACGGCGATTCTGACGGTCCGCCGCCACCGCGCAGGTGCAGCAGGAGCGACGGGGCCTTGCCGCCGCGGGCGCCGCCCACGACCCGCTGAAGGATCGGGTGCCCGAGCGCCGCCGGGGCTCGGAACCCGAGCGCCAGCCAGCGGACGTCGGCGCCTGGCAGCCCCACGGGGGCAAGGTGGAGCGCGCGCATCACCGCAAGGGCCTCGCCGACCTGGGCCCGCTCCACGGCGAAGAGGCGCCGGTCGGCGTAGACCGCGGCCGCATCCACGTCCAGCAGCGCCGGGATCGCGTTGGCGACGAGGTTCGTGAGGAGCTTGGACCACTTCATGGCACGCCAGTCGCCCACGGTCGCGACGGGCAGCCCTCCCGCGGCCAATGAATCCCCGATCGCGGCCCGGACCGCGGTGGTGTCGCCCCGGACCGAGCTGAAGGCGATCCCGCGGCGCTTCCTCCAGGCCAGGGTCCCGTTCGCCTCGCGGTCGATCGGGGCGGTGAGGGACCCCGCCAGCAGGGGTGCGTCCGGGCGGGCGTTCGCCACGAGCTCCTCGGCCCCGATCCCGTTCTGGAGGGTGACCACCGCGAGGCCGGGCCACGCCGCGCACGCCTCGACGGCCTCCGCGAGGTCCGGCATCTTCACGGCCAGGACGACGTACGCGGGGCGGTCGAGGCCGGCAGTCCCATCCGTCCGCTCAGCGCGAGCCTGGCGAAGCCCGCCGTCGGGGGCGCGGACGACGATCCCTGCCGGGCCCCGCGTGCCGGCACCGGGCCTGCCCGCGAGCGTGACGCGGCGGCCCGAACCCGCGATCAGCGCCGCAAGAAACGTGCCGACGGCGCCGCCCCCGATGACGACCGCGCCCGCGCCCTGGTCCCGCAAGGCGGGCTCGGGCCCGGTCACCCGGCGAGCTTGTCCTGGGCGAGCATCGCGTCGGCGGCATCACAGACCGCCCCGAGGTCGTCCCCGATGCTGGCCTGGATCGCCGCGACGATCGCGCCCTCCACCACGGGGCCGCGGCTCAGCCGAACACGGGCGGCCTGCGCCGGGTCCAGCAACTCCAGGGCCGTCGATGCCGAAAGGACGGCGCTGCCGAGGTCGGTCATGACCACGACGCCGGCCCCCGCGTCCGCCGCCACGATGGCCGCCATGATCCGGCCGGCGTCCGTGCCGATGGTGCCGTCCTCCATGCCGCCGGCGGCCACGATCCGGACCTCGTCGCCGGCCATCTGGAGGGCAAGCTCAACGGTGCCGTCGGCGACCTTCGCGGAATGCGAGACGATCACGAGCCCGACGAGCGCCTCGGCGTCGTCGCTCTCCGCAACCACGTTCAGGCTCCGGCGGCCGCGAGGGGCTCGCGCCCGGCGCGGTCCACCGCGTCCGCGACGCGGTAGGCCGCGAGGAGGATCTCGATGGGATGCCGGGTCCGGGTCCCGGTCGCCTTCTCGATCTGCCAGCGACACGTCTCCGAATCGCAGGCCGCTTCGGTGGCGCCGCTGGCCCTGATCTTCTCGAAGAGCGGGGCGCCGACCGCCATGCCGATCGGGTACTTCTCCTTCTTCATCCCGTACGTGCCCGCGATGCCGCAGCAGTCATGGTCCATGTCGGCTGCTCGGAGCCCGGGCACCAGCGCGAAGAGCTCCATGGCGGGCAGGCCGATCCCGTGCGACCGGAGCTGGCACGGGGCATGGTAGGGAAGATCTTCGTCGAGGCGGCCGAACCCGGTGTCGAGCTTGCCCTGCTCGTGGAGATCGAGAAGGAACTCGCAGATGTCCCACGTCGCGTTCGCGACCACCGCCGCATCCTCGTCGTGGATGTCGAGCATCTCGCGGTACTCCGCCTTGATCGTGTGCGTACAGGACGTGGAGGTGCCGACGATCCGGTAACCCTGGCGCGCGTAGCGGGCGAGCACGTCGAGGTTCTTGTGGGCCCGGCCGCGGGCTTCCGTGTAGATCCCGTTGCTGATGAGCGGCAGCCCGCAGCAGACCTGCTCGGGAATGATCGTCTCGAAGCCGTTGCGCTTGAGGATCGCGATCGCGGCATCGGCCAGGTGCTGCTCGTAGTAGTTGGCCGAGCAGCCGTGGAAGTAGACCACGGCCCGGTCCGGCCCCGGGACGGCAGCCGTCCCGCGCCGGCGCTGGCGCCGCTTCGAGATGGACTGGAACGTCCGCCGGCCGAACTTCGGGAACGGCGCCTCGCGATGGATGCCGATCGTGGTCTGCATGATGGCCCGGATCGGCCTGTTCGCGAGCGCCCAGTTGGAGATCGGCGAGAAGAGCACGCCCAGCTGGCCGACGAGGTCAGTCTGGCCCAGTCCCCAGTCGCGGAGCCTGGGGCGCTTGCCGGCCTTCATCCGCGCGCGGGACTGGCTGTTCATCTCGGCGATCTTCACGCCGGCCGGGCACGCGGTCGTGCACCAGCCGCAGCCCGAGCAGTAGTCGACCGTGACGTCCGGCGACAGAGGGATCCGGATGCCGGCAACCTGGACGGGCTGGGCTCGACCGGTCCGGAACCGCTGCGCCTGCGGACCGACGTACTTCGGCCCGGGGAACAGGTCCGTGACCCGGGCCACCGGGCAGACGGTGACGCAGACGTTGCACTTGAGGCACTCGTCGGACGAGTAGCCAACGGCCGCCTCGGAGGCGCTCATGACCAGCTCGGCGATCGTCATGGCCGCTCGCTCCCCGGCGCTGCGGCGTGCCCGGCCGGGACCGCGGCCAGCGATCGCGCCGCCCGCCACCCGCTGGTGAGCGCGACGCCGTCGCCGCACCGCTCCCCAATGGAGCGCTGGCCGGCGAGCAGGCTGCCGGCCACGCGCACGTTGTCGAACACCGGCGTTCCGTCCTCGGCCACCGGCCGCAGCTCCGCATCGGTGCGGATGCCCGCCCGCTCCAGCGGATGGCCCGCCGGGTCGAACGCATCGACGGCAAGCCAGTCATCGGCGGCCGGGGCCTCCACGGGGAGCCCCAGGATCGGCTCCCGAAGCCGGCCGTCGCGCTCTGCCAGCAGCCCCCCGCCGGCGATGCCTCCGGTGGCGAGCACCAGGGCCCCGGTCCGGACCACGTAGCTCCGCGCGGCAGCGGCCGACACGACCGCGGTCACGTTCCGCCCGTCGGACTCGACCCGCTCGATCATCTCGCCCACCTGGACGCGCCCACCGGCCCGGACGACCGCCGCGCGAAGCGCCGCATAGAGGCGCAGTCCCGGCACGCTGGGCGGGACGAGCGGCATCTCGAACGGCACAGCCGGGAGACGCTGCCGCATGGCCGCGAGGACCGCCGCGTGCTCTCGCAGGCCGAGGACGGCGGGCAGGGCCACGCGGCCTCCCGAACCGGGCGCCGAGGCGATCGCCCGCGCGATCGCCTCGATCGCGGCCCCGCGCCAGGTGGGATCGTCGAAGCGACGCGCGATCTCGAGCGCGTTGAGGTTGTGGCGCGCCGCGAGGCCCGGTAGCGTGGCGCTGACCGGGCTCACCGACGCCGGCCGGTTCCCGCCCTCCCAGATGCGCTCCCGGGAAAGGCTGGCCGAGATCGCCTCGGGCCAGAAGTCCTTGAAGCCGGCGATGCCGCAGACGACCAGACGCTCCCCGGGGGCCCACGGCGAGAGCGCGGCGGCCTGGCCTGCGGGCAGGATCGCGGCGCGCCGCGTCCCGCCGATGGAGGTCGGAGCCAGCTGGAGCGGGGTATCGAGGTCGCCAACGTAGTCGACGCCCCCGGCCGCGAGGTGCGGGAGGAGCCAGCCGATTGCCGCGGCCACGTCGTCGCCCAGGATGGCGTACGGGTGGCCGGGCTGGTCTGCCAGCCGGCGGATGCCCTCGCGCGGCGTCAGGGCGGCCGGGATGCCGGCGACGTCGATCCCGCCCGGCCCCCAGTGGGTGGCGGCGTGACCCTTGGCGAGGACCAGGACGCGCGCCCCCGACTCGGCCGCAGCGATGGCGGCACTGAGCCCGGCAAGGCCCGCCCCGATGACGACGACGTCAGCGCTGGGCACGGGCCACCTCCCGGGACGCTTCCGGCGTCTCGCGCTCGATCAGCGACTCGACCCCCAGCCCGCCTTCGTAGACGCCGGAGATCATCCATTGCTCCTGGAGCTGGCGGCCGGCGGCAATCGGGCGCGTCCCCTTGAAGCGCTCGCGGAGGAAGCCCAGGATCGCCCGATCCGCGAGCTCGGCGACGTCGGCCGAACCTGCGTGCCCCGCGCGTTCCCCCACCACGCCGGCTGCCCGGAACGTGCAGAAGCCACCCTGGCAGGGCCCCATCCCGAGGCGCGTGCCGCGCCGCACGTCATCGAGCGAGCAGCCCGGATGCCGGTCGAGGAACTCGTCCAGCATGGGCCGCGTGACGAGCTCGCACTCGCACAGGAGGCCGGCGTCCCCGCCCCCCTCCGCCTCGTGGTCGGCCAGCCGATGGCCAAGCCAGTATGTCTTCCCGGGGACCTGGTTCGGCAGGATCTCGTCCGCCGTGGTGCATGGCTCCGTGACGCCCAGCTTCTCGCACACGAGGTCCACGGTGTCCTGGGCCATCTGGCGGAAGGTGGTGAGCTTGCCGCCGACGATCGTGACGAAGTTCTCCACGCCGTCCCTGGCACCGTGGTCGAGGACCGTGTGCGCCCGCGAGATCTGGCGTCCGTCCTTCAGCGCGGCGGCGGTCATCTCGGCGGGCGGCTGGTAGAGCGGCCGGACTCCCGCGTAGGCGCGCAGGAGCCGCATCCGGCCAAGGTCGGGGAAGAGCTTCTCGCCCTCGTGGATCAGCGCGGCGACCTCGTCGCGGGTGATCTCGTAGTGGTCCGGGTCCTCCACCCGCTGCTCGGTCGTGCCGAGGATGGCCACCGTGTGGACGGGGACCATGATGTCGCCGTCGGAGGACTTGTGGCACCGGTTGACCACCGTGTCGGTCATCCGCTGGTTGTAGATGAGCATCGTGCCCTTGCCCGGATGCATCGTGACCGTGACGTCGATCATCGCCGCGACCTGGCCCGACCAGGCGCCGGCGCACGACACGACCAAGCGGGGCGCGATCCGCGTCACGCTCCCCGACCGTTCGTCGCGGAGCGTGGCCCCGACGATCCGGTCGCCGTCGCGCTCCATCTCCACCAGGCGCTGGTAGGACCAGGCGTCGCTGCCATGGGCGCGCGCGTCCGCGAGGTTCGATTCGATGAGCTGCCAGGGCTCCACGGAGCCATCGGGAAGCTTGAAGACGCGGCGGATGCGCGGGTTGAGGGCCGGCTCGTGCCGGAGTGCCTCCGCGACCGGGATCTCCTCGCAGTCGACGTCGGCGGCGATGCAGGCCGCCTGGAAGCCGTCGACGTAGTCGTCGGGATCGTCCGGCGTGGCGACGAAATAGCCGCCCGTGTCCTCGATGCTTGCCGGGGCGATGCGCCGGAGGATTCGGTTCTCGGAGATGCACTCGCGCGCCGCCAGCGCGTCCTTGGCAACGTACCGGCCGCCCGAGTGGAGGAGCCCGTGATACCGCCCGGTGGTGCCGGTGCCGTAGTCACCGCGTTCGACGAGCAGGGTCCGGAGGCCTCGCCGCGCAAGGTCCCGGAGCACGCCGGCCCCAGTCGCACCCCCGCCGACGACGAGGACGTCGTAGGCGTGCGACTCACCCATGCTGCCCACCTCGATCTGTCGTGACTCCATGTGTGGCGCGATCCTGCGGGCGGTGCCCGCGTGACGTGTTCCGGGGCCCCCCGGCACAGCCGAGAGGCCCCGGATGGTGAGGCGAGTGGACTACTCGGCCCAGTCGAAGGTCCGCGTGACGGCCTTCTTCCAGAGCGCGTACTCCTTGTCGCGGAGCTTCGCGTCCATCTTGGGCTCCCAGGTCTTGTCCTTGGCCCAGTTGGCGCGAAGGTCCTCGACCTCGGCCCAGTAGCCGACCGCGAGGCCGG
>DAITNC010000016.1:18792-22586 GCA_036834865.1 Candidatus Limnocylindrales bacterium | reverse complement strand
CGTGGAGGTCGGCACGCCGCCCGTTGCCGGCATGAACACGGGAGACCTCGCGATAGGTGTCGTCGACCAGGATGACGTCTCCCGTGCCGATCCCGCCGTTCACGATTCCTTCCCAGCATGCCAGCGTCGGCCGACCGGCAAACATGACGATCTGGAAGTTCGCGACCTGCGTCCCGCTGTCGGGCCGAAGCCAGACGAGGTCGCCTTCGTCCGTGAAGATCGCGGGCCCGTCCGTCCCGCTCCCGTTCGACGGCGTGACGAACAGGAGCCCCGGGGCGACGGCGCCCGCCGGGACCTGCACGAGCATCTGGGAGGGTGTCAGGTCAGGCCGCGAGCGATAGTGGTTCCGGACCGCGGAGTAGTCGGGCGACGGCTGCGGTGAGCTGGGGGCCAGCGATGCGCCCGGCGATGCGCCCGAGGCCGCGGGCTCGGCTCGCCCCGCGGTGTGTGCGAACTCCGTCGCCAGGAGCGCCGTGGCCGCCCCGCCGGCTGCTGCAACGCCCAGCGAGGCGAGGAACGTGCGTCGGCTCAACCGCGCCGGGACGGGCCGATCCATGGCTGGCTACCTCGAGCCGCAACACCCCAGCGTGGACGTCCCTGGGCAGGGTCCCCGCGACGGCGCGCGAAGTGGGCGGGTCATCGGCCGGTCGCCGGACGTGCGTCGGCCGCGCAGAGTATCGCGCCGATTGCTGAACGCCGCCTGAAGCGCCGAGCGAGGTGCCGGTGAGCGCGAGGCCGGCACGGAGGACACGGGCGTTCATCGACTCCCCGGTCGAGCGCGACGGTCAGGACGATACTCCCCGAGGGCGGCGCTGCGCGGGTCGACGGCCCGGGGATCGAACCGGCGAAGCAACAGCTCTGGATCCCCGACCAGGAGCCGGGCTGCTTCGCCCAGGAGGTCGATCAGCTCGCGCGCGCGCGCCGGATCCAGCGAGGCAAGGCCGCCCGACGGCGCCAGCCCGACCCGCGCCATCCCGCGGCCTCCCAGCGAAGCCGCATAGCCGGCGGCCCACGCGACCTCCTCCAACCCGGGCGGCCGGACTCCGGTCGCGTCCGCGACGCCCAGGATGATGCCGCGGTCGCCTGGTGCGCTCGCAATGGTTCGCCAGCTGTCCGGGCCGGCGATCAGGTCGAAGAGGTGGCTCCGGTACGGCGCCGCGAAGACCGCGTCTGCTCCGAGCGCCTCTGCGTCTCCACCCGTGATCGCGAGCGTCACGTGGGCGTCGCCGGGCAGGCCCGCCAGCAGCGCCCGGTGCACGGACGCAAACGCGGCGCCGGCACCCGGGCCGGCCGGCAGCGCCGCCGCCGGCTCGTGCACCTCCACGACGGGACAGCCCGCGGCAACGGCCGCGGCGAGGGCGGTCGCCAGCCGGGCCGCCGACCGTGCGGCCGGGGATTCGGGTGCGGCCCCAGCAGGTTCCGCGCTCCCGGCCGTCCCGATGCTGCGTGCCCACGGTCCGAGGACGGCGAGCTTGACCGGCTGTTCGATCCCCTCGGACCGGGCCGCCTCCCGGGCGACGACCCACGCCTCCACGAGCACCGACGCGTCTTCGGAGTCGTGGATCATCCCGTCCGACACCAGCCCCAGGCCCGCGTCCGCCTGGGCGCAGAGGACGGCTTTGAGTGCGTCGGCGGGCCGGAGACCGGCGGGCTGCGGGTAGTTACCGGCAAGTGTTGCGAACATCGGCGCGAATCGTACGCCCGCCGGTGTCTTCGGAGCGGCCCTCCGGGCCCTCCGGCAGTCAGGGGTCAGGCGGCCGCAGACGCCCCGGGTCCCGTGCCCGCGCCCGAACCCGAACCCGGGGGCGGGCTGGGCGGCAGGGCAGGAGTCCGGCCGGCCTTGCGGGCCTCCTCGACCTCGTCCGCGTGGGTGCGCAGATCGGCGGCGCGATCGTGCAGCTGCGGGCCGAGCGCCGCGAACTGGTCGATATGCGTCCCCACGCCCGCCCAGTCGTCCCTGAGCTCCTGCACGGTGACTTTCGGCATCCCGGTGAGATCGCTGACCTGGCCGATGATGAGGTTGATGACCTGCTCCACGTTGGTGCAGTGTCCGAGCCCCTCGTTGAACGTCGCGATCTGCGTGGTGAGCGACTCGACCATCGCGGTCGACTGGGTCGCCAGGATGCCGAGCCACTCCCCCAGGCTCGCGGCCTGGCTCTTCGCGCTCAGGATCGGGCTCCGGACCGATTCCTTGGCGGTGTCGAGCGCGGCCGAGACGCCCGAGATCGCAAGCGAGAGGGCCGCGTTCGCCGCTTCCGCGGCCGTGTTGGCGACGGCGGAGGCTGCCTCCGCCAGGACGCCTTCCCCGAGGTCCACGCTGGGGAGCCGGACGTCGGGCATCACCAGCGCGTCGATCGTGGCCAGGGCGGAGTCGCATCCGGCGGAGATCGATTCGGCGTTCGCCTTCGCGTTGGTCGCCGAAGCTCCGAGCTGCTGGACCATCGCGAGCTTGGCCTGCATGTCGTCGAGGGCGGTCCGAACCGCGTCGCGGATCAGCTGGAATGCTGACGTCCCGCCGGAGAGCGCTTCGACGACCGTGTTGACCTGGTCGATCTGGTCATCGGCATACGCTTCGAACGCGTCGATGACGAGGTTGATGCCGTCGTAGGTGGTCCGCGCCTGCAGTGCCTCGACGTCGACGAAGCCGCCTGCGACGTCGAGCTGGATCGCCTGGTTGCGGAGGTCGGTCGGGCTGCCCGGGTACTCCGTGCGGCCCTTCGTGAGGAAGCCGCCCAGCCAGACGTTGATGACGTTGTTGACCCCGCCGGCGACGGTTGTGCCAGCATTCTTGATGAAGGCGCCCGCGAGCGTCAGGGGCTGTTTCGCCTGCTGGACGGGGCCGGTGTTGGCGGCACCCGCGCTGGCGAGGCTGATGACGTCGAGGACGGTGTTGACGACGTCGCCAAGGATGTTCGCGGCGTAGCCGTCGGCGAGCGACTTCCACTTGTCCGCCTCAGCGGTGTTCGGCGCGTGGCCTGCTTCGTACAGCGCCTCGACCTCGACGACGATGTCGGTGCCCATCAGGACCTCGTCGAGCACGACCTTGACCCCGGCGAGCACTTCGTTGATCGACGCGGTCAGCGCCGTGAACTCCGCTGCGACCACCGAGCCCGCCAGGCCGTCCTGGATGAGCTGGTCGACGTAGAGGAGGTGGCCGAGGGCGTTGTTCCCGATGTTGACCACGCTTCGGAAGACGATCAGGCCTTCCGCGAAGGCGGCGTTCTGCGAGTTCGGGACAGAGGCAATGTCGCTCGCGAAGTTGATCGAGTCCGAGGCGAACCCGGCGACCAGCCCCCATCCGGGAATGAGGCGGCCGATCTCCAGGACGGTCCGGACGGGCGGGCCGAAATCCGACAGCATCTTGTTCCAATCGATGCCCGTCTTCGCCGTCTCCGGGTCGGGCGTGCCTCCCGGTCCGGTCGGCGTGGGTACGGCAGGCGCGGGGACCGGGGTGACGGCCGGCGCCGCCGCGGCGGTGCTCGGCGCCAGCCCTGCGCCCCCCGTGGTGATCGGTGGAGGCGGGCTCTTGCGGGACCCACCCAGCTTCGTCGCCGCGCCACCTGCACCCCCGCCGCCCGGCGAGCTCGCGGGCCCAGCCGCGCCCGAAGGACGCTCCGCCGGCCTGCCGCCGGCCGATCCGGCACCCGGTCCCGCTGCGCCGACTGTCTCCCCGGCCGCCGCCGCTCCTCCTGCCGCCAGCCCGGCGCCAGTCGCGCGTTCGCCCGCCGCCGCCGCTCCTCCCGCCGCCAGCCCGGCGCCAGTCGCGCGTTCCCCGGCCGCCGCCGCTCCTCCCG
>DAITNC010000016.1:0-18692 GCA_036834865.1 Candidatus Limnocylindrales bacterium | reverse complement strand
CCCGCCGCCAGCCCGGCGCCAGTCGCGCGTTCCCCGGCCGCCGCCGCTCCTCCCGCCGCGAGCCCGGCGCCGACTGCCTCCCCGGCCGCCGCGGCTCTACCCGCCGCCAGCCCGGCCGGCGGGACTGGCGCCTCCGGCGCCCCTGGAGAACCGGAACCGCTCGACCCTCCAGCTGGACCACTCGACCCCGCGCCGTCGCCCGGCGCCTCTGCGGCCGAGCCGGCCGCGCCGGGCACTGGCGACTCCATGGCTGGGGCCGCACCACCGGCGGTGAGCTCCTCCTCGGCGTCGAGGTCAAGCTTCTGGAGCACGCCCGACATCTGCGACCGTCCGAGCGCCTGCACCATGGCCCGGTTGCCCGCGAGACGCTGCATCGCCATGAAGCCTGCCGGCCCCATTCCACGGGGGAAGGCGCCCGGGTTGAACCGCCCGTCCCCCTGGATCTCCCCGACCGGCCGGACCGCGCCGGCCGCGACAGCCGCGTCCGGCGTCGCCACGCCTGGGACGGCCACGCCCTGCAGACGCCGCAGCGCCTCCTGCTCATCCAGGCGGGCGAGCTCGGCGCGCTCAGGCACGGGCTGGCCCGATGAAGCGCTGTCGCATGCACGGATGCTCGCGCGCCAGCAGCCCGATCCACAGGCGGATCGGGGCCGACAATCGGGCAGCCGCGCGTGCCCGATCGGGCAGCCGGCACTTCCCCGCCCTGGCGACCCACGGGTTGAAGAGCGCGCGGGGGCGACGTCGCGCGGGACACCGTGCCCCGCCAGTGTGGCCGCCTTACCCCGCGCTTACGTCGGACCCTCGACGGCATGTCCCGGAGCCGTAGACTCGCCGCCATGAAACGCGTCCTCGTCGTCGATGACGAGCCGAACATCGTGGCGCTGCTGCGGCTCTACCTCGAGAAGGAAGGGTTCGCGGTGATCGCCGCCCGTGACGGGGACGAGGCGCTCGCGCTCCATCAACGGCACGACCCCGATCTCGTGATCCTGGACCTGATGCTGCCCAAGCAGGACGGCTTCGACGTCTGTCGCGAGCTCCGTCGGCGCGGCGGGACGCCGATCCTCATGCTCACCGCCCGTTCGGACGACGTGGATTCCATCGTCGGGCTCGAGCTGGGTGCCGATGACTACGTCACCAAGCCGTTCAACCCACGGGCCCTGGTCGCGCGAGTGAAGGCGATCCTCCGGCGCGCGGCGACGACGGCGTCGGGTCTCCGCCCGATCGAGGTTGGCACGCTCTGGATGGATCCGCGGCGGCGCGAGGCGCGGGTGAACGAGCGCCGCCTTGAGCTGCGGGCGCGGGAGTTCGACCTGCTCGCCGCGCTGGCGCGTGATCCCGGGGTCGTCCTGACCCGCGACGCGCTCCTCGAGGATGTCTGGGGGACCGACTTCCCGGGCGAGACGCGGACCGTCGACGTCCACGTCGCCGAGGTTCGCAAGAAGCTGGGCGAGGACGGCCCGCCGATCGAGACCGTCCGTGGCGTGGGGTACCGGCTGGTCACGCCCGGGCGCGCCCCCCTGGCTCCGCCCGACGTCGGCTGAGCGCGATCGCATGCCGACGAGCCTGGCGGGCCGCCTCGCGTTCACGCTCGCCATCACCGCGCTCGCCGTCCTCGTCGCCGTCGGCGGGGCTCTCTTCTTCGTCCTCCGGGGCCTCCATCGCGACGCGACGTTCGGCCGCCTCCACGCGGTGGGCACCACCCTGCTGGCCCAGG
Organism: Candidatus Limnocylindrales bacterium; assembly: GCA_036834865.1. GTDB lineage: Bacteria > Chloroflexota > Limnocylindria > Limnocylindrales > CSP1-4 > CTSoil-043. Next base: position 16,978 of record DAITNC010000016.1, on the reverse strand, counting down.
TCGGCGCACGGGTCGCCCAGGGCACGGCCCAGGACGCGCTGAACTCGCTCGACTCGCTTCGCCAGCAGGTCGGTGACCTCGGGCTCGTCGTGCTCTTTGTCGCCGGCGACCGGCAACCGGTCCTGCTCGCGGGAACCGCACGCCCGACCGAGGCGCTGCCGCCACTCCCTGCCGGGGGCCGCGGGAGTTTCGCAGACGCGACCCTTCGGTTCGACGACGGCGGCACCTGGGACGTGTCGGTCGTGGCTGCCACGGTGCCGACCGCGGTGGTTCCGCGCGGGTTCGTCCTTGCCGCGCAAGATCGGGCCGGCGCAGAGACCGTCGCGGACCTGGTCCGGACGATCCCGCTGGTCGCCCTCGTGGTGCTGGTCGTCGGGGGTCCGCTGGCCTGGATTCTCGCCCGCTCGACGACGGGACCGCTCCACCGCCTTGCCGCGGCGACCGCATCGGTCCCCGGCGCCGGGGACACCCCGGCGTTGGCAGAGCTGCCGGAGGAAGGGCCGAGCGAGGTCCGCGAGCTGACCGTCCGGTTCAACGCGATGACCGGGGAGCTGGCCCGGACTCGACGGGCGGAGACCGACCTCCTGGCGAACCTTCGCCACGACCTCCGGACGCCGCTCACCGTGATCGGCGGGTTCGCGGAGGCGCTCGTCGACGGGACGGCGCAAGGGGAGACGGCGGTCACTGCGGCGCGCGCGATCTCCGACGAGACCGCCCGTCTCGGGGGTCTCGTGGACGAGCTCGGGGCGATCGCCGGGGCCGGTGAGGGGCGTGCGGCGCTGCGGCCGGAGCAGCTGCGGCCCGCCGACGTCCTGGCCGCCGCCGCGACAAGGTTCACGACACGGGCTCAGGTGGCCGGGATCGCCCTGGAGACGGAGGTCGCCCCGGACGCGCCGTCGTTCGCGGCGGATCGGCTCGCCGTCGACCGGATCCTGGGCAACCTCGTCGAGAACGCCCTGCGAGCGCAGGCCGGCCCGGGCCGCATCCTGGTTGTCGCCCGAGCCGCGACGCTGCCCGACGGCCGTCCCGCAATTGCGCTGGTTGTCGCGGACGACGGGCCGGGATTCCCGCCGGGTGCCGTCGCCCGCGCGTTCGAGCGCTCCTTCCGGGCGGACCCGGCGCGAACCGGGCATGGGTCGGGCCTTGGCCTCGCGATCGTCCGCGAGCTGGCACGAGCGCACGGGGGTGATGCCACGGTCGAGAACCTTGCGCCGACGGGCGCCCGCGTGAGCGTGGTGCTGCCCGTGGTCCCGGCTACACTCGCGGAGTGACCACCCCCTCTCCCGCCCCGCCCGACGCGATCAAGGCGCTCGCCGGCGAGCGCGCGGCGGCGCGTTCACGCCGCGCGTTTGCGCGCGCGGACGAGCTCCGTGCGGAGATCGAAGTGGCGGGTTGGCGGATCGTGGACCAGGGCACGGCATACCGCCTTGAACCGGCCGCACCGCCCACCATCGAGGCGGTGGGCATCGTTCGGTACGGGAGCGCCGCCGCGGTGCCGTCCGTGCTCGAGATGCCGGCGACGGCCGCGGTCACCGTGCTGCTGCTCGCCGACGATCGACCCGACGACCTGGCCCGGATGCTCGGTGGCCTCCGCGCTCACGCGCCGGTCGGAACGCAGGTCGTGATCGTGGCCAACGACCCCTCGCCGGCACAGGCAGGCGGCCTCGCCCCCGGCTCCCCGGACCTGGACCCGCTCCACGGCGGCGTGCCGGAGGTGCTCTGGACCAGCGCGCGGCTCGGGAATGCTGCTGCCCTGAACGCCGGGCTCCGACGGGCCGGCGGCGCGATTGTCGTTATGGCCGACACGTCCGTCGAGCCGACCGGCGACGCGTTGACACCGCTCCTCGCCGCCCTGGCCCAGCCGGACGTCGCGGTCGCCGGCGCTTTCGGCGTGATTGCGCCCGACCTGCGGCACTTCGGGGAGGCGGCGGGTCCGGAGGTCGACGCGATCGACGGGTGCTGGCTGGCCTTTCGGCGGGCGGACCTGCTCGCGCTGGGCCCGTTGGACGAGAAGTTTGTCGTCGACCGGTACCTCGACATCTGGTGGAGCCTGGTGCTGCGCGCCGGCATCGATCCCGACCAGCCTTCCCGGCGCGCGCTGCGGCTTGACCTGCCGCTGGTCCGCCATGAGCGGCGCGATGCCGCGGCGCTTCCCGCTGCGGAACGCGACCGCCAGTCCCGCCGCAACTCCTACCGGGTCCTGGAGCGGTTCCGCGACCGCACCGACCTGCTCTCTGGGTCACCGGCACGCTGACCCGGGCCATCGCCGCGCGAACGCCCAGCCGTCCGGCCCTCACGCCGAACCAGTGCCGCCGAGCACCCCACCTGGCGCGGCCTCCAGCGCCAGGAGCGTCGCCTTGCGGTCGATGCCACCCGCATAGCCGGTGAGGGTCCCGTCCGCGCCCACGACGCGGTGACATGGCACCACGATCGAAAGCGGGTTATGTCCGACGGCGGCGCCTACGGCCTTGGCCGCGCCCGGATGGCCGGCGCGGGCGGCCAGCTCGCCGTATGTCACGGTGGTGCCCCAGGGAATCCTCGTCAGCGCCGCCCAGACACGAAGCTGGAATGGCGTCCCGGACGGCGCAAGCGGCAGGTCGAACGTCGTCCGCGTCCCGGCGAAGTATTCGTCGAGCTGGCGCTTCACCTCGCCGAAGGCAGTCGCGTCCTCTTCCCAGGACGTGCCCACGCCAGGCCCATGACGGTGCTCTTCCATGTAGATCCCGGCGAGGCGGGACCCGCCCTCACGGTCTCGTTCGCCAACGAGCAGGAGCCGGCCGACGGGCGAGGGGTGGAACGCGTAGGTCGTCATGGGACTGGCTCCTCTGGTGCGGCAGGGGCGAGGTTGGAGCCGGCGGCGTCGCCGGGATGGGCGCCGCTCGAAGCGAGCGACGCCCAGAGGTGATGGGTCGCGTACGAGCGCCACGGACGCCAGGCCTCGGCCCTCGCGCGGAGTGCCGCCGGGTCGTCGGGCAGCCCGAGCGCGCGTGCGGCGCGACGGACGCCCAGGTCGTCGGCCAGCAGCACGTCCGGGTCGCCGAGCGCGCGGAGCGCGACGTAGCCGGCCGTCCACGGGCCAATCCCCGGGAGCTCCCGCAGTCGGCCCAACACCGCCTCTCGGTCGGCGCCGGCATCCAGCGAGAGCGACCCGTCTGCCAGCGCGGCGGCCAGCGCGCGGAGCGTCCTTCGGCGAGCGACAGGCATGGGCAGGCTGGCATCCTCCGCCCCGGCCAGCCGGGAGGGCTCAGGAAACAGGTGCGTCAGGCCGCCGCTCGGCGCGGCCAGCGGCGTCCCGTGGGCCGCCACGAGTCGGCCGGCGATCGAGCGGGCCGCGAGGACCGAGACCTGCTGTCCGATCACTGCCCGGATCGCGAGCTCCGGACCGTCCACGGCGCCGGGCGCCCGGCGCCCGGGCGCCACCCCAACGAGCGGCCCCAGCAACGGGTCTTGGCCCAGCACGTCGTCCACGGCGACCGGGTCGGCGTCGAGGTCCAGCAGCCGGCGCACCCGCGCCACGGCCGGCCCCAGGTCCCGCGGATCGCTGAGGTCGAGGTGGCAGCGCACCGCAGCTCCATCGTCGGCGAGCTCGACGATCGCGGGCCCATGGGGCAGCCGGAGGCTGCGCCGGTACGTGTCGCCGGCGACCTCCTCGACACCGGGGATCGCCCGCAGCCCGAGGAACGCGAGCAGCGACCGGAAGTCGAACGGCGCCCGCCGCGCCAGCCGGATCTCCATCCGGTTCGGGGCGTGCGGCTCGCTGCCGCGCCGGCGCCGCTCGCGCAGCGCGGTCGGTGTCGCATCGAACACCTCGCGGACGGTCGCGTTGAACTGGCGCAGGGATGCGAACCCGGCCGCGAACGCGATCTCCGTGACGGGCAGGTCCGTCGTCTCCAGCAGCAGCCGCGCGACGTGCGTGCGCTGGGCGCGCGCCAGGGCGAGCGGGGCCGCGCCAAGGTCGGCCAGCAGGATCCGCCGCAGCTGCCGCTCCCCGTAGCCGAGCCGAGCCGCGAGGCCCGGCACGCCATCACGCTCCACGACCCCGTCGGCGATCAAGCGCATCGCCCGGCCGGCGACGTCGCCGCGGAGGTCCCACTCGGGCGAGCCGGGCACCGCGCCCGGGATGCAGCGCTTGCACGCTCGGAACCCGGCCGCCTGGGCCGCCGCCGACGTCGAGTAGAAGCGAACGTGCTCGCGGTGGGGCGTGCGCGCCGGGCAGCTCGGCCGGCAGTAGATGCCGGTGGACGTGACGCCAAGGAAGAAGTAGCCGTCGAACCGCGGATCACGACTGGCGACGACGCGGTAGCGGTGCTCGAAGTCGCGGGGAACCGTCATGGCCGGGAGGATGGCACCTCGCGAGAGCACGCGCTCGCGGGATTCGGACATCGCGAGCGAGAACCGGCGCAGGCGGAGGCTACAGGGGTTTGCCGGATCCCAGGACGACACCTGCCACGACGACGAGGACGAGCGCCGCGACGCCCGCCCAGCGGACGAGCGCTGCCCCCATCCCGCTCCGGGCGGCCACGACGAACGCGCTGGTGACGGCCGGCGCGTCCGACCGGCTCGCGGCATCGGCCTGGTCCATGCGGGAGCCCGGCATGCCGCCGCCGGGGCGACGTCCAAGGACCGGCAGCTCGGCGGCACCGATCGGCGGGATCAGCAGCCCCAGCCACAGCCCGCCGGCGAGGCCGCCGAGGTGGGCGAAGTTGTCGATGTTGCCGCCGAACGTGTTCATCCCGAAGCCGAGCGCGAGGTTGATGACGACGAGGAAGCCAATCTGGCTCATGATCGCCCGCTGCTGCCCCTGGAGCACGGGGCGATGCAGCACGCGCCCGACCAGGAGGACGCCGCACAGGCCGAACAGCGCACCCGACGCACCCACGCTGGGGCCCGACCCCAGGAGGAAGCTCGCCAGAGACGCCGTGGCGGCGGTCAGCACGTACAGCAGCAGGAAGCGGGCGGAGCCGTAGACCTGCTCCACGAGCGGCCCGACGAGGTACAGGAAGTACATGTTGAACGCCAGGTGCAGGAGGCTCGCGTGGACCAGCACCGGGCTGACGAGCCGCCACCACTCCCCGTTCCCGAGGCCCTTGTCCAGCTCGAGAAGACGCAGCAGGTCGCTGCCCTCGGGCTGCATCGCCAGGAACGAGACGACCACGGTCACGCCGAGGATCGCGTAGCTCGCGATCGGCGTCCGCTCGCGGCCGCGGCTCCGGGCGAAGTAGCGGCCGGCGCCGTGCGTGTCGCCCAGCTCCTTGCTGAGCCAGCCGAGCCGCGACGCGATCTCGGCCCGGTCGTGGGCCGGGGCCCTTCGCTCGGCCTGCTTGTAGGCCTCGAACGCGGTCCGGAGCGATCCGGCGCGGACGCGAGCGGCGGCGACCTGGCGCCACGCCGCATAGGCGGATGGGTTCTCCGGCAGGCGCGTCACCTGCTCCCAGCTCCACAGCGCGCCGGCCTCATCGTCCAGCCTGAAAAGCGCCTCCCCGGTCCCGAGCAGCGCGGCCCCGGTGATCGCGGGGTCCGGGAAGCCGATCAGGCGAGCGTAGTGCGCGCGCGCGGCCTCGAACTCGCTGGCCGCCAGCAGCACGTCCGCGCGAGCGAGGAGCGCCTCCGCCGTCCCGCGATCAAGGGGTCCCGCGATCGCCGGGTCGCTCGTCGTCGGTCCGCTCATCGACGTGACCGTAGCAGAAGGCGGGGGCGCGCGCCCCCGCTGCTAGACTCGCGCCGATGTGCGGCCGCTTCACCCAGCAGCGCCCCAGCGCCGAGCTCGCCGCGCTGTTCGCCGCCGACGACCGTGCGGCGACGCCCGGCGGCCGGTTCAACCTGGCGCCGCAGCAATCCGGGCTCGTGGTCGTGGAGCGACCCGACGAGCGCCGCGCGATCGTGGCCTGGCGCTGGGGACTGGTCCCGACCTGGGCAAAGGACACCAGGATCGGGAACCGCCTCATCAACGCCCGCGCGGAGACCGTCGCGACCACGGCGGCCTTCCGGGGCGCGTTCCAGAAGCGGCGCTGCCTCGTCCCCGCGGACGCGTTCTACGAGTGGGAGCGCGTCGCCGAATCGATCCGCCAGCCAAACCTGATCCGCCGGGCAGATGGCGAGCCGATGGCATTCGCAGGCCTCTGGTCGCCCTGGCGCGACCCTGCGGAGCCGGACGGCGAGTGGCTGCGCACGTTCACCATCATCACGACCACCGCGAATGCCACGCTGGCCCCGATTCACGACCGGATGCCGGTGATCCTCCCGGCGTCCGAGTGGGGCGCGTGGCTGGATCCAGCGGCGCCGGACCCGGTCGCGCTCCAGCGCCTGCTCCGCCCAGCGCCGGACGACCTGCTGATCCGGTACCCGGTCACGAAGCGCGTCAACAGCGCCCGCAACGAAGGTCCCGACCTCGTGGTGCCGCTCGGCCGGCTCGGGCCCGAGCCCGGCCAGCGCCAGCTTCCGCTCGACTGACCGGACCGCTCCGGGCGGGCGTGGCGCTCAGCCGCCTGCGCGCTCCCAGCCACCCTCGGCGGTGGCGGTGCGGAACGCGTCGGCGGCGTCGACGCCGCGATCCAGGGCCGCGGCAAGACGCCCGACGAGCGCCGCGAACGCGCCGTCCGGATCGGCCACCGGTGCCTCGAGGATGACGGCGCTTCCGGGCAGGCCGGTTGCCGCCCGCCCGGGCGGAGTCACCAGGACCAGGGCGGCGTCGACGAACGCGGCGGCGTCGGCGACGACCCCGACGGACGGCTCGTCGAGCGGACCCGTCGCGACGAGCACGCGGAATTCGCGGATGTAGCGCAGCCCGAGCGAGATGTCGGCGGGTTCCAGGACGAGGCCGGACGACGACGACGCCACTCCCGCACTCGGCGTGATCGCGTCGTCGTCCGGCGCTTCGGCGCGCGCGAGGAGCGCGACGACGGGCTCCTCGCCGACCGGATCCGTCTCGGAGACGGCGGGCGGCGCGATCGGGGTGGGCTGGCCGGGATCGCGAAGGAGGGCGAGGTGGCCAACGCCCCCGCGGGCGAGCGCGAGCAGCACCGCGTCCCCGGCCGGGTCATCCCCGACCTTCCCGACCAGCTGGACCTCGGCTCCAGCCGCCGCCGCGGCGAGCGCGATCGCAGCGGCGAGCCCAGCCACGTCGCCGTCCGGGCCGGCTATCGACCCAGGCGTGAACGATGGCGAACCGACGACGGCCAGCATGCGACCAGCCTAACAGGGGCGTCGGGCCGCGAGGAGTGCCGGGCCGCGACGAGAACCGATCGGCCGGCTACCCGCCCCCGGTGCCTCCGCCCTGGCCGGAGGTCGGCTCGGGCGTTCCGGTTGGCTGGGGCGTCTCGCCAGGCTGCGGTGTCTCTCCCACATTCGGCGTCGCGGTGGCCTCCGGCTGAGCTGTTGGCTGCGAGCCATCGCGGGGCGTGCCGGTCGGGTGGACGCTCCCGCCGTCGGGAGCGGCCGGCGTCCGGGCGGGCGCCACGGTCGGTTGGGCCGCGGCAGAGGGCTGGGGGCTCTCGGATTCTTCGGGCTGGCCGCTCGGCTCCGGCGATTCGGCTTCGGTCGGCGAGGGCGACGAGCTCGCGGAGGGTTCCGCCAGCGAGGACGACGCGAGCGGAGCCGACGACAGTCCGGGTGTCGCGTCCGGCGCCCGGCCCAGGAGCCCGGCAACTGCACCGGCGCCGAGGGCCCCGGCCCCGACCGACCCGACCACGAGCAGCAGGACGAGCGCGATCGCCGGCACGCGGACCGCGAACGGGCGGCCGCCCGAGAACGCGACCCGCCAGACGTCGCCGAGGGCTGAAAGGGCGGCAATCGGGCTTCGGCGGCGGGTCGCTCCGATCGCGGCCGCCAGCGGCCGAGGCGTGGGCTCCCGGCTGACGGCGGCCATCACGCGATCGGCGAACCCGGCGCCGGGTCCGACGTCGTCGCTTGCCGCGAGCCACTCGAGCTCGCGCGCCGTTCCGAGGAGCTGCGCCTCGGCGCCCGGACCCAGGTCGCCGGCATCGAGCTCGGCCGGGCGGAATCGGCCAGGCTGCTGCGCGCCGGCCATCAGGCCATCCCCTGCGCTTCGAGCACGCGTCGAAGCCGCTGCAGGCCGCGATGGAGGTGCGTCTTGACCGTCCCGAGCGGACGGCCGGCCTGGTCGGCGATCTCCGCCAGCGACAGCTCCGAGAAGAAGCGAAGCGCGACGACCTCGCGATATGGCTCCTCGAGGTTGGCGACGGCCGCCCGGATGGCCGCCGCCCGCTCGGCCCGGACCGCCAGCTGCGCCGGGTCCATCTCGGCCCGGCCGAGAGCGGCGAGGAGGCCCCGCTCCCCGATCACGCCGGTGCTCCCGGTCACGCCGCCGCCCTCGTCAGTCCCCGCCGGCGAGGGATCGATCCAGACGACCGGCCGCCGCCGCGCCGCCTTGCGGACCGCGATGCGGACGCCGATCCTGGCGAGCCACGCGCCGAACGGCCCATCACCGCGCCACGTCCCCAGTGCCCGATAGGCGGTCACGAACGTCTCCTGCGCCGCATCCTCGGCGTCGTGAAGGTCGCCGAGGACGCGATAACAGCTGCGCACGAGCGCGCGGGACTCGCGCTCCACGAGGATGCGGAAGGCATCCCGATCCCCGCCGAGGACGGCCGCAACCACCCGGCGCGCCTCGAGGTCATCCTCGGGCACCTCGCGGAGGGCGGGGTCGCGCGGCGCGTCGATCGGTGGGTCTCCTGCGTCGGGGCGTCGATCGCCGTGGTTGGGAGGCTGGCCCGAAGACGATACGCCGCGCGAAGCGCCGTGCGCCACATTGCCGGTCTCCCTGGTTCCCGGGATCGCCCCGATGCCGGAGCTCTACCCGTTGCTGCCCTGGTTGGAGCCGCCCTGATCCTGGCTGGATCCGCCGCCGCCCTGGCCGCCGCCATGCTGCGCCCAGGGCGATTCGGGCGTCTCAGTCGGCTCCGAGGTCGTCCCGGACGTCGAAGGAGCGTGGTCGGCGTCGTTGTCGGTGCCCGACCCGTCCTTGACACCGGTCGGCTCGGTCGGCTCGGCCTTCTCGGTCGGCTCGGCTGGCTTCCCGGTCCCGGTCGTCGCGTCCGTTCCGGTCGTCGCGTCCTTCCCGGCGGGCTCTGCGGTCTCGGCGGGCTCTGCCACCTTCGCCGCGCCGATCATCGAACCGGCCGCTGCCGGGACGAGCTCCGGGCCGGGGCCGGGAGCGCCCAGAACCGAGTTCGCCGCGAATGCGGCTCCCGCCACGAGGAAGACGGAGACGGAGGCGGCGACGACGCCGCGAATGAGCTTCGGACTGGATCGATCCATGGGTTCGCAACCTCCCGGCGCCTGGTGGTTAGCGAGTCGACCGGCCACGCGTGCGCGGCCGGGGCGCTGCATCGACCCCGCTACCCGTCCTGAGGCAGCCACCCGGCGAAAGGTTTCGTGCGAGCAGGCGCCGGGCGTCTCGAACGCGCGCCGCGTCCGCCCCTCGGATCAGCCGTTCTCGGCGAGCGGCTCCGGGTCGCGCACCACCTCGACGTCGCCGATGCCGGCCCGCTCCAGGTCGGCCCCGACCGCGTCCGCATCGCCCACGATGATCACCGCGAGCCGCTCCACGTGCAGGTGGGCTCGGGCAGCCGCCAGCACGTCGGACGCCGTCACCGCCGTGATGGCAGGTCGGTAGCGGTCCAGCTCGTCCGCCGGGAGACCGAAGGTCACGAGCCCGCCGAGCGCGCCGACGATCGGCCCCGGCGTCTCGAAGCGCAGCGGGAAGACGCCGACGAGGTAGTCGCAGGCCGCCCGCATCTCGGCGTCGGTCGGCGCCGCGTCGCGGATCCGGCGGAGCTCGGCCAGGAGGTCGGTCAGGGCAGGGACGGTCGCGTCGCTGTTGACGGCCGCCCGGGCCGAGAACGGCCCAGCGAACCGCCGGAAGTCGTAGCCGGCCCCGGCGCCGTACGTGTAGCCCTTCTCCTCCCGGAGCTTCATGTTCAGCCGCGAGTTGAACAGGCCGCCCAGGATCATGGCCATGACGGTGACGGCGTGGTAGTCCGGGGAGCGACGCGGCAGGCCCAGGTGCCCGACCCGAAGCTCGGACTGGACAGCGCCCGGCCTGTGCACCAGGTGCACCCGGGTCCGGTCAAGGCCGTCCTCGACCGTGGGCGCCGCCGCAGACCCGCCGCCGACGACCAGGTCGCCGAAGAGCGGCTCGACGAGCTCGACGACATCGAGGCCGGCGAGATCACCGCCGATGATGAGCGCCGTCCGGCCCGGGTCTCCCCGGCGCGAATATGCCTGCCGGAGGACGCCCGCGTCGAGCGTCGCGACCGTCTCGCGGCGGCCGCCAGCGACCCGCGCATACGGCGTCCCGGGCGCATAGATGGTCTCGAGGAATGCCTCCTCGGCACGCCGAGCCGGGTCCACCCTGGCCTGGAGCAGGTCGTTCAGGCGCTGGTCCCGCAGCCGCTCCACCTCCCGTTCGGGGAACGCCGGCTCGCGGACCAGCTCCGCGAGGAGCTCGAGGGCGAGGCCCAGTCGCTCGACCGGAACGTCCACGCTGACCACGGTCGCATCCCAGCCGGCCTCGGCGCGGAGTGAAGCGCCGAGGCGCTCAGCCGCCTCGGTCAGTGCGACGGCGTCTCGACGCAGCGTGCCCTCCGTCAGCGCCCGCGCCGCGAGGACGGTCGCGCCGCCCTCGGCGGTGGGCTCGTCCACGGCGCCGTTCGGCAGGTAGAGGCTGGCCGAGATGAGCGGTCGCCCGGGCATGTGGACGGCCACGAGCGCGAGGCCCCCCGAGAGATGCCCCCGGGCCGCGGCCGGGAACACGAACGGCCGTGGGGTGCCCGGAACCGGGCGGAGGCCCAGCGCCGCCTCGATGGGATCGCGTGCGCTCATGCCGTCTCGGCAGGTTCGCGGCCGGCATCGGCCGGCACGTACGTCAGGACGACGCGGTTGTCCGCGACGAGGCACTCGGCGCAGGCGGCCCGGACGTCCTCCGGCGTCACCGCCAGGTACCGCTCGAGCTGGCGATTGATCTCGCCCGGGTCGTCGAGCTGGGTGGCGTACCCGCTGAGCCGGTCCGCGCGCTCGCCGACGCGCTGGAGCCCCCCCAGCTCGTCCGTCTCGATGAGCGCCTTGGCGCGGCCCAGCTCGTCGTCGCTGATCGGCTCCCGGCAGATCCGCGCCAGCTCGTCGAAGAGGCCCGTCTCGACCGCCTCGACCGTGGCATCCGGCCGGACCGTCGCCCAGCCCATGAACACCGACGGCCCAGAGGAGAAGGCGAGGCCGAACATGGCCACGTCCTGCGCGATCTGCGCGTCGCGGACGAGCCGGCGATGCAGCCGGCTCCCCTTGCCGCCAGCGAGGACCTGGGCCGCCATCTCCAGGGCGTACAGCCGGACGTCCCCGAGCTGGGGGGCCCGGTAGCCCACGTAGATACGCGGCAGCGGAACCCGGTCCGGCACGATCTCGCGGTGCTCGCCGCCGAGCGTCAGCGGGAGCGGGTGAGGGCGGAAGGTCGGGATCGCCGCGTTCGCGGCGAGCGGCCCGAAGTACCGGTCGACCCAGGTACGCGCCAGGGAGGGATCCACGTCGCCCACGATCGACAGCACCGCGTTGTTCGGCGCGTAGTAGGTCCGGAAGAAGGCGGCCACGTCCTCGAGGGACGCGGCGTCGAGGTCCTCCATCGAGCCGATCGTGGGGTGGTGATACGGGTGGCCCTCCGGGTAGAGGTGGCCGAAGAGCTTCTCCTGCCAGGACCCGTAGGGCTGGTTGTCGTAGCTCGACCGCTTCTCGTTCTTGACCACTGCCCGCTGGTTGTCCAGGTTCTCCTGGCTGAGCGCCTCGAGGAGCGTCCCCATCCGGTCTGCCTCGAGCCAGAGCGCGAGCTCGAGCTGGTGCGAGGGAACAGTCTCGTAGTAGTTCGTCCGGTCCAGCCAGGTGGACCCGTTCAGGCTGCCACCGGCGGCCTGGACCAGCGCAAAGTGCTCCGTCTTCGCGACGTGGCGGCTGCCCTGGAACATGACGTGCTCGAACAGGTGCGCGAACCCCGTCTTGCCCGGCTGCTCATGCTTGCTGCCCACGGCATACCAGAGGTTGACCGCCACGACGGGCACGAGGTGGTCTTCGCTGATCACAAGGCGGAGCCCGTTCGGCAGGCGCTCGTCGGTGTAGCGGACGGTCGGGACGGTCATGCGTGGCCTCGTGAGGGCGGCCGACGGTCATCGGGATGCCGGGTCGCGCCGATTGTACGGGCGGGCGGCACGGAGGGTCGGTGCCGCCGGCGTACCTCCGGCACCTCTTGACGGGAGGTCATCGAACGTGTTAGCTTGTCATCGAACACGTGGACGACTACTGAGGAACACGTATGGCCAGCCCCGCCCGCCCCACGGACGCGCCGATGTCGAACAGGGCGCTCGTGCGCAACATGACCGGCTCGGCAGCGGCTTCGCTGGCAGCCGCCCCAGAGGTGGTCCTCGAGGCGCGGCCCGCCGTCGACTTCCTCGTCAGCCTCATGCTCGAGACGGACTCCGAGCTCCTTCCGGCGGACCGCACCTGGTACGAGGCCTCGCGCGCCTCCCTCTCAGGCGCGCTGCGACGCGACCTCGCCCACGTGCTCGGCGACGGCGACCATGGGAACGGCGTGAGCATGGCGATCATGCCGCTCGCCGTCCAGGACCCGGCCGTTCGGTCGTCGGCGGATGTCGTCGCCCTGGCGGGCCGGATCGAAGCCAGTGTCCTCCTCGACGCCTTTTGCGGCGGTGACGACACGACGGATGCCGTCGCGCTGGCACGGCGCGTCCTCGCCGGGGAGCGGGAGTCGCGGGATCGAGCGGTGGCCCTGTGGCCGGAAGAGTCGCGCGTTGCCGTCGGCCGCCTCCTCGACAACCCCGACGGGGAGCTGCGGGCACTCCGCCGCGTGCTCCGGGCGTGGCACGAACGCTTCGAGCCCATTGAAGCCCGCATTGCCCGCATGGAGGAACGCGACGTGGCGGGCCGGCGCGCGGATCTCGAGCGCCTTGGCCTCGGCGACTTCGTGGAGCAGGCCACGGGTGGGGTCCGCTGGGTCCCCGAGCCCGGCACGCGCCGCCTCTACCTGAACCCCAGCTACTTCACGCGACCCTACAACTACGTGTTCGGCGGTCGGGACTGGCAGATGTTCGCCTACCCGCTCGCGGATTCCGCCCTCGACGGGGAGGGCAGCGGAGTGCCAGCCTCGAGCGTTCGCCTCTTCAAGGCCCTGGGTGACGAGAGCCGCCTCCGGATCCTCCGTCTCCTCGCCTCCGGTGATCTCTACCTCACCGAGATCGCCGAGCGGATGGGCCTCTCCAAGCCCACTGTCAGCCACCACCTTGCCCAGCTTCGGGCGGCCGGCCTCGTGACCATCACGCAGTCAGGTTCGGTCACCTACTACGCCATTCGCCGCGACCGGATCGCGGAGACCGGGCTCGAGCTCACCCGCCTCGTCGGCGGACCCGCCTGATCGGCCGCGTGGTCGGACGCCACGGCCGAAGTCAGTGACACGCAAGGTTAGATGTTGATCGAACGGAGGGACGATGGGATGCACGGGCAAATGCGGTGCGCCAGTTCACCGAGTGCGCGATGGATCAGCGACGGAGCGGTTCCGATGACGTGCCACGAAGTCGAGTACCGAATGCGTCGCCTCCTGGACGAGGCCGCCAGCGAGCGGCTGGTCGCGGGACGGGACGGCATCCGCCAGCACCTCGGCCACGCCCTCATCGCGCTCGGGCGGGCGATCCACGGGGTCCAGCCGGAGCACGTGGCGCGGCCCGCCCTCCGCCCGGGCTGAGGCTGGCGCCGGGCATCGGGCGAGCTCCGGACGAGGCCGCAGCGGTCGTCCGCCGGCGGCCCCTCGCCGCACTACTGCGGCAGGAGGACGAGCAGGAGGGCTCCGGCAAGGCCGACCGCACCCGCTGCGCCGCCGGCCAGCGGCAGTGCCACGAGCCAGCGGACCGCCGTCGGGGCGCCGACGAGGAGGAGCCCGGCGGCCAACGCCAGGGCGGCAACGATCCCGAGGATGCCGGAGCGTCGGCGACGGGAGATCTCGGCGGGTCCGATGTTGCAGACCCCGGGTCGATACACCTCGGACGGCCTGCCGTGGGCGATCGGCCGGGTGCTCATGACCCTGATTCGTCGGCCGAGGCTGCGCGGATTGCCCGGCGGGGCAGCCCCGGCGCGGGTACCCAGTCGCCCAGGGGCCGCACGTCGGCCAGGAGCGCCTCCAGGTCCGGGTCGATCGCCTCGGCGGCAGCGACCGCCGTCTCCATCGCGGTCAGGCACAGGACGCCTTCGGCGATCGTCGCCAGGCGGATGTCGGCCGCGTCGCGGACCGGGCCGGAGCGGGGCGTGGGCGTGTTGACCACGAGCCGGACCCTGCCCGATGCGATGAGATCGAGGATCGGGATCTCCCCGTGCACGGCCGGCTCGCCCAGCTTCGCGACCGCTTCGGCTGCCCAGCCCAGGCCGTTCAGCGCCGCGCGTGTCCCGGATGTCGCCGCGAAGCGGTAGCCGGCCCGGGCCAGCGCCGTCGCGAGGGCCGGCACGAGCGGCTTGTCGCGATCGGCGACCGACAGGAGCGCCAGATCGCCACCAGGCACCGGGCGCGGCGGCACCAGCGATGCGGCAAGGAGCGCCTTGGCGGTCGCCACCCGGACGTCGGCGTGGATCCCGATCACCTCGCCGGTGGACTGCATGAACGGGCCCAGCGAGGGGTCCACGCCGCGCAGCTTCGTCGTCGAGAATGCCGGAGCCTTGACCGCGACGAAGGGCGGCCGCGGGAGCAGCCCGTTCGGCCATCCGTTGCCCTTGAGCGTCTGCCCGAGCGCGACTCGCACCGCGAGGTCGACCAGCGGCACGCCGGTGACCTTGCTGATGAACGGGACGGTCCGGCTGGCGCGCGGGTTGACCTCGATCAGGTAGACACCGTCCTCGCGGACGATGAACTGGGCGTTGACCAGGCCTCGCACACCCAGCGCGTGCGCGATCCGCTCCATCGAGACGACGATCAGGGCCTGGTCCGCCTCGCTCACGGTCTGCGGCGGGAAGACACCGACCGAGTCGCCCGAGTGGACGCCGGCCCGCTCCACCTGCTCCAGGAGACCCGGGATCAGGACCGTCTCGCCGTCGGCGACGGCGTCCACGTCCACCTCGATCCCCTCGAGGTAGCGGTCGATCCGGACCGGCCGATCCGGGTCCACGACCGTCGCCGCGGCCAGCTGGGCGACGAGGTCGTCGCGCGAGTAGGCGAAGTCGATCGCCAGGCCGCCGATCACGAACGATGGCCGGACGATGACCGGGTAGCCGACCTGCTCGGCGAGCGCCTCCGCCTCGTCGATGGAGCGGGCCATCCCGCCTTCCGGCTGCGGGATCCCCAGCCGTTCCACGAGCGCGCTGAAACGGATGCGATCCTCCGCCTGGTCGATCGTCTCGAGCGACGCGCCGAGCAGCGCGACGCCGGCCGCGGCGAGGGGCCCGGCCAGGTTGAGCGGCGTCTGGCCGCCGAACTGGACGAACGCCGGCAACGGCGTGGCGCCGGCCGGAGTCTCCGCCGCGATCACCTCGGAGATCGACTCGACGTCGAGCGGCTCGAAGTAGAGGCGGCTCGAGGCGTCGAAGTCGGTCGAGACCGTCTCCGGGTTCGAGTTCACCATGACCGCCTGCCATCCCAGCGACCGGAGGCTCTCGGCGGCGCGGACGGCGCAGTAGTCGAACTCGATCCCCTGCCCGATCCGCACCGGCCCGCTGCCGATCACGAGCGCCGCGGGGCGCGTCACGGGCGGCGCCTCCGGCGCCGAGCCCGCCGCCGCGTACGTCGCGTAGAAATAGGGCGTCTCGGCGGCGAACTCGGCCGCGCACGTATCCACCATGGAGAAGCCCGGGACGAGGCCGAGCGAGCGGCGGGTCACGGCGATGTCGGGTTCTGCGACGCCCACCAGCGCAGCGATCTCGCGGTCACCCAGCGACGCTCGCTTCGCGGTTGCCAGGAGGGTTGCCATCGCCGGGTCGCCCGGCGTTCCGCCTGGGCCGGGACCCGCGGTCAGCAGCGCCGGGCCGGCGGCGCGGAGCCTCCCCTCCAGGGCGACCGAACGGCCCAGCTCGGCCACGAACCAGGCGTTGATGCCGGTCGCCGCCACGAGCGCCACCTCGGGCACGTCCCGGCGGAGCAGGGCGAGGATTCGCCACAGCCGGTTGTCCGACGGCGCGAGGAATCGGCGGAGGACGATCGGGGCGGCGGTGCGCTGGGCGAGCCGGGTCGACTCGCAGGCGTCGCCGTTCTCGTCGATCCAGCGGATGACCGAGTCCGCCTCGTCCGGGAGGTCCGGGAAGCCGGCCGACTCCTCGTCGCCGGCGTCCGCCCCACCGAGCGCCGCGGCCAGGTAGGCGAGGGTCGACGTCCAGGCCGGGTCCTCGGCCAGCAGGCCGGCGCCGGCCTGCTCCAGGCCGCGCAGCGCCTTGTTCAGCGCCGCCCCGAACGTCCGGTCGATCGCCATCACCTCGCCGGTCGCCTTCATCTGGCTTCCGAGCGTCCTGTCCGCCCGTGGGAACTTGTCGAACGGGAAGCGCGGCAGCTTGACGACCAGGTAGTCGAGGGCCGGCTCGAAGGCGGCCACCGTGGTCCCGGTCACGACGTTCGGAATCTCCGCCAGCGTCCGGCCGATCGCGATCTGGGCGGCGACGCGGGCGATCGGGTAGCCGGTGGCCTTGCTGGCCAGCGCGGAGCTCCGGCTCACCCGCGGGTTCACCTCGATCACCGCGTAGTCGCGGGAGTCCGGGCTAAGGGCGAACTGGACGTTGCAGCCGCCCTCGACGCCCAGGCCCCGGATGATCGCGAGCGCGGCGCTCCGCAGCCGCTGGTGCACCGGGTCCGGCAACGTCTGGACCGGCGCCACCACGATGGAATCGCCGGTGTGAACGCCCAGCGGGTCGACGTTCTCCATGGAGCAGACCGCGATGCAGGTGTCCTCGTGGTCGCGCATCACCTCGTACTCGATCTCCTGCCAGCCGACCAGGC
>DAITNC010000015.1:15606-23328 GCA_036834865.1 Candidatus Limnocylindrales bacterium | reverse complement strand
CGGACGAAGTAGCCCTCCATGAGCCAGAAGGCCTCAGCGAGGAGGAGGGTGCCGGGGACCTCCGCGGCGACGCGGTCCACGACCTCGCGCCAGAACTCGATCGGGATCGCGGCGTCGAAGTCCTCCTTCGACATCGCCGACTCGGCGCGCGACGGGATCGCACCGCCCTGGCCGGGCTCCGGGTACCAGAGCCTCTCGATGTGCTTCTTCGCGAGCGTCATCGCGGCGTCGAAGCGGATGATCGGGAAGCGCCGGGCGACGGCAATGACGGTCTGGATCACGGCCTCGCGGACGTCGGGACGCAGGTAGTCGAGCTGGGCCGTGTCGTTCCACGGCATGCTGGTGCCGTCGTTGCCGTGGTAGACGTAGCGGACCTGGCCGGACCCGCGGTCCTCGCGCCGGAAGACGACGGCCGCGTCCGTCGCGTCCCAGTAGTGATCCTCGAGGAAGATGCCGACCCGCGGATCGTCGGAGAGGTCCGGGCCGGTGAAGCTGTACGCGGGATAGGGCGCGTCGGAGCGCGAGAGGAACCAGTCCGGGTGATCCATCACCCAGTGGGAGTCGATCCCCATGTGGTTCGGGACCATGTCCGAAGCAAGGCGGATCCCGCGCGCCCAGGCGCGATCCCGGAGGTTCGCGTACGCCGTCTCGCCGCCGAGGTCGTCGGCGATCGCGTAGTCCCGGAGCGAGTACGCGGAGGCAACCGCGTCGGGGTTCCCGCGGAGCTGCTTGATTCGCCGGGATGCCACGCTTCGCTCCCAGAGCCCGATCAGCCACAGTCCGCCGAATCCCCAGCGGGCCAGCTTGTCCAGCTCCTCGTCCGGGATCTGGTCCAGCCGCGCGATCGGGCGCCCATACCACCGGGAGAGCTGGTCCAGCCAGACGTAGGTGCTCTTGGCCATCAGGACCGCGCGCGGCATCCACGCCTGGTCCTGTGAGAAGCGCTCGGGTTCCACGTCCAGCTCCCCGAAGTTCGGTGGTTCGACGGCGCCGCCCCCGCCCGGCCCCCCATGGAAGCGGAGCCAGAGGGCGCGCTCGTCTTCGGCGGCGATGTCGATTCCGGTCACGAGCCGGTCCAACATCGCGTTGAAGCGGTCCCCCAGCGCCGCGGCGAGGAACGCCGCCCAGTGCGTCCGGATCCAGCGGAGCTGGCCGCCGAGGCTCGTGGGCTCCGCAACGGCCGGGGCCCGCAGCATCGTCACCAGGTCCTGGCTGTCGGGCCCGAACGGCGACCGCGTGGCAAAGAAGCGCCCCATCTCCTCGATGACGTCGTCGTAGCGCGTCGCGGTCGCCAGGTCGGCGTCATCGAAGAGCTCGCGGAACGGGTGGGCCGCCGGGTTCGCGTTGGCGAGCCAGCAGTTCGCGAGCTCTTCGAGGGCGATCTCCCGGTTGGGCGTCCCGTCCGTCTCGCTCGCGAGGTAGTCGGCGACCGTCAGCTCGCCGCGGTGGACGACACGGGGCGGGAAGCGCTCCGTGAACCGGGCCAGGGCCGCGTCAACTGCGTCTGCGCCCAGGAGCTCGTCGAGGTGGTCCAGGGCGTCGTCGATCGCCTCCGGGTCTTCCTGCTCGCGGTAGAGCCCCACCACGGCGTGGAGGACCTCGTCCACCAGGCCGAGGGCGTTGAGCTCGCCCGGGCTGACCGTCGGGTTCGCCTCGCCGTCCGCACGCCGACGGGACGTCATCTCCCCGGCCAGGCTCCGGACGGCGCGCAGGTTCGCGAGGATCACGTTGCCGGAGAGCTCGAAGAGCGTCTCGTTCAGGCGATAGCGGGCGCGTGCCTCCGCGGAGACGTGGAACTCGCGTCGGCTCATGGGGTCATCGGGATGCCGAACAGGCGGATCTCGCTGATCGCCGCCTGCGCGCTGGGGCTGCCGGCCGCCGAGGTCTTCTTCGCCGCGTACCAGTCCAGGATCCTGATCCGGAGCCGGGTCACGCCCACGATCCCGAGCTCGGGGGGGATGTCCACGCGCTGGGATCCGTAGACGTCCTTGAGCTCGAGCGGGATCGGTGTCCCGCTGTCGAACCGGATCGTGACGTTGTGGGGCCGCAGGTTGCCGCTGTAGAAGTCCTGGGTTCGCTGCCACCCGTTCCAGAGCTGGATCTGGGTGATCGCGGCCGGCGCAAACGCGACCTCCAGCCACTGGTCCGCTGCGCTCGATGTCCCGGTCAGCCAGGCGGTGGTCTGGTCTCCATCGATGGCGGCTGACGCGGGATGCTTCGCGAGCGACGACGAGGCAGTGGCGCCGGCCAGCGCCAGCCCGATCGCCGGACCGGGTGGGACGGTGGCCGGTGCCGCGGACTGTCCGGCCGCGCCACTCGCGGCCGACGGCCCAGCCGACGCGGCGCCCGAGAGCGCGCCGCTGGCGGCTGCCGAGGTGCCAGCCGACGCGCCGGGGTTTCCGAGTCCGGGCGTGGCCTGGCCGCTGCCGCTGCCAAGCAAGATGGCCGCGCCGCCGCCGGCGAGCAGGAGACAGAGCACGCCGGCCCCGACGATCAACGGGAGCGGGTTCCGGCCGCGACGGGCCGCGGGAACCGCCGCCACGGGCGAGGCACCCGGCTTTGCGGCCGGGGCCGCGGCCGGCCGGGCGGGAGCCGTCGGGAACTCCCAGGCCGGTCCGGTCGGGGTCGGCGGTGCGGCAGGAGCGGCCGGTGCTACCGGCGACGGCGCGGCTGCCGCCTGGGGCACGGGCGGGGGTGGCGCAGCGCGCGAAGTGCCGGCGAGCGGCAGTCCGGCCGCTGGGAGGCGCTCCCCGCAGGAGATGCAGAAGGTGCGCCCGACGGGGTTCGCGCGGCCGCAGGCCGGGCAGGTCGGACCGGCGGTGGGGAACGATGGCGTCGCTGCTGGCGGGGCGGCCGGGAGCGGCGTGGCCGCTGGCGGGGTGGCCGGGAACGCGGCCGGATTGACGGCAACCGGCGTTGCCTCCGGCGCGGGCCCTGTTGGGGGCGCGACGACCTCCGGCGCGGGCCCTGTTGCCGCCTCGGCCGCGAACTCGAGGAACGCGCCGCAGCTGCCGCAGAACGCATCCCCGGCGGCGTTCGATGCCCCGCACTTCGCGCAGATCATCCCGCTCGCGTTCGCCTCCATCCGTCAGTGGTCGCGTGCAGCGTAGCCCACTCCGGGGACGCGGGCGTGGCCCCGCCCGGCGCCGTCATCGGCGGAGGATGATCGGCTGGCCGAGGGCGTCGCGGAAGACCTGGATGAGGCCGCTCACGGGCGGGGCGGCCGTCCATGGGACGACGAGGAACGGCGCGGTCGCCGGTGTCGCCGGGACGCCGGAGAGCGTCGCGACCGCACGCAGCGTTCGCGGGCCCTCCTGGTCTTGCGGGAGGACCAGGACCTGGGCTGTGAAGGCCCCGGTCGCATCGGTGAAGACCGGCACGAGGGGCGTGGGCGTGATCCCCACCGACCAGGTCAGGACGACCGGCGCGTTCGCCGGGAAGCCGACACCCATCGCGACCGTGACCGTGCCCGAGGGGCCGACCGGCGGGTCGAGCTGCAGGACGCCGACGCCCACGGCCGCGACCAGGCGGACCACCTCGGCTGGCCCGGCGCCCGAGGCGACCGAGAGCAGCGCGGTGCGTATCCCCGTCGCAGTCCCGACGAAGAGCAGTCCGAGCGCGCACGAAGCGCCGGGTGCGAGGCTCGTCCCGGTGCAGGGGTTCGCGCTGAGCAGGAAGTCCCCCGCGTTCTGGCCGCTGATCGCGATCGCGCCGATCTGTGCCGGTCCGGTCCCGACGCTCAGGATCGTCGCGGCGCCCATGACGCCAAGCGTGCCGATCGGGACGCTGCCGAAGTCCACGGGGTTCGGCGAGACGATGATCGCCGGCTTCACGACCGGGGTCGGCGTCGGAGTCGGGGTGGGCGTCGGGGTGGGCGTCGGGGTCGGCTTCGGTTGCGGTGGGCGCCGGTCCCGCACGAAGATGTCGGAGGTTCCGTTCGTGTCGCCGCCGACCAGGTTCGTGGC
Organism: Candidatus Limnocylindrales bacterium; assembly: GCA_036834865.1. Classification (GTDB taxonomy): domain Bacteria; phylum Chloroflexota; class Limnocylindria; order Limnocylindrales; family CSP1-4; genus CTSoil-043. Next base: position 19,363 of record DAITNC010000015.1, on the reverse strand, counting down.
GGTCGACTCGAACGCGACGAGGCGATCGTTGAGCGCGAACAACGGCCGCAGGCTCGGGCCGTCAGCCTCGGTGGTGCCCACGCCGACGCTGACCCGGGCGAGCTGGCCGATCTGCGCTCCGGCCACGAACAGGTCGAGCACGTTGTTCGTGTCGCCCGGGACCAGGTTGGTGGCCGACGACGAGAAGGCGATCGAGCCGCCGTCGGCCGAGACGGCCGGCCACGAGCTGGGACCGTTCGCCTCGGTCCCGTCCGGGGCGACCGAGACGCGGCGGATGCCCGCCGGTGCCGACCAGGAGAAGATGTCGGTGACGCCGTTCCCGTCATTCGGCACCAGGTTGGTGGCCGCCGATTCGAAGGCGACGACGGTGCCGTCCGAGGAAAGCGCGGGATGGTCGCACGCGGCCGTCACGGGCAGCCCGCTTGCCGCGGAGACGAGGGTCGTGGTCAGCGTGGACCGGTCGCGCCGCCAGATCTGCATCGCGCCGAGGAAGCCCTGGCGGTACGCCAGCGCGCCCACGACCGCCGGCAGCAGGTTCTGGCTCGAAGCGAACGCGACAACGGAGCCGTCGTCCGAGATCGCGAGCGAGCCGTACTGGCGTCCGTACGGTCCGGGGACGGTGGAACCCGTCGGCGCGCTCACCGTCTCCACCTGACCGGTCGCCAGGACCAGCGCGTAGAAGCCGGGCGGCAACGGCACGTTCGCGTCCAGGTAGCCGTCCGACTGGAACGCCAGGACGCTCCCGTCCGCCGACAGCCGCGGATGGTGAAGCGCCGAGCGCTGCAGGTACGCCAGGCCCGGTACGTTCCCGGTGAGCGTCCCACTCAGCGGGAGTGTCAGGCCCGTCCCGCGGCTCCAGAGCACGATCGTGGGGGCCTGGGTGCCGCTGGTCAGCCCGAATGCGACCAGCGAGCCGTCCGCGGAGACGCTCGGCTCCTCGACGGCGCCCGACAGGGCGGGCACGACGAGCGCGCCGGCGACCGGCGCCGTCGAAGTCGGGAAGATCCGGGTGGTGGTCCCGGCCACCCGGTCCGCAAGGAGGACGCTGTCCGCCCTGGTTGCCGACGTTACGGCGAGCGTGGTTCGGTATGCGACCCACCGGCCGTCGCGGCTGATGGCAGCCTCGTCCGAGGCTGTCCTCGAGCTGTTGGCGGAGACCAGCGTGTTGGTTCCCGGCTCGAGCGAGATTGCGAGCGGCGCCGCGGGGCCGCGCACGGGGAGGCCGCGGCCGCCCTCGTTCGTCACCGCGGCGATGACCGGCGTGACGGTGATCGCGAGCCCGAACCACGCCGTCGCGACCAGCCCGAGACGCCGACGGGTCGTCATGCGTCCCACCGGATCTTCGGCCGCCTCAGGGGCGGACGAACCCGGAGAAGTAGACCGACGGGTCGCATGCGCCCGACGAGGTGCAGCTGGCCGTGAAGTTGAGCTTCTGGCCCTTCTGGATGACGATCGGCGTGACGTAGTGGAAGTCGAGGTCGCGGAAGTTCTCGAGGCGGAGCGTGATCAGGACAAACCCATCCCGCAGGAGCTGGAGCGTCCCGGCACGCCCATTCGGGTTGGCAAAGACAAGGTCCGTCATGTAGAAGGTGGAGCTGAACGTTGCCGACGACGGGTTCGACCCGTCCGCGGCGAGACGGCCGTCCTGGGGCACGCCGTTGCCCACCGCGCCCGGCGCGGGCGTTGGCGGAGCGGACGATGCGCCCGGGCTTGGCGATGCGCCCGGGCCTGGCGATGCGCCAGGGCTTGGCGAGGCCGCCGGCGACGGTGAGCCGCCGCCGGGCGCCGGGCTGGCGCCGCCTGCTCCGGCGGCCGCGCTCGGCTTCGGGGTGAAGCCGGCGTCCGCGAGCGCCTGGGTTGCCGCGCTCTTGATCGCCGGCTGCAGCACCAGGGCCCACAGCAGCGCGGCCAGCACCAGCAGGCCCAGGAGCGCCAGGAGCGCGGGCACGAGCCAGCGTGGGAGGATCGCCTCCTGCAGCATGGAACCGTCGAGGACGATGGGCCGGCCATCGTCGCCCGCGACGGCAACCTTGAAGGGCCGCGTCTTCGGTTGCCCTCGCCAGAACCGCTTCGCCGGCGTGACCCGTACCTTCGCGAAGCCCGCCGTGCCGGGCTCCACGACCAGCCCGGGCGGCTGCACGTCGAACCCGAGCAGCTGGTCCGGATCCGCCGCCGTGATGGATGCGTTGAGACGGGCGTTGCCGCGGTTGTCCACGGCCAGCTCGTGCGAAGCCCCGCGGCTCCCACGGGAGGAGCGCGGGACAAGCTCCGCGAACGTGTCGCTGAAGGTGCCGACCGTCAGGACGCCTTCCTCGACCGCCGACCCGGCCGGATCCTCCTGGGAGCGCGCCCGGATCCCGAACGGCAGCGCGCCGGCCGGGGTGGACGAGGCGCGGGGCGGCGCAAACGAGACGACCGCGCTCCCCTCGGCGCCGGGGAAGAGCGAGAGCGTGGGCGGCTCCGCAGAGGCGAACGCACCGGGGTCGCCCAGGGCGTCGATCGTGAACTGGTCGACGACCGTGCCGGTGTTCTTGACGATCACCGTGCACGACACGACCGCGCCTGGCACGACTTCGAGCGCCTTCGAGGCGAGGGTGACGAGTGCTCCCATGGTGGCGGAGTGTAGAGGTCGCGCTCCGCCGGCGCCAGCGGTCCGCGGGCCGATCGCACGCCGCCAGTCGGGCACGTTCGACTGCCCGATGGGGCGGCCGTTATGTCGGCGTTAACTGCCCGGAAGCGCCGGCGGCGCATCCTTGCCGGAGCCGTCGCGAGGTGTGCTCCAGGGAGACGGAATCGCCCGACGGTGCAGGGGGAAGGGGGCCTTCTCGATGTTGACCGCCGCGCCGATCTCCATCCGTCCCACGGCCGCCGCGATCTCGGCCCGGGTCGACCGCATCTCCGTCGCGATCGCGAGCGCCGACCCGCTCTCGCGGGCAGGCCTCGCCGCCCACCTCCGCGATCAGGCGGGTATCGACGTCATCCCGGACTCCGCGGCCGAGTCGGCCGCCGTGATGGTGGTCGTCGCGGACGACGTTGACGAGGAGACGACACGCGAGCTGCGGGAGCTCAGGGCGGCGGGCCACGAGCGCCTGGTCCTTCTCGTTGCGAAGGTCGACGACGCCGGGCTGCTGGCCGCCGTCGAGGCGGGCGTGAGCGGCGTCGTACGCCGCAGCCAGGCGACCGCCGGCCACCTCGCCACGGCGATCCGGGCAGCGGCGGTCGGGGAGGGGACCCTCCCGCCGGACCTGCTGGGCCGGCTCCTCTCCCAGGTCGGGCGGCTCCAGCGCCAGGTGCTCCATCCGCGCGGCCTCACGTTTGCCGGCCTGACGGAGCGCGAGATCGCGGTGCTCAGGTTGCTGGCCGAGGGACACGACACCGCCGAGGTCGGCCGCCGCCTCTTCTTCTCCGAGCGGACCGTCAAGAACGTGATCCACGACGTGACGTCGCGACTCGACCTGCGCAACCGGACGCACGCGGTCGCGTACGCCATCCGGCAGGGCCTGATCTAGGCCTGCCCCGCTACAGGAAGAGGTGCTCTGCGGCGTCGAGGCGCTCGCCGTCGGCGGCTCGCTGGATCGCCAGCTGCTGGACCTCCTCCTCTTCCTCCGGTTGCTGGACCTGCGCCGGCTCCACCGTTGGCCGATTGACGTTCTCGGCGCCCGCCCCGGTCTCCGTGGGCCGGTTGACGTTCTCGTCCCCGGGCCCGGTCTCCGTGGGCCGGTTGACGTTCTCGTCCCCGGGCCCGGTCTCCGTGGGC
>DAITNC010000015.1:0-15506 GCA_036834865.1 Candidatus Limnocylindrales bacterium | reverse complement strand
CCCGGTCTCCGTGGGCCGGTTGACGTTCTCGTCCCCGGGCCCGGTCTCCGTGGGCCGGTTGACGTTCTCGTCCCCGGCCTCCTCTTCCTCGGGCTCCTGGCGGCGCTGGATCGCGAGCGCCTGGACCTCCTCCTCTTTGTCGTCCTCCCGCTGGATCGACGAAGCCGCCGGCCCGCCGACATCGCCTGCCCGTCCCGTGGCCATGACCCGGTCGGCCGTCGTCTCGGCGGCGCGCTCGAAACGGTCCGACGGGTTGCTGATCGCGATCCCGCCGGCGGCGGGTGTGCCGTCGACCGGCCCGGAGCGTTGCTGGACGACATGCGTCAGCTCGTGGGCGAGCGTCCGCTCATGCGCCGCGGACCCCTGTGCCTGGCCCTCTCCGAGGACGACCTCGTTGCCCACCGTGTAGGCATGCGCGTCAACCGCGCGGGCTGATGCCGCCGCGCCGCTGCCGCTGTGGACTCGGACATCGGAGAAATCCGTCCCGAAGCTCGATTCCATCCGCTGGCGGATTCCGGGCTCCAGGGGCGTGCCGCCGCCCCGGCCCACGACCTCCTTCACCGGCGACTCCTGCTCCGCGTCCCCGTCGAGGAGCTGCGCGACGCCGGCGTTCCCGGCCGCGCGCTGGAGGCGCATGACTGCGGCCTGGCCGAGCGCGTCGGTCCGGCCGGCCGCCGCCGCTCGGGCCGCGAACGCCGTTGCCGCGTCCTCGTGCTCGGACCGACGCCGGGGCCGACCGGGTTGCGCTTCCCTGTCGTGCTCGTGGCGATGCATGCTCGCGTCCTCCCGCAGGGTCGTAGCGTCATCTGACATCGTCGCGCTCCCGTCAATCCCCGTGCGGCCGGGCGGGCCGCGGACGCATGCTCATCTCAGGTTGTCGCGATCACGCTGAACCAGGGCCCGAACTCTGCCTCGACGCAGAGGCGACCCAGCTTGCGATACTCCCGGGCCGTCTCGCGGACGAGGTCTGCCATCGCCATGGGTCGCGCGCCGTCGGCGGCGCGGAATGCGGCGCCGACGGCCACGTTCCGGATGTTCCCGCCGGACAGGGTGAAGTGCCGGGCCAGGAAATCGATGTCGATGTCGTCAGCCTTGGGCACGTCCGCCGAGAGGTTGCGTTCCCAGAGGCGACGGCGGTCCTCGACTTCGGGCACCGGGAAGTCCACGATCGCGTCCAGCCGGCGCAGGAACGCCTCGTCCACGTTTGCGCGCAGGTTCGTGGTGAGGATGGCCACCCCGTCGAAGACCTCCATCCGCTGCAGCAGGTAGGCCACCTCGACGTTGGCGTAGCGGTCCCGCGCGTCCTTCACCTCCGAGCGCTTGCCGAAGATTGCGTCGGCTTCGTCGAAGAGGAGCACGCCGTTGACCCGGTCGGCCTCGTTGAACACGCGGTCCAGGTTCTTCTCCGTCTCGCCGATGTACTTGTCCACGATCGTCGAGAGGTCGATCACGTACAGGTCCAGGCCCAGCGACCCGGCGATCACCTCAGCGGACATGGTCTTGCCGGTGCCGGAGTCGCCGGCGAAGAGGCCGGTCACTCCGCGTCCCTTGAGCGACGTCCGCCCGAGACCCCAGTCGTCCAGGACGCGGTCGCGATGTCGCGCCCGGGCGGTCAGCTCGCCGAGCTGCTCCACGACCGCCGCGGGCAGCACCAGGTCGGACCAGCCGACGCGCGGCTCCACGCGGCGCGCGAGCCGGTCCAGGCCGGCCGCGTTCTGCGAGCGGGCGCCGGCCGCGACGTCGGCCACCGAGAGCGCCCGGCCGGACGCAGCGGCCGTCAGGCGGCCGGCCTCGGCGGCGCGGTCCACCTGCTCCGGCGCCAGCCGGTAGGGGAGAGCGGCGATTGCCGAAGCCATGTCGTCGGTGACCGATCCGTCGAGGGCCGCGAGCCACACGTCGTGCCGCTCCATGGAGGTGGGCAGCGCCGCCTCGACGAGGAACGCGACGGTGCGGGACCAGGCTGGGTCCCAGCCGCGCGAGCCGTGAAGGACCGTCACGCAGGCCGCCTCTGCGAAGGCCCGGACGGCGGTCGCTCCGCGTTCCGCCAGCACTTCCACGGGGCCCGCCACGAGGCCGGCGTCGCGGAGGCGTGCTTCGCGGATCGCTGCCGTCGCGGCGTCCCCGATCTCCTCGCGCGGTCCGAGGCGGCCCAGGTCCACCACGACCGGCGGCGGCCCCAGCCGGGCGAGCGCGCGGGCGGCCACCGTCAGCGGCGCGGTGCCGATCCGCTCCCGTACGTAGGCGAGTCGTGCGCCGGCACGCAGTCCGCGCTCCAGCGGCTCGGTGCCGGCGAGGTCACGGTCGGACGGGGTCACCTCGAGGGCGGCGACGAGCGGGTCGGTCGTGTCGTCGCCCACGAGGTGGCCGGCGACCCGGTCGGGGACGCGAAGGGCCCGGGTCAGGAACGGCCGGTCGGCATCCTCCACCAGCAGCAGCCCACCGGCGATGAGCGGTCCAGCCGGTCCCAGCCGAGCGCGCCCGGCTCCGGACGCACCGCCCGCCCCGACGAGCTCGAGGGCAAGGCCGACGCTGGCCCGCCGTCGCGAGACGTCGTCGTGCAGGTATCCGTACAGGCGTTCGAAGCGCGGGTCCAGGTCCGGCGCAAGCGCAACAAGCAGCAGCTCCACGTCGATCGGCTGGAGATCGAAGGAGCGGACCAGTCGACGCAGTCGCACGTCCACGCCGGCCGCCTCTGCCGCGTCCGCGTCGGCCTCGACCGCACGCAGGCGCGCCTCCGCGTCGGCATCCGGTGCGGCCGGCAGGAGCGGCGCAGGGCCGCCGGCCAGCATCCCGTCAACCTGCGCGTCCGAGACGTACAGGCCGCGGAACCGGTCGTCGGGGTCCGGGTCCGTGAGGCGCCGCCGGGCGACCGCCACCCGGATGCGCGCCTCGACCAGCTCCAGCCGCGCCGCCAGGTGGCGGACTGACGCGTCGCTGACCGGCGATGCGACTGCCATCTGCGGTCAGGACCGCGGGTAGCCGCGGATCCGGTACGTGCGCCCGGGCTTCGCCTTCGTCCCGCCGACCACGGTCTCGTCCTGGATCACCGGCGTCTCCTCCGGGACCAGCGGCCCGCTCCGGCGAGCTCGCATCGCCGGCGTGAGGCGTTCCGGCTGGCTGCCATCGTCGGGGCGGGCGATCGACAGGCGTGGCATCTCGCGGACGGGCGCCCCAGCCGCGATGCTGCGGCCCACGACGAAGGGGGCGTTGAAGACGAGGTCGAGCGACGGCTTGAGCTCGCCGCCGAGGGCCGACCAGACATCGGCGATGGAGCGATCAGGCCCGAGCGGCAGGCCCACGCTGACCAGCGCCGGCAGCGGCTGCTCGGCAAGCGCGCCGGTCAGCTCGGCTGGCCCCAGCGTCTCGTGCCGGAGGAATGTGCCGAGGCATGCCGACAGCAGCCGGTGCTCGTCCTCCGGTCGCTGGGTCCAGGCCGTGACCATGTACTGGAGCTTGAAGTACCGCGGCGACGCATGGTGGCCGGTGACGTAGCCCTGCGCGGCGTAGACCGGGGCCCACGCCGCATCCCGGCGGGAGAGGTCTTCGCGGATGTCGTAGAGGTACAGGTTGATCGTCGGTGCGTTCCGGCGGGCGGCCCAGTCCTTCGTCGGGGCGTCGAACGAGACCTCGACCTGGCTGCCACTCAGGACTTCGGTACGGACCAGGCCCCGAAGCGTCTCGTCGACTTCCTCGATCATCCGGTGCACCCCTGCCTGCGGGTCGCGGGAGCCCTGGTCGCGCACCGTCCCGCGTCACGGATTCGGCCAGGCGCCGTTCGGCTACGGGCACGGCTACCCGCCCGGTCAGCCTCGCAAGGTGGCCCGCCGGCGGCAAGCCGCCCCGGGGCAGCCGATCGGGCGGCCCCGGGTGCCCGATCGTGCAGCGCGACCGGCCCGTTCGGCTGTCCGCTCGCCCGTTGTCGGGGTCGGGGCCCCGGTGCCACGCTCGACCGGTCCCTACCTCCGCAGCCCGGGAGGGCCGATCCGCATGCCGAACTACCTTTCGCCCGGCGTCTACGTCGAGGAGGTCCAGGCCGCCTCGCGCCCCATCGAGGGGGTCGGGACGGCCGTCGCGGCCTTCGTCGGCCTGGCCCAGCGAGGGCCGGCCAACACGCCGGTGATGGTGACGAACTGGACCCAGTTCGTCACCTCGTTCGGCGACTTCATGGAGGGGTCGTACCTGGCGCATGCCGTCTACGGCTTCTTCCTCAACGGCGGGACCACCGCCTACATCGTCCGCATCGGCGCCGATGGCGCCGATGCGCCGACCGCGCGCCTGGAGCTGCCGAGCTCCACGGACAAGGGCCAGGCGGCCTTCCGGGTCGTGGCCCTGGAGGCGGGCCCGGTCGGAAACGACGTCAGCGTCGAGGTCGGGGATCCGTCCGAGCCCGGCGAAGGTGTCTTCAAGCTCGTCGTGACCCGCGGCAGCGAGACCGAGGTCTACGACAACGTCAGCCTCAAGAAGGGCCGCACCAACGTCTTCACCGCGACCAAGACGTCGAAGCTCGTGCGCCTCGAGGAGATGGCGAAGGGCGACCTCGCCCCAGCCACTGGCACGAAGGCCGCGCTTGCGGGCGGGACCGTCTCGGGCCCGACCCGCGTCACGCCGGGCGAGTACGTCGGCAACTCCGCGGATCGGACCGGCTTCGGAGGCCTGGAGGCGGTCGAAGAGATCACGATGGTGGCGGCGCCTGACCTGATGGCGCTCTACCAGGCCGGTGTCCTGGACCTCGAAGGGGTCAAGGCGGTCCAGCTCGCGATCATGGCCCACTGCGAGCTGATGGGCGATCGCGTCGCCATCCTCGACGCCCCGCCCGACTACAACGCGCAGCAGATCAAGGAGTGGCGCCAGGACAAGGCCGGCTACGACTCGAAGTACGCCACCCTGTACTGGCCCTGGATCAAGGTCTTCGACCCGGTCGCCGGCCATGCCGCGTTCGTGCCGCCGTCCGGCCACATGGCGGGCATCTGGGCCCGCAGCGACGGCGAGCGGGGCGTCCACAAGGCGCCCGCGAACGAGATCGTGCGCGGCGCCATCTCGCTCGAGCTGAACCTCACCCGCGCCGAGCACGACCAGCTCAACCCGATCGGCGTCAACTGCATCCGCACGTTCCCCGGGCGCGGAATCCGCGTCTGGGGCGCCCGGACGCTCTCGTCCGACCCGGCGTGGCGGTACCTCAACGTGCGCCGCCTCTTCAACTACATCGAGGAGTCGATCCTGCTGGGGACGCAGTGGGTGGTCTTCGAACCGAACGACATGGACCTCTGGGAGCGCGTGAAGCGCACCATCTCGTCCTTCCTCGTCCGCACCTGGCGGGACGGCGCCCTGTTCGGGGCAACCCCGGGCGAAGCCTTCTACGTCAAGTGCGACGGCGAGAACAACACCGCCGAGACGATCGACGCGGGCCAGCTCATCGTGGACATCGGGATCGCGCCCGTGAAGCCGGCCGAGTTCGTGATCTTCCGCCTCGCCCAGTTCTCTGGCGGCACGTCGCTCAGCGAGTGACCAGGACGCCAACCAACCCTGCCTGACACGAGACTGGAGGACCCCCACCCATGCCAGCCGGACTCCCCTCCGCGACGCCCTTCGACTCGCTCGTCGCCCAGCGCTTCAAGATCGAGATCGGGGGCGTCACGATCGCCTCCTTCCAGGAGGTGGGCGGCATCACCTCCGAGATCGAGGTCGTCGAGCTGAAGGCGAACGACGCAATGGGCAAGCCGATCCTCAAGAAGATGATCGGCGCCACCAAGCCGCCGACCATCACCCTCAAGCGCGCCGCCGACGCCAGCATGGATCTCTACAACTGGCACAAGGCGGCCCTCGAGGGCGCCATCACCGGCGCCCGGAAGGACGGCTCGATCGTCCAGTACGACTTCGCCGGCGGGGAGGTTGCCCGCTACAACTTCTACCATGCGTGGATCTCGAAGTTCGAGGCGACCGGGATGAAGGCCGGTGACAACACTCCGGCGGTCGAGAGCGTCACGATCGTCTGCGAGCGGCTCGAGCGGATCAAGTGACGTGGTTCTCGACCTGATCGCGGGGCCGGCGGCCGCCATCGGCGGCACGTCCGGCTCCGCTCCGGCGGGCCTGCGGACCGAGTTTCCGTTCGTCCTGCCGCGAGGCTACGTCGACGAATCGGGCACCCTCCACCGGGAGGGGGCGATGCGCCTGGCCACGGCTCGCGACGAGATCCTCCCGCTGCGCGACCCGCGAGTGCGGGAGAACGAGGCGTACCTGACGGTGATCCTCCTGTCCCGCGTCGTCGCCCGTCTGGGAACCCTCGGCCAGGTCACACCGCAGGTCATCGAAGGCATGTTCGCTTCCGACCTCGCGTTCCTCCAGGACCTCTACCGGCGCATCAACCAGGAGGGAACGTCGCAGGCCGCGGTGACCTGCCCGGCCTGCCGTCACGAGTTCAGTGTCGAGATCGGGGGCGCCTCGCCGGGGGGGTCGTGACGTACGCGGCCGACCGCCTCTTCGAGGAGGTCGCGTACGTCGCCTATCACTTCCACTGGTCCATGGACTCGATCCTTGACCTGGAGCACCCCGACCGGCTTCGCTTCGTCGAGGAGATCGCGGGGATCAACCGGCGCCTGACCGAAGAGGAGTGAGTTCGTCGTGCGCTGGCCTTTCGCGAATTGGCTCCGTGGCGCACCGGGCGGGGACGACCCTTCGCCCAGTGCGAACATCGGCGCGGGCTCTGCGGGGACGCCGGATCCCGGACCGAGTCCGCGAGCTGCAGCGCGCCCGGCCGCCTGGCGGGACGCGCCCCCGCTCCAGCGAGCCGTGGGCGAGGCTCCGCTCACCGCGCCGAGCGCGGCGTTCGTGCGCGATCTGGCAGGCCGTCGCACACCCGAACCGATGCTCGTGCCGCTTGGCCACGACCTGACCGCCGACGGGCCCGCGGGCATGGTCAGCGGGATCGCCGTGCCGCTGGTCCAGCGGGCGCCTCTCGGCTCCGACGGCCGGCCCGTCCCCGCGATGCCTCCGCCGGCCGCCCCGGGGCGGGGCCGTCCTACCGCCCGGCGTGCCGTCGCGTCGGTCGCGACGATGCCGCCGGGTCAGGGCCTGGAGAGCGCGACCGCCGAGGCCGTGCTCGAGGAGACCGCCGCGGACGACATCGCGGGCTCGGTGGCCGGTGGACCGACGGCCGAGGTCCCGCTCCTTCTCCCGCGAATCCTGCCCGTCGCGCAGACCGCGACGTCCACGCCCGCCCTGGCCGCGACCCGGGTCGCCGACGAGACGGCGCCCGCGCCGATGCTTGCCGTCGCCCGGACCGTCGCGTCGGGCGCGCCGCCCGTCGCGCCGGGCGCGACGGGCGGGAGCGGTGAGGCCCTGGTTGAGGGATCGTCGGTCACCGCTACGGGTCCCGCGCCCGGCTCGGCACCGGGGGAGAGCGTCGCGGCCACGCCGCCGGCGCCTGCCGGGCCGGACGATCCCGCGCGCCCCGTCGTCTCGAGGAGGACCCTCGGCGAGTCCCGGCGGCTGGGGCTCGGTGCGCCGCTCCCCGGACGGCCACCATCCGCCGCGATCGAGCCCGGTCGGGCCGACCTGCCCGTCGCCAGGATGCCCCGTTCGACGGACTCCCCGGGACGGGGAGGGGCGTCCGCGGCGATCGCACCGGCGATGCCTCCCGCAGCCGCGGCGCCGGCACCGCTTCCTCGGCTCGTCGTTGCGCGGCGGGCCGCGACCGCGCCGGGTTTCGCCACGATTCCGCCGACGCCCGACCTCGCGTCCGCCACGCCCACCGCAGCCGGAGCGAGTGACCCACGCCCGGCGGGGGCGCCCGGCGGAGCGCCTTCGGAGGCGGTCGGCGAGCCCTCGGCCGCCGAGTCCGGATCAGCGGGCACGCCCATCGTCACGCGGCCCCTCCTGGGCGAATCGGCCATCGGCGTCTCGCGTCTCGCCCGGGACGCCGCTGCCGCTGACGCCGACGGCGAGGCAGCCCCTTCGCGCGGCCCCGCCCTGCCCCTGGACCGTTCGTGGGGCTCGGCCGCGGCCGAGCCAGACTCGGAACCGACCATCGGCCGCTGGCCGGAGTCCGGGGCTGCACCTCCCGCGGGCACGGCTGCAACGACCGGCAGCCCAGCGATGACCGGCAGCCCGGCGACGGCGTTTCCGACACACACGCCCGGGTTCACCGCGCTCCAGCGGAGCCTCGTGGCGCCAGCCGGCAGGGATCCGGTGCGGTCTGCCTCGTCGGGGTCGGCCGCGCGCACCACAGCCCCGCTCGCTCCGCTCGTTCCGGGCCGCGCGATGCGCGCGAGCCAGCCGGGCGCCATCTCGACGCTCGGCCTCGCTCACGCGGGCGACGCCGAGCCGATCGTCGCGCGTCTCGCGATCTCGCCGCTCGGCGCCGGGGGCGGCGGAAGCGCCACCGGCTCAGCCGTGCTCGGTGGCGCAGCCGGCTCACCGAGCCTCCGCGCACCGGCCGCGGGCACCCGACGCGACGATCGTCCGGTGGCGTCCCGGATCGCGCAGGCAGGAGGTGCCGGCCCGACCTCCGCCGCGACGCCGACCCTGACGCTGTCCCGCTCGGCGACCGGGTTGGCCACGCCGGACGACGAAGCGACCGGAAGACCCGCCGGCGCCACCAGCTGGATTGCCGGGACGGGGTTCACGACCGTCGCCGCAGCCGGGCCGCCATCCGTGCAGCGAGCCGTCACGATCGACGAGATGACGGTCGCGCCCGCCGATGGCGCTGCCGCCGGACCGGGCGGCGCTGCGGGGGCTGCGGCCGCCGGTGGCGCGGGAACGGACTACGAGGAGATCGCGGAGCACGTCTACGACCGGATCCACGCCCGCCTGACGACCGAGCTGCTGCTCGATCGCGAGCGCGCAGGCATGCTGGTGGACGGGTGAGCGGCCGCGCCCGGCCGGCGGGCTGGAGGGTTCGATGAGCGAGCCGGGGTACGGCCTCGTCCTGCGCTTCAAGGTCACGCTCGATGACCACACGGAGCTCGGCAGCTGGACCAAGTGCGAGGGCCTGACCGTCGAGTACGACATCTCTGAGGTGAAGGAAGGCGGCCAGAACGACTACGTGCACCGCCTGCCCGGCCGCGCGAAGTACCAGAACATCAAGCTGACCCGGCCCATCGACAAGGACACCGGCAAGGTCGCCGCGTGGCTGACATCGGTGGCGAGCGACCCCAAGCGCTCCACCGCGGAGATCGTGCTGCTCGACTCGGGTGGCACCAAGGTGACGTCGTGGAAGCTGGCCGGGGTCTACCCGGCGAAGTGGTCCGGACCGTCGCTCGATACCGGTACGAACCAGGTCGCGCTCGAGGTCCTCGAGCTCGTCCACAACGGGTTCACCCGCTGATGCTCGCCGGCGGCCAGCTCAAGAAGGCGCGGCTCAAGGTGGTCGACGGCGACCCCGAGATCATGCAGCTCGACTTCATGTACAACCCCGCTGAGATCACGACCTCGAAGTCGGCCACCTGGAACCGGCCGCAGGCGCGCGGGGCGGCTTCCACGAACCGCCCCGAGTTCGCCGGGGCCGGGCCCCAGGGCGTCTCGATGGAGATCACGTTCGACGCCTGGGACACGCCCGGCGCGGACGTCACCGCCAGCGTCAAGACGCTCTTCGAGTGGACGAAACCGACGCCCAACTCCATCCAGCGCACCCCTCCGAGGCCGCCGATGCTGGGCTTCGAGTGGGGAAGCAGCACGATCTTCGCGGACTACCGCTGCTTCCTCAAGACCGTGCAGGCGAAGTACACGCTCTTCAAGCCCGACGGGACGCCGATCCGGGCAACCTGCCAGATCACGCTGGAGGAGATCCCGGAGGAGCCGCAGGGCACGAACCCCACGTCGGGATCGCGAGAGAGCCGTCGAAGCGTGGTGCTCGACGCCGCGGACAGCCTGGCCGCGGTGGCCTACCGCGAGTACGGCAACGCGGCTCTCTGGCGCGGGATCGCCGCGTTCAACGAGATCGACGATCCGTTCCGGGTCGCTGCCGGGACCCGGATCCTCGTGCCCTCGCGCGGCGAGGCGAAGCGCCTCGCGGACGGAGAAGGCTGACCCATGCCTGGTGCGGTCGGCGCGAGCGCATTCCGGATCGAGATCGACGGGCAGCCGCTCGACAGCTCGCTGGAATCCAGCGTGATCCACGTGGTGGTTGACGACCACCTCCACCTGCCGGACACCTTTGCGATCACGTTCCAGGAAACCCCGGACATGGACGCGCTGAAGAAGTCCAAGGTCAAGGTCGGCTCGAAGGTGAAGATCTCCGCGACGCCCCTCGACGACCCAAGCCCCGGCCTGCTCATCAGCGGGGAGGTCACGGCGCTCGAGGGCGAGTATCGCGAGAACAAGGCGCCGGTCCTCGTGGTCCGCGGCTACGACGCGTGCCACCGCCTCATGCACGGCCGCGTCTCGAAGGTCTACGTCCAGAAGAAGTACTCGGACCTCGCCGGCGACATCGCCGCCGGCCACGGCCTGGAGCGCGGCCAGATCGACGACTCCGGGTTCGTCCACCCCTTCGTCCACCAGGCCGCCGAGACAGACTGGGATTTCCTGCGCCGGCTGGCTCGCGAGAGGGGCTTCGAGGTGGCCGTCCGCGACGGCAAGCTCGACTTCCGGAACCCTCCAAGGGCCCTTGACGCGCCGGGGGCGGGCGACCTCGCCAGCACCAACCCGCTCCAGCTCGTCTACGGGAAGGAGCTCCTGGAGTTCCGGCCGCGCGTCACGGCGGGAGGCCAGGTGGGCCAGGTGACGGTGAAGGGCTGGGACGTCGTCGCCAAGCGTGATCTCATCGCCCAGCAACCCGGCGCCACGACCGGTGCGGAGCTGCGGGACAGCCCCGCCTCGCTGGCGGCTGTCTTCGGCTCGCCGGGCCACGTGACCGGCGATCGACCGCGCCACACGCAACGGGAGGTGGACGACGCAGCCAAGGCGATCGCCGAGCAGATCGGCAGTGTCTTTGCGGAGGCGGCGGGCATCGCGCGCGGCAACCCGAAGCTCAAGGCCGGCGCGGGCGTCCACGTGACGAAGGTTGCCGAGCCGTTCGCGGGCCGCTACACGCTCACGCACACGCGCCACGTGTACGAGGCGAAGCACGAGTACCGCACGTTCTTCGAGATCAGCGGACGCCAGGAGCGTTCCCTGCTTGGCCTCGCGAGCGGCGGCGGGGCCGGCGACGACCCGGTCGTGACCCCTGGCCTCGGTGGCGTCCAGGTCGGGATCGTGACCGATACCAAGGACCCGGAGAACCGCGGCCGAGTCCGGGTCCTGCTTCCATATGCCGGCGTCGACTTCGTCACCGACTGGGCTCGCGTGGCAGCGCCGGGCAACGGGGCCTCGCGTGGCTTCGTGTGGATCCCGGAGAACAAGGATGAGGTCCTCGTGGCCTTCCACCACGGGAGCGTGCGCGAGCCCTACGTGCTGGGTGGTCTCTGGAACGGCCAGGACAAGCCCCCGGATATCGAGCTCGACGGCGACGGCAACCTGCAGGCGCGCAAGCTCGTCAGCCGGACCGGCCAGAAGATCGTCTTCTCGGACAAGTCGCAGGGCGAGGGGATCCTGGTCTCCTCGGCCGACGGCAGCATCTCGATCCTGGTGGACGCGGCCAACAAGAAGGTCGTAATCACCTCCGATGGGAGCGGCACGGTGGAGATGAAGAGCGGGGGCGACTTCACGATCGACTGCAAGGGCTCCCTGAAGATCAGTGGCATGGGTGGTGTGGAGATCAGCTCGCCGGCCAGCACGAAGGTCAGCGGGAACGGCCAGCTCTCGCTGGAGTCCGGCGGCATCACGTCCGTTAAGGGCTCCCAGGTCTCGCTGGGCTGAGGAGGGTCGCGATGGCCAACGACGAGTTCATCGGCGCCGGTTGGGCATTCCCCCTGCGCACGAATTCCGCCGGCGGGATCGCCCTGGTCACCCACGAACGCGAGATCGAGGAGAGCATTCGGCTCATCCTGGGCACGGCCTACGGCGAACGTCCGATGCGGCCGGAGTTCGGCTGCGGCATCCACGACGAGATCTTCGGCCTGGCTGACGCCGCGACCTTCGGTCGAATCGCGGCGGACGTGCGCCGCTCGCTCCGCCGGTGGGAGCCCCGGATCAGCGTCCGCAACGTGGACGTGACCCCGGACCCCGAGGACCAGGCCACCCTCTATATCGACATCCGCTACACGATCGGATCGGCCAACGATCCGCGCAACCTCGTCTTCCCGTTCTACGTGATCCCCGCGGAGGAGTGAGCGATGGCATTGCCGGTCCCCAACCTGGACGATCGCCGCTTCCAGGATCTCGTCGACGACGCGAAGCGCCTTGTCCAGCAACGCTGCCCGGAGTGGACGGACCACAACGTCTCCGACCCGGGTGTGACCCTGATCGAGCTGTTTGCCTGGATGACGGACCAGCTCCTCTACCGGGTCAACCGTGTTCCGGACCGGAACTACGTCAAGTTCCTGGAGCTGATCGGGATCCGGCTCTTCCCCCCGTCCGCGGCACGCGGCGAGATCACGCTCTGGCTCTCCGGACCGCAACCGGACGCGATCCGGATCCCGGGCGGCACGCAGGCTGCCACGATCAGGACCGAGACCGACGAGGCGATCGTCTTCACGACGCTCGACGACCTCCCGATCGTGCCCGTCTCCGTGGCCGCGGCCTTCACGTCCGTCGACGGCAAGAAGCACGTCGACCGGACCACCGAGGCCCTCAACAGCCGCGACTTCCTCGCCTTCGAGAGCCAGCCCAAGCCGGGCGACCTCCTCCTCGTCGGGCTCAGCGACCCCGCGCCATCGAACGCGCTCCGCCTCCGGTTCGCCTGCCGAATCGAGGGCGTCGGGGTGGATCCCGCCTGGCCACCGCTGGCCTGGGAGGCGTGGACGGGCGCGGACTGGGAGGCATGCGACCTCGACAGCGACACCACCGGTGGCCTGAACCGTGATGGCGACGTGGTCGTCCATCTGCCGGCAGGCCACGTCGCGTCCGTGATCGAGAAGGTCCGGGCGGGCTGGGTCCGGGCGCGGGTCACGGAACCCGAGGAGGGCCAGCCCTTCTACTCGGCGTCGCCCAACGTGCGGGGCGTGGAGGCAGCCACGGTCGGCGGCACGGCCGCCGCGGTACATGCGGACGTCATCGTCGACGAGATCGTGGGCGTGGCGGAGGGCGTGGCCGGCGGCCGGTTCCTCCTCAAGCGGCGCCCGGTCGTGCCGAGCGACCGGCCGATGACGCTCGGTGTCTCGGACGAGGAGGCCGGCTGGCAGGAGTGGGTGCAGGTCCCGGACTTCGCGGGGTCGGGGCCCGAGGACCGGCACTTCGTCCTGGACGCCGTGGCCGGCGAGATCTCGTTCGGCCCGGCGGTCCGCGAGCCGGATGGGACGGTCCGGCAGTACGGGGCGGTCCCTCCGAAGGGCGCGCACGTACGAGCGGACGCGTACCTGACCGGCGGCGGCCGGGCGGGCAACCTGGCGCCGCGGGCCGTCAGCGTCCTCAAGAGCTCGATCCCGTACGTCTCGCGCGTGGAGAACCGGCGGACCATGGCCGGCGGCGTCGACGGCGAGGAGATCGAGAACGCGAAGCTGCGGGGTCCGATCTCGCTCCGCACCCGCGGCCGCGCGGTCACCACCGAGGATTTCGAGCATCTCGCCCTGGAGGCGGCGCCGGAGCTTGCGCGCGTTCGAGCCGTTGCCGCGGGCGACGGCGCCGATGCTGGCTCCGTGCGGGTCCTCGTCGTGCCGGCCGCGCAGGATGACGCGGGCCGGCTCCGCTTCGAGCAGCTGCTTCCGTCGGACGAGACGCTCGCGCGCGTCGCCGCCCGGCTCGACGAGTGCCGGGTCGTGGGCACGCGAGTCCTGGTGGAGCCGCCCGCCTATCGAGGCATCACGATCGTCGCGCGTCTCCGGGCACGGCCGCGCGTCAACCCGACGCGCCTCCAGGATGACGCCATGCGGGCGATCTACGGCTACTTCCACCCGATCACCGGCGGCCCGGAGGGCACCGGCTGGCCCTTCGGACGCCCGGTCCAGGTTGGCGAGGTCTACTCGGTCCTCCAGGGGCTGCGCGGGACCGAGCTGGTCGAGGACGTCCGTCTCTTCGGAGCCGATCCGATCACCGGCCAGCGCGGCCAGGTGACCCAGCGACTCGATCTCGAGCCGCACGCGCTCGTCTTCAGCTACGAGCACCAGCTCATGGTCGAGGGGGCGTAGAGCGATGCGCGGCCACATCCCAGGCCTCCCCTCGCCGCACCCGCTCGGGGAGCAGCTCCCCGGCCTGTACCGCGACGACGACATGACCCAGCGCCTCACTTCTGCGTTCGACGAGGTGATCGCCGGCGTCGTGCAGGTCCTGGACTGCTTCCCTGCCTACCTCGACCCGGCGCTGGCGCCGGAGGACTTCTTGGAGTGGCTGGGGGCGTGGACGGGCGCGGCGCTCGACGAGACCTGGCCCATCGAACGCCGCCGCGCATTCGTCGCCTCGGCCGTCGACCTGTTCAGGATCCGGGGCACGGTCGGTGGCCTGGCGGCTCACGTCGCCGTGTTCTCGGGCGGCGAAGTGGAGATCGCGGAGCCCGGTGCCACGGCCTGGTCCCACGACTCGGGCGGATCGATTCCTGGCGGGAGCTCGGAGGACCTTTTCATCCGGGTCCGGGTCAAGGACCCGAAGTCGATCTCGGCCGCGGGTCTCGACGCGCTGGTGGCGACCGCGAAGCCGGCGCACGTGCCGCACAGGATCGAGATCGTCAAGGCGTGATCGAGGCCCGTCTCGCGCTCGACTCGCTTGCTACCATGCTCGCACGCTCCGCCGGCCCGTTCGCGCGCGGCCGGGGGTCCGGGCGGAAGGCTCGAAGTGCGTGCGCGCAGGCTGGCTGTCGAGGGAGCGCCACGTGATCGTCTGCACCAAGTGTGGGTTCTCGAACCTGGCCACGGACAGCTTCTGCGGATCGTGCGGGAGCTTCCTGGAGTGGACCGGGTCGAAGGTGGCCGATTCGCCCGCGGAGCAGGTCGCGCCGGCCTCCGAGCCGGGGCCGCAGCCCGCAGCTCCAGAGCACCCGACGTTCATCGGCCGCGTCCGTGACGCTGTCGGCCTCGGTGGGGCAGACGCAGCGAGCGACGAGACCGGCGGAGGCCCGGTCGGCAGCAGCGCCGAGCCGGGTCGACCCGGTGGCGCGGACTCCGAAAGTGGGGCAACCGCCTCCGCCGACGCCGCCGCCGAGCGGTCGTCGGCGTCGGTTGTCGTCAGCGGGACCCGGATCTACCGCATGACCGAACCCGAGCCCATGCCGGTGCCCGAGCCGGCGCCCGAACCGGAACCGGAACCGGCGCCCGAGCCCGAGCCGGCGCCCGAACCCGAGCCGGCGCCACTGCCGGCGCCCGAGCCCGAGCCCCTGCCGGTGCCTGAGCCCGAACCCGAACCCGAGTCGCTGGCCGCAATCTCGGTGCCCGAACCGGCGCTTGAGCCCGAGCCACTGCCGGCGCCCGAGCCGGCGCCCGAACCCGAGCCGGAGCCACTGCCGGCGCCCGAGCCGGCGCCCGAACCCGAGCCGGAGCCACTGCCGG
>DAITNC010000014.1:0-23943 GCA_036834865.1 Candidatus Limnocylindrales bacterium | reverse complement strand
GTCACGCGGCCAGTCGGACTCGCCGTCGGGCGGGCGCTGGACGGGACGACGGAGAGCGCCGGGCTGGTGGACGGCGTTGTCGCCCCGCAGGCCGCCAGGACAATGACCATCGCGACGGTCGTCGTCGCTCGCCCGATGCCCACTCGCGTACCACCTCTCCCGCAGGCCGACACCGGGCGATCTCCGCCCCGGGGTCGCAGGTCGGCCCGCTACTCGCCCATGACCATCAGATGCACGCTCCGGTCGCGCTCCCGGACCCCGTCGAAGTCGGCGAAATAGATCCGCCCGAACTCGCCGAGCTCCATCCGCCCATCGAGGATCGGGATCGTCTCCGAGCGCCCGATCAGGCTGGACCGAAGGTGCGCGTCCGTGTTCAGGCTCCAGACCGCCTCTTCTCCGAGGTCTTCCACGGCATGCCGGATGTGCGCCGTGCCCGGATGCAGGTACTGCCCCTCGTGCCGGCAGGTTGGCACCATCGCCTCCAGCCGGTCCAGCAGGTCCTGGAGGAGATACTCGGTTCCGTCATACAGCCGGTCGTGGGACGCCTCCTGGATGATCACGCTGCAGGTCGTGTGCTTCGAATAGACGGTCAGCGTGCCCATCCGGATCCCCGAGCGCGACACCGCTTCTTCGGCCGCCTGCGTGACGTCATGGAACATCGGTTTGCGGAGCTGGCTGCGGACCTCGACGGTCTCGTGGTGGACGGTCATCCAATCGTTCCTCTGCTCTGCTGCATAGCGGGCGCGCTGGCGTGCATCTCCATCCAGGCGCGCTTCATGGCCGCAAGCATGGCCTCCATCTGCGCGATCGGATCGGCGGCCCGCAGGACCCCGCTCGACGACCCGGTCCCTCCGACGCCCAGGCCGATCATCTTCGCCACGTCGTCCGGCGTCTGGACCCCGGCGCCGCACATGACGACGATCCCGGCGTCGATTCGCCCGACCATCTCGACGGTTCGTTCCACGAAGCCCCGCATCTCCGTGGCCGCCGAGCGACTCGTGGCGATCAGCTCGGGCGGTTCCGCCAGCACGATGTCCGGGCCCAGCTGGGCGATGGCCGCCGCTTCCTCCGGAGAGTCGGCGCAGACCATCGTGGCGAGGCCCACCTCGCCGGCCCGGAGGATCGCCCGGTTGATGTCCCCGAGCGTCATCCTCCGTTCCGAGTGGTTGAGCATCGTGCCGACCGCCCCAGCCTCGCGGATCGCCTCCGCCAGCACGGCCCCCGCTCCCCGGCCGACCTGCACCGGGTCCATGTGCTGGGCGAACACCAGGAGGTGCCGCGTCTCCCGGGCGACGGCCGCGATGTCGACTGCCTGGGGGTCGAAGATGACGCTCACGTCGAGCTCCCGGCTCAGGCGATCCGCCGCCCTGGCCAGGCCCACGGCCTCTGCGCCGTAGGCATACCCCTTCAGCCCGATCTCGAAGACCGGCGCCTGGATCCGGGCCCCGCGGGCCGTGCTCAAACGACGACCGCCTCGATGCCGAGCATCCGGGCGAGGTGGAGGAGCTGCGCCGTCCAGCGTCCCTGCGCCGCGCCCATGTGGTGGGTTGCCCCGGCGCGCAGCCAGCCATCGCACCAGGCGGCGATTGGCAGCGTGTCGTGGCGGAAGAGGGTCTGGGGGGCGGAGATCGGCCGCGGCGGGAAGGGCAGCAGCTGGCCCTCGGAGATGACGAACCGCCATCGGCCGTCGTCCACCGTGACCAGCGCCAGGTTGGTGATCGGTCCCGGCTGGTAGGCGAACTCGAACCCGGCCCCGAAGCCATGGACGCCCGTGTAGTAGATCGAGTGCTTCACCTTGACGCCGCCCGGCGTGCCGAGGGCCGGGTTGCCGTGGCCGTCATGCGAGAACATCACGGCCTCGTTCTCGAAGTCGATGACGTAGTTCTCGAGGGTCGTGGCCTGGCCCGCAAGCTCCTGCAGGATGAGCTGGGCAACCGCGGTGTTGACATCCCCTTCGGGCGAGGCGGGGATCCCGATCTCGCAGAGCCGGCCGGTCCCGTACGACGGGATGATCCCGACCCGGGGATCGCTGAGCCAGACCTGGTCGAACGCGGTGAAGGCATCGAAGCGATGCTCCCTCGCGACCGATTCGAGTGCCAGGGCCAGGCGGACCGAGCGCTCGAAGAGCGCGGGCTCCATCTCGACGCTGTACCGGGCACGCTCCGCGGCGACCGTCGCATCCACCTCCGCCTGCGAGATCTCGCCGAAGCGGACGGCGATCTTCTCCGGCTCGAGCGGCCAGACCACGGGGCCGATCTCCTGGCGGAGCGACAGCCCGTCGAACATGAGGTCGGTCATCCCTTCGAACGGGTGGCCGACCAGGGCAACCCGGGCATCGCGAAGCCGCCGCCGCACGGCAGCGGCAGCGATGACCTCGCCGATCCGCCGGCGTCCGTCAGGATCGTCGAAGCGCGACGTGACGAGCGCGAACTCGCGCTTCGTCCGGACGAGGACGGCCGTGAGCTCGGGCATGCCGGCCATGCCGCTGTTGAGCATGACGACGTCGAAGCCGTCGTCCTCACCGAGCCGCGGGATCTTCTGGGTGTTCCAGACGAGGACCGGGGCGCTGGTCTCCAGGAGGCAGCGCGCGGGCACGAGTCCCTTGGTGTAGGCCAGCTCGAGCGCGACGATGATGTCGACGTCCTCGGCGTTGAAGAGGCGGGCGGCGGCAGCAGCCTGCTCTTCCTCCTCCACGAGGCCCGGGTGGATCACGTCGCCATACGCCGCCAGCGCGTCGGCGATCTCCCGGGCGGCCGCGGTCGCGGCGGGCCGCATGTGCGCCGTCTTGTTGTAGTCGTCCTCCAGGAGCGCCATGACGAGGACGCCGATCTTTGCCTTCACCGCCACGGTCTGCCTCCTGTGAACGATTGCGTTGGTCCCACAGCTGGTTGTCAGCGTGGTGGCCCGGCGGTCGTGAAGACCGGCCGGAGCGCGTCGAACAGCCGAACATAGCGGCCGTATGCGTCGTCATACGCTGCCCGCGTCGCCGGGTCCGGCTCGTAGCGGTCCTTGAACACCACCATTGCCGCGCAGGCGGCCGTCAAGTCCGCGAAGACGCCCGCTGCCACGCCCGCGATCATCGCATCCCCGCGGACCGCCGCGTCGTCGCCATGAAGCGTGATCACCGGCAGCCCGCAGGCGTCGGCCTTGACCTGGTTCCACAGCGGGCTGCGGGAGCCGCCGCCGTGGGACCGGATCTGGGCCGCCGGCGCTCCCGCCCCGGCAAGCAGCTCCAGGTTCCGGCGGAGCATGAACGCGACCGCCTCCAATACGGCCCGCACGAAGTGCGGCTTGCCGTGGTGAAGGGTGAACCCGTAGAAGGCGCCGCGCGCCTCCGGCTCGTACTCCGGGCTGAATGCCCCCATGAGGTGGGGGAGCATCGTGAGACCGTCCGCGCCGGGTGGAACCCCGGCCGCGAGCGCCGTCAGCAGGTCGTAGGCGTCGCGACCCTCGCGCGCGGCGCGGGCGACCTCCTCGGCGCCGAACTGGTCGCGGAACCAGGTCAGCGCCATCCCGCCGGTCGGGCAAACCGGGCAGTAGAGGTAGCGGTCCGGGGCCGAGTGGACGTAGACGGGCGTCTGGCGGGTCGGATCGCCGCCGTGGCGATCGACGGAGGCCTGGAGCGTCAGGGCACCTCCCGTGCTCTCGGACACCACCCCTCCCCCGAGATTGCCGACGCCCACGGCCCCGGCGCCCTGGTCCATGCCTCCGGCGATCACCCGCACGCCCACCGGGAGCCCCAGGGCTTCGGCCGCCTCGCGTGACAGGGTGCCCACGACCGCCCCGGGCCGGACCAGCTCGGGCAGCCGCTCGGGTCCGATCCCCACTGCCTCGAGCATGGCGTCCCACCAGCCGTCGACGCAGATGTCGTAGAGCAGCGAGGTGGACTGCACCCCGCCGTCCGTGACGAACCGCCCCGAGAGCCGCTGGATGACGAAGTCCTCGACCAGGAGGAAGCGCCGGGTTGCCGCGAAGAGCCCGGGCTCGTGTCGTCGCCACCAGAGAAGCTTGCAGGCGGTCCAGGTCGGGGTGACCGATGGGACGCCGGTCCGGTCATACACCTCGGCATCGCCGAACTGCTCGCCCAGCTCGCGAGCCTCGGCCAGGGCCCGGTTGTCGAGCCAGACGATTGCGGGGCCCAGCGCGCGGCCGTTCGCGTCCGCCGGGACGACGGTCTCACCCTGGCTGGAGACGCCGATCGCCGCGACCCGGTCGGATTCGACGCCGGCGATGGCGAGCGCGCGTCGGACCGCGACGGCGGTCGCGTCCCAGTACGTCTCGGCGTCGATCTCCGCCCGATCGGGGGCCGGATGATCGATCCGATACTCCTCCCCGGCCGCTGCGAGCTGGCGGCCCGACGGCTCGAAGATGCCGGCCTTGACCGACGTCGTCCCGATGTCCAGGCCGATGAGAAGGGGCATCGCGGGTACCGCGCGCGAGGCTCAGTCCAGCCCGTGCTTCGCGGCCGCGGACGCAGGCTCCGCGCCGTTCTTGACCACCTCCTGGAGCGCCTCCAGGAAGCGCTCCGGGTTGCGCGCCCCGATGACGTTGCGGCCGAAGACCACGCCCCTGGCGCCGTCCCGGATGGCGGTGGCCGCCAGCTCGAGCGCATCGACTTCTCGGGGCAGCTTCTTCGAGCCGAGCGCCAGGATGGGCACCGGTGTCGAGCGGACGATCTCCGCGAAGCGCTCACCCGTGTGGAAGGTCTTGACCAGGTCGGCCCCCAGCTCGGCGGCGATCCGGCAGCCGATCGAGATCTGCTCGTGGCGCTCTTCCGGGGCCACGTCCTCGTGGCCGGCCGGGTAGACCTCGCCGACGATCGGGACGCCGACCTCGCGCTTCTCCGCCACGCACCGGGCAACCTGGGCGACGTTCTCCGCGTCGACCAGCTCCGAGCCCGTCTTGATGGACATCCCAACCAGCACGATGTCCGCGCCGAGGGCCACGGCCTGCGCCGCCGAGATCATCGGCACGCTGCGGCTCTCGTGGTAGCCCCACTGGGTCGCGTACTGGGTGCCCCAGTTGAGGCGCAGCATCATCGCCGGCGCACCGCGATGCTCGAAGACCGACCTGACGTGGGGGACCATGCCCGGGCTCAGGAGGATCGCGTCCGCGCCGCGCAGGCGATCGACGATCGGTCCGAGGTCCTCGAAGCCCGGTCGCGGCCCGTTGTAGAGGCCGTGGTCGATGGCCACGACGACGACGTTCTGCCCGCCGTCGAAGAGCCGCTGGAGCCTGATCGACTCGCCCGTCGACACGCTTGAACCCTCCTCCGCCGAACGTCGGCGCGGGGCGCTCCGGCACCGCGCGCGGAGATCCGCGAACGCGGACCCGCCGTCGGGAATCTATCACGCGAGCGCCGTTCGTCAACTGAATGTGTTCGTGTTGATGCGCGGTTGATGTACATTCGATGCTCGTCTCGACGTCGGTAGATCAGCGGCCCCGTTCGAGACCGTGGCTTCAATGTTCGGATTGACGTTCGTTTCGCGCAGGGATATAAACGGCCTCAGCGCGTCACGGCTCCAATCGACCGCCGTGTCAGTCGAGATGCTGGCGTTGGAACGCATTGGCCGGGATCGGTCGATCTGATCGCACGACCCGGCTGCCTGAGGAGGGAACCGATGGTTCACCGGAAGCTCGCCGCGGTGTTCTCCGCGGCGGCAATCGTGGCCGTGACCGCATGCAGCGGCGGCGCCACGACCGCCCCGGCCGCCAGTGCCGCGGCCTCTGCCGCCGCCTCGGCGGCGGCCTCGACGGCCCCATCTATAGCCGCGTCGCCCTCGCCGGCGGCGCCCGTCACGCTGACGCTCTGGCACAACTACGGCACCGAGGCCAATGCCGACGTCACCAACGCGCTCGTCAAGGCCTACATGGCGGCCAACCCCAACGTCACGATCAATGTCGTCAGCCAGCCGGCCGACAACTACTTCGCCCTGCTCAAGACCGCCGCCATCGCCGGGTCCGGGCCGGACATCATGACCATGTGGACGGGCCTGTTCGCCCTCCAGAACCAGGCCTACCTCGAGCCGCTGAACTCGTACATCCCGGTGGCCACGCTCCAGCAGTTCACCGGCATCGACTGGTGCTCCAAGGGCCTGTCGCTTGCCCAGGGCGCGATCTGCGTCACGCTCGACATGCAGCACTACAACGGCTTCTACAACAAGGCCCTGTTTGCGAAGGCCGGGATCACCACGTTCCCGACCAACTGGACCGAGTTCTTCGCCGCGTGCGCCAAGCTCAAGGCGGCGGGCATCCTGCCGATGGCCTACGGCACCGGCGGCCAGGCCCTCAACGCCGGCTTCTACCCGTACTACGACCTCAGCTACATGATGATGTACCTGCCGGTGAGCGACTGGCAGAAGCTCTACAGCGGCAAGATCCCGTGGACCGACCCGGCGATCGTCGCCCAGCTCACGAAGTGGGCCTCGCTCAAGACCCTGGGCTACACGAACTCCGACGTCCTGACCAACACCGACTCGGTCGCGCAGTTCGAGGCCGGCAAGGCCGCGATGACGCTCGAGGGCTCGTGGGACTTCAAGGAGTTCCACGACAAGATGGGCGCCAACGTCGGCGTGTTCGTGCCGCCGTTCACCGACACGCAGGCCAAGGGCGTGGTCGAGTTCCCCGGCGACGGCTTCGGCGTCACCAGCTACTCGCAGCACAAGGCCGAGGCCGCGGCGTTCCTCGCCTGGCTCGTCACCCCGGCGGCCCAGAACATCATCGCGGCCGGCGGGCTGATCCCTGTCGTCGCCGGAATCCCCGCGACCGAGCCGCTGGCCAACGCGATGCTCGACTTCGCGGCGAACCAGGGCTACACGCGCTACCCGATGATCGACAACGTCATCCAGCCCGAGGTCCAGGACGTGGCGACCAAGGTCCTGAACGCGATCCTTGCCGGCACCATGAGCCCGCAGGCCGCGACGAAGGCGATGTCGGACGCCCTGAACCAGCTGCCGCCCGATCGGCGCGGCGACACGTACACCGCACCCGCCCCCGGCGGCTGATCGAACTCGGCCGGCGGCGGGCCAATCCGCCGCCGGCCCCCCTTCCCGATGACCACTATCTCGACGGCTGCGGACCGCCCGGCTCCCGTGCGCGGACGCTGGCCGCGCGCGTCCGGGAGCCGCCTGCGGACGTCGCAGCGGCGCGCCGGCCTCGCGTTCGCGCTGCCGGTCATCGTCCTCGAGCTGCTCCTGCTCGCGGTGCCGATGGTCCAGGCGGTCTACTACAGCTTCACCCGGTGGGACGGCATCACGTCCACCTGGATCGGGACCGCGAACTACCAGCGGCTGTTCAGCGACCCCACGTTCTGGCGGGTGATCGAGAACAACCTGCTCCTGCTGGCCTCGATCCCGTTCGCCATCCTCATCCCGCTGCTCGTGGCGTACCTGCTCAACGAGCACGTCCCGGGCTGGCGGTTCTTCCGGTCCGCCTACTTCCTGCCCACGGCGATCTCCTGGGTCGTCATCGGCATGGTGGCGCTCCGCGTGTTCGCCGCCGAAGGGATCCTCAACCACGTGCTGAGTGCCCTCGGGCTCGGCCTGATCCACACCGACCTGTTGTCAGGCGAGGTGTCCGCGATGGTCGCCGTCGCGATCACGTTCATCTGGTCGGTGTTCGGCACCAACACGATCATCTTCATCACGGGGATGGCCACCCTGGACCGTGACGTCTACGAGGCGGCCCGCGTGGACGGCGCCGGCGCCTTCACGACCTTCGTGAAGATCACGATCCCGATGCTCATGCGGTTCATCCAGTTCGCCTTCATTCTGACCCTCATCACCGCGTTCACGGCGCTGTTCAGCCTGATCTTCGTGATGACGGGCGGCGGGCCCGGGTACGGCACGACCACCCTCGAGTTCTACGTCTACCAGCAGGGCTTCCAGGTAGGCGTGTTCGGCTACGCGGCGACGATCGGGATCGTGCTGTTCGCCATCGTGTTCGCGATCAGCCTCGCGCAGCTGCGGATCTTCCGCAGCCGCCTGGACTAGGCGACGGCGATGGGCAGCACCCGGCGCCGGATCACGCGCGGCCTGATGTTCCTGGTCCTGTGCGTGGTCGTCGTGATCATGCTGTTCCCGTTCGTGTTCATGGTCCTGACCGCGTTCAAGTCCGAGGACCAATACATATCCGGGAGCGGCTTCTCGCTCGACAGCTGGAAGGAGCTGTTCAACGTCCTGCCGGTGGTTCAGGAGCTGGTCAACTCGACGCTCGTGACCGCCGGGGCCGTGGTGCTGATCATCGTGGTGAGCACGACCGGCGGCTTCGCGTTCGCGAAGCTCGGGTTCCGCGGCTCGGGGATGGTGTTCCTGGCCATCCTCGCCGGGATGATGATCCCGATGCAGTCCATCATCATCCCGGAGTTCGTCAACATCGCCCGGGTCGCCCACCTGGTCAACCAGTACCCGGGCGCGATCCTGGTCTACGCGGCCCTCGGCGCGCCGTTCGCGACGTACTTGATGACGACGTACTACCGCGGAATCCCCTCGGAACTCATCGAGGCCTCGCTGATGGACGGGGCGTCGCACTGGCAGGTCTTCCGCAAGCTGATGCTGCCGCTCAGCATCCCCGCGATCACCACCGTCGCCGTGCTCCAGTTCATCCAGATCTGGGATGATCTTCTCATCGGCCTGCTGTTTCTCAACGATCCGCAGGTCCGCACGATCACGGTCGGTCTGGCGGTGATCCAGACCGGCCGCGTGGTCAACGTCCCGGCCCTGATGGCCGGCTCGCTCCTCTCCGCCCTGCCCGCGGTCGTCGTCTACCTCATCTTCCAGCGGAACCTGATCCAGGGCCTGACGATGGGTGTGAACAAGTGAGCGGGCGCGCCGGAGCTCCGACCACGGGAGCCGCCGCCCCGGGGGCTCCGGCCGTCACTTCGCGCCCGCCGGGAGGAGACGCGCCGCTCCGCGGCCCAGCGGCGCCCGGGGCGCTCAGCGCGCGTGACCGGCGCGACCAGATCGAACGCCTCGTCGCCGAGCAGGAGCGGGTCTCCGTTGCCGACCTGACGCGTCGGTTCCTCGTCACCGAGGCGTCGATCCGGCGGGACCTCGTGATCCTCGAGGGCGAGGGTCGCCTTCGCCGCGTGCACGGCGGCGCCGTGGGCGGCGCCGCGTCGCGCCACCTCGGGATCTACGCGGAGAAGTCGCGCGAGCGCCGCGAGGAGAAGGCGCGCATCGGGGCGGCTGCCGCCGCGATGATCTCCGTCGGCGACGTTGTCTTCCTTGATTCGGGGACGACCGTGGCGGCGATCGCGTCGGGCATTCCCGGCCCGCTTCGCCGGTCGAACGCGATCACCGTCGTCACGCCCTCGCTGCCCGTGGTCGAGGCGATCGGCGCCTGGGAATCGCCGCACCTCATCTGCCTGGGCGGCCTCTACCTGCCCGACTACCGGGCGGTCGTCGGGCCGCAGACGGTGGCCGGCCTCCGCGAGCTGTCGGCCGACATCGTCTTCCTGGGCTGCGAAGGGCTCACGATCGAGGAGGGGTTGACGACCCCCCACGTGCTCGTCGCGGAGGTGGGGGCGACGATGGCCGCCCGGGCGCGACGGGTTGTCGTCGTGGCGGACTCCTCCAAGCTGGGCCAATCCGGCTTCACGCCGATCATCCCGATCCAGGCCGTGGACGCGCTCGTCACCGACAGCGGCGCGTCGGCCGTGCACGTCGAGCGAATCCGCGCGGCAGGTGTCGAGGTGATCATCGCGTGAGCGCCCGTGTCGCCGAGGGCTGGAGCCTCCACGGCATCCCCGCCCTGGTCCTGGAGAATGCCGCGCTCCGCGTCACGCTGCTGCCCGAACTGGGCGGGCACGTCCTGGAGCTGGTCGACAAGGAGGCGGACCGCAACCTCCTGTGGTCCAACCCGCGGACGCTCCCGCGTCGCGCGCCGTACGGAACGCACTTCGATGACTGGTGGTCGGGCGGCTGGGACGAGATCTTCCCGACCGGCGACCGGGCGGATCTCCACGGTGAGAAGCTGCCCTACATGGGCGAGCTGTGGTCGGTCCCCTGGATGGCGCAGGGCGGTTCGGCGCAGGATCGGGCCTGGGTCCTCGCCACGGGCCTTGCCACGATTGCCCCGGCGCGGTTCGAGCGAACCCTGGAGCTCCGCGGGGATGAGCCCGTCCTGCGCGCCCGCTACCGGGTCACGAACCTCGACGTGCGCCCGCTGCCGTTCCTGTGGGGCATCCACCCTGCCTTCGCGGTGACCCCGGCCCACCGGATCGACCATCCCGGGCGAGCGATGCTCGTCGGGGTGTCGTCCGGCCCATCGATGGGCGAGGTCGGCAGCGCCTACGCCTGGCCGCACCAGCCAGACCCGTCGGAACCGACCGGCGGGCGCGATGTTCGGCAAGTGCGGCCCGCCTCCGATGCCGTCTTCGGCGGCCACTGGGCAACCGACCTGCCCGAGGGGTGGCTTGCCCTGACCGACACGTCGACGCGCCGCGGGGTCGCGATCGTCTTCGACCGCCAGGTCTTCCCGCACGCCTGGCTCTGGCAGGTCTACGGCGGCTGGCGCGGACATCATCACGTGGCGCTCGAGCCTTGGACCGGCCACCCGATGCAGCTCGAGGAGGCCCAGGCGGCCGGCCGGGCGCGAATCCTCCAGCCGGGCGAATCGCTCGAGACCGACGTCGCCTTCGCGCTCTATTCGGGGATCGACGCAGTCAGCGCGGTCCAGCAACGGGCGGACGGGTTCGCCGTCCGCTGACGCTCAGCCGGCCCAGGCAACGTGCCAGACGCGCCAGAGGGCGGTCGGGTCCGACAGCGGGTCGCCGTGGACCAGGCTGAAGTCCGCCGGGCCGCCCTCGCGGATCACGCCGGCGTCCGGCTCGCCGAGCAGGTCGCCGCCGCGCCAGGTCGCCGCGCCGAGCGCCTCCCATGGTTCGAGCCCCGCCGCGAACAGGCTCTCCACTTCCCACGCCAGCTGGTTCGCGCGGGTCGAGCCGCCGCCGAAGTCGGTGCCGGTGGCGATGGCCACGCCCGCCGCGCGGGCCAGCCGGACGCTCTCCTCCGCGCGGGCCTGGCGGTCCAGGATGCTGCTCCGGCGCTCCGGCAGGACGAACCGTTCGATGGAGGTGGTGGTGGCGAAGCCCAGCCACGATCGGAAGACCGCGAGCGTCGAGACCAGTGCCGTGCCCTGCGCAGCCATGGCGGCGGCAACGTCGGCGTCGAGCTCCATGCCGTGCTCGAGCGAGTCCACGCCCGCGGCCACCCCGACCCGGGCGCCCGCCAGGTCCCCGGAGTGGGCGGTCACCTTCACGCCCCGCGAATGGGCAGCCGCGATCACGGGACGCAGCTCCTCCACGGACCACGGCGCGACGCCGGCCTCGGGCCCGTCGAGATAGAGCTTGAGCAGGTCCGCGCCGTCGTCGAGCTGGCCATTGGCGAGACGCAGGAGCTCGTCCGCGTCGCTCGCCTCGACGCTGCGGGGGCCGGGCATGGTGCCGGCGCGGTCCAGCCAGGTCCCGGCCGCACGCACGTGGGGGAATCCCTGGCGGCCCCGCCACCGGTCGCGCACGCCGAGGCTCAGGGCCCGCAAGCGCCCGTCCACCGGGTCCTCGATCCGCGGCGCGCCGACGTCGCGCGCCCAGCGCACACCGGCGCCGGTCATCAGGCGTCCGTTGCGTTCCGCGACGGCCAGCAGCCGCTCTGGCGGATCATCGATGCGATCGATCCAGTGGGCGCCGCCGGGCAGCGTCAGGTGGCTGTGGCAGTCGACCATTCCCGGCACGAACGTCGAGCCGCTCGCGTCGACGACAACCGTGACCGCGTCGCTCGGCAGCGGGCCCTCCGCGTCGCCGGGCCGAATCCATGCGATCCGGCCATCCGCGATGAGGATGCTCACGCCCAGCCGAAGGCGATCCGAGCGCCCGTCTGCCAGGGCGCCGTCGCGATAGAGCGTTGCGTTCATCGTGCCATCCTATCGGTCGTGGCAACGCCGCCGCATTCCCGGTTGAACGTTTCGCCCGCTCCGATCGTCAGGTGGACATGGGCGGAATGGAGCGACTGGCAGTGGTGAAGGATCCCGAGGCCAGCCGGAAGGACGATCTGCCAGCGCGGACCTTCGCCCAGCTGGTGGACCGGCGCGTGCTCGACAGCGCCTATCGCTACGCGACGCTGATGCTCGGCAACCGCGCCGACGCGGAGGACGCGACCCATGACGCCGCGCTCACGGCGTGGCGCCATCTCGGGGACCTGCGCGACCCCGCGAAGTTCGAGGCGTGGTTCGGGCGGATCGTGGTCAACGCATGTCGCGACCAGCTCCGGGCCCGACACCGCCGGCCGATCCACATCGCGCTGGATCCCGAGCTTTCCACTCCCGATGCGAACGATGGCTTTGCCCGGCGCGACGCCCTGGCGGGTGCCATCCGCTCGCTCAGCGTCGACCACCGCGAGGTCGTGGTCCTGCGCTTCTACGCGGACCTGACCGTGGACCAGATCGCGGCCCGTGCAGGCGTGGGCGCCGGCACGGTCAAGTCTCGCCTCCATTACGCGCTGCGCCAGCTCCGCGCGGCCACCGACGCAGAGGACCAGGGGAGATTCAGGCCATGAACAACGACGAGTCGTTCGAGCGAGACGTGCGCGCGTCGTTGCGGGCTTCCGCCGCGCGACCTGCCCCCGAAGAGCTGGTGACGCGGATCGGTGAGATCCCGTCGAGGCAGCCTGCGCCGCGCGCCGGCGACCGGGGGCTGCGCCTCTTCGCCCGGGTCGCGGTGAACCTGGCGGCGGCCGCGATCGTCGTCATCGCCGTCGCGGCGCTGATCGTGACGCGGAACGGGGGCAACCTCCCGGCCGGCGGGCCCGGGACCGGATCCCCGAGCGTGGCAACGCCCGTCATTTCCGCGACACCCACTGCCACGGCGCCCGTCGCCTCCGCGTCGCCCGCGCCCTCCGCCTCGGCGGGCGCGCCCACCTCGCTCCTCGGGCTCAGCCCGGCGTCGGTGACGTTCGTGTCGGTCGACGAAGGCTGGGTTCTCGGGACTGGCACCTGCCCGAGCGGGCCGTGCGCGGCGGTGGCACGCACGATCGACGGCGGGAACACGTGGGCCGCCGTCCCGGCTCCCGCGGCGTCCATGGTCCCCGGCCCGGGCCAGGGGGCGTCGGGGATCAGCGGGCTCCGCTTCGCGGACGCGCGCAATGGGTGGGCCTTCGGGCCCGACCTCTGGGCCACGCATGACGGCGGCACGACGTGGGCCCGGCTGACGATCCCCGGCCTGGCCGCGGGCGCCGCGGTCGCGGCGCTCGAGACCGCCGGCGGCACGGTCCACGCGGTCGTCTTCGACGGCGGGGGCTACCGCGTCGCGTCCAGCCCCGTCGGCACCGACCATTGGAGCCTCTCCGCGGTTCGCGTGCCGGTGGGGGCCGGACCGGTCCCGTCGGTGCAGCTGATCCTTTCGGGCGCTTCGGGATGGCTGCTCGAGAACGACCGGACGGTCGTGGCCGGCGCTCGCCTCGTGAACGGCGCATGGGTGACGTGGCAGCCGCCCTGCGCCGATGTCGTCGGCCCGGCCTTCCTGGCTGCCTCGAGCCCGACCGAGCTGGCGGCGGCCTGCGACGTGGGACTCTGGGGCGCCCCGGCGGGGGACCACCTGTACCTGTCGCACGACGGAGGATCGACGTTCGCCGCGTCGGGCACCGTGGCACCGGTCCAGATGGCCTCGCAGGTCGCTGCGTCATCGGCCTCCATGATCGTCGTCGCCGGCAGCGACTCGACCGGGGCACGTCTCGTCGCGACGTTCGACGGCGGGCGGACCTGGACCGTCGTCGCGTCACTCGGCGCCGTCACGATCCGCGACCTGGGGTTCACCTCGGCCCAGCAGGGCGTGGTGATCACCACGTCGGCCGACGCCCCGGCGAGCCTCCTGATGACGCGTGACGGTGGCCACACCTGGCGGGCAGCGGGGGCGGGCGGCGGCTGACCGAACGCGTCGGGGACGCAGTGCGGGTCGGGGTCGGACCTGGTCGACTCGGCCCTCACCCCGCCATCACCAGGATCCGGTGATGGCCGCGGGCGCCGTCCGGGGCGGGGTCGGAGACCTGGGCCGTCTGCACGTCCCCCGTGCCGTCGGTCGCGCGGACCTCCAGGTTGTGCGCGCCGGGCGTTGCCGTCCATGCCAGCGTCCACTGGACCCAGGTGGCGTTCGAGATCGGCCGGCTGATCTCGGCGGCCTGCCAGGGGCCGTCGTCGACCCGGAGCTCCACCACGGCGATCCCGCGGTCCGGCGCCCAGGCCACGCCCCCGACCTGGACGACGCCCGGTGACAGCGTGGCGCCGCTCGCCGGCACGTCGATCCGCGATTGGGTGAGGATGGGCCCGTCCTTGGCCCAGCCCAGAGGCACCCAGTAGCCATCCACGGCCTCGCGGGTCGTCAGCTCGATCGACGCGAGCCACTTCGTTGCCGAGACGTAGCCGTAGAGGCCCGGAACGATGAGGCGGGCCGGGAAGCCGTGGTCGGCCGGCAGCGGCTCGCGGTTCATGCCCACGGCGATCATCGGCTCCCGCCCGGGCGCCATCGCCCACGAGGTCGGGAACCCGACCGTGAAGCCGTCCACGGAGCGCCCCACGATCTGCGTCGCGCCCGGCTGGACGCCCGCGGTCTCCAGCACGTCCTTCAGCCGGACGCCCGTCCACAGCGAGTTCCCCACGAGGTGCCCGCCGACCAGGTTGCTGACGCAGGAGATCGTCACGTACTGCTCGTAGAGCGGCATCGCGAGGAGCTCGTCGTAGGTGAACGTGAGGGGATGACCGACCATCCCGGTGACGTCCAGCTTCCAGGTGGCCGGGTCAACACGTGGGACGAGCAGCGCGGTGTCGATCCGGTAGAAGTCCGCGTTCGGCACGACCAGCGGCGTGAGGCCCGCGGTGCCGAGCGCCTGGTCGGCCGTCAGGGGCGGCACCGCGAGGAGCGGCGCGGGGATCTTCGTCGAGCTCACGATGGCGTCCGCGTGCTGTCCGTCGAGGAGCGAGCGGCCGGCGCCGCCCGCGACGATCACGCCGCCGAGCGTCCCGGCGCTCGCGATCAGGAACCGCCGACGGGTCCATTCGGGCGTGCTGCGATCGGCCACGCCGGCGTTCGGGCGGTCTGCGACGGCCGCGCTCTCCGCGAGCGACAGGAGGCCCAGGAGGGCGACCAGGCCCGCCGTCGCGGCGACGCCCGCGTTGCCCACCGCCAGCGCCTGCGACGCGAGTGGGTCACGCAGCGCGGCCGCACCTGCCAGGAGCCCGAACGCCACGAAGACGGCCTCCCCGACCCAGCGGCGCCGCGCGGCCAGGATCCCGGCCCCCGCGGCGACGGCGAGCGCCACGACCAGCACCGCGATGCTCAGGGCGACCTTGTCGTTCGTGCCGAACAGGTTCGCCACCAGGTCCTTGGCACCCGGCGGCTGGAGGCTGATCACGAGCGACCCCATCGCGGTCACCAGCGACGGCGCGCCCGGGACCAGGCCCGCGACCAGCTCGGAGGCCGCGATCGCGACGCCCGCGGCAAGCGCGCCGGCGCTGGCCGGGCGCCACGACCCGTCAAGCGTGGGTCGCCGCCGAGCCCGTCCTGCGGTGGGTTCCGGGCCAGTGGCCTGCGAGTCGCTCATGCTGTTCATCGTCTCAACGTTCGGGCTTCCGTTACGGACGGATGTCGCTGTCGAAGCGCGGGTCATGGCGGCAACCCGGCCGTCGCCCCTTCCGGCCCACACGCGCCGCTCGCCGGATCCTACGTCGGGCGCCCCCGGACGGATCTGGACGAGCTCAGCGTCGGCCGGCAACGCCCTCGCTGCGGGTCCGGCACCCGGATGGCTCCTCGCCGGTCGCGGTACCCTGACGCCCCGATGGTCGGCGCGTCCCGCCGCTCTCGAGGTGCAGGGGGAATCGGTGGTGCGGAGCATCGACACGCTGGTGGTCGGCGGGGGGCAGGCGGGCCTCGCGTCGAGCCACTCGCTTGCCCGGCGCGGCGTGGACCACGTCGTGCTGGAGGCGAGGCGTGTCGGCGAGAGCTGGCGCAGCCGGCGCTGGGACTCCTTCACGCTCGTGACCCCGAACTGGATGACCGCGCTGCCCGACCTGCCGCCGGGGGTCGGCGGCGCCGACCACCCAAACGGATTCCTGCCGCGGGCCGAGATCGTCGAGATGCTCTCGAGCTGGGCAACCGCGATTGCCGCGCCCGTCCGCGAGGGTGTCGCCGTCACGTCCGTGACCCGGGACCCCGCCGGCCCCAGCTTCACGGTCGAGACGACCGATGGTCCCTGGCGCGCCCGACGCGTGATCGCGGCAACCGGGACCAACCGGACACCGCGCAGGCCCCGTTTCGCGGCCGACCTGCCGATCCCGATCGCGCAGCTCGACGTGATCGCCTACCGGAACCCGGAGCTGCTGCCGCCCGGTGCCGTCCTGGTCGTCGGGAGCGGGCAGTCAGGCTGCCAGGTCGCGGAGGAGCTGCGCCTCGCCGGCCGCGACGTCTACCTGAGCGTTGGGAGCGCCGGCCGCTTCATCCGGCGCTACCGGGGCAGGGACGCATTCCGCTGGACCGTCGCCGGTGGCCTCTTCGACCTGACAGAGGCGCAATGGGCGGACCCGCGCGGTCGCCGGTCGCCGAACCCGCACCTCACCGGCGCTCGCGGCGGGCACACGATCAACCTGCACCGGTTCGCGCGCGACGGGGTTCACTTGCTGGGGCGCATCGAGGGCGTCACCGGCAGTCGGCTCCGGATCGCCGACGACCTCCACGCTCGCCTCGCCGGGGCGGACGCGTTCGCGGCACGGTTCCGGCAAGAGATCGACGCCCAGATCGAACGGTCAGGCCTGGTCGCCCCGGACCCCGACGATTCGGACGACTATCCGGGTGACGACGGCTTTCGAGTTCCGCTCGTGGCCCAGCTCGACCTGGGCGCGGCGGGGATCACGAGCGTGATCTGGGCCTGCGGGTTCGCGCCCGACTTCTCCTACCTCGGCCTGCCGGTCCTCGCCGACGACGGCTGGCCGATCCACGATGGCGGCATCACCGGCGAGCCGGGGCTCGCGTTCGTGGGCCTCCGGTTCCAGACCTCCGCGAAGTCCGACCTGCTCTTCGGCGTGGCCGCGGACGCGGCGCGCGTGGTGGAGCGCCTTTTCGAAGCGGCTCCGGGGGCGGCAGGCTGAGCGCGAGACAGGCCGCCGCTGAGCACGGCGCGCCGGTCGGGCCAACGGGGGGCGGCCGCGTCCTCGCCCTGATCCCGGCCTTCAACGAGGCGCCCCGGATCGGGGACGTCGTCCGCAGGACGCTGGTCCACCTGCCGGTCCTCGTCGTCGACGACGGATCGTCGGATGCCACCGCGGCCGAGGCCCAGGCCGCGGGCGCCTCCGTGCTCGTCCGGCACCCGAACCAGGGCAAGGGCGCCGCGCTTCGGGCAGGTTTCCAGTGGGCGCTCGAGCTCGACTTCGACGCGGTCGTCACCCTCGATGGCGATGGGCAGCACGACCCGGCCGCCATCCCCGCCTTCCTCGCCGCCCGCCTGGTCGCGGGCGACGCGCTCGTCATCGGCTGCCGCGACTTCCGCCGGATGCCCCCGGTGCGGCGCCTGGCCAACTCGCTCGGTGGCCGCGCGTTCTCGTGGGCGGTCGGCCGCGAGATCCCCGACAACCAGTCCGGGTATCGCCTGGTCGACCGGCGGCTCATGGTCGCGCTTCTCGCCAGCCACGAGGCCGGCTTCGCGTTCGAGGTCGAGATGATCACGACGTGCATCCGGGGCGGGTGGCCGATGGCGTGGGTGCCGATCCCGACGATCTACGCCGGCGAGCCCAGCCATATCCGGCCGGCCGCGCACCTGGGCAGCTTCGTCCGGGTGGTTCGCGATGCGCGGCGGTCGGTCCGGCTTCCGCTGCCGTAGAGCGCGGGACGTCGCGCTCTCCCGCTCCGCGCCGAGCATTGCCGATGCCACGCCTGTCCCGCGGGACGGAGCCGGGCGGCCTACCCTAGGCGGCGATGCCACGCGCCCGACCAGCCCGACCAGCCAGCGTCTCGACTGCGCCCGTCCGCGGGGCGCCGGCGCACTGGCCGCGCTCCGCGAAGGTCGCCTTCATCGGCTCCCACGGGATCCGCAAGACGAGCGCCGTGCTGGCGTTCGCGGCCACGGTTCAGCGGGCCGGCCGCTCGGCAGAGCTTGCGCGCGAGGTCGTGCGCGACAACCCGCTCGGTATCAACGAGGGCGCCACCGGCGAGGCACAGCTGTGGGTCCTGGTCTCGCAGATCCGGCAGGAGCTGGAGCTCGCCCGCAAGGCCGACATCCTCGTGACGGACCGGGGCGTGATGGACAACTTCGCGTACTACCTGCGGGCCTGCGGCGGGGCCGACCGGTACGCGGTCGAGGCGCTGGTCCGGAGCTGGTCCGCCACCTACGACCTGGTGGTGCGGCTGCTTCCCGACATCGAGCTGCAGGCCGACGGCGTGCGGAGCACGAACGATGCATTCCGCGACGAGGTGGAGGCGATCCTCGATCGGGTCCTGCCGACGCTGGTGGAGCCCGGACGGCTCGTCACGCTCCGCGCGTCGGAGGTGACCAGCCGCTTCGACTGGTGGGCGCTCCTGGAGCGCCTGGCGGCCTCCATCGGCGCCACGATCCGCCCGCCGACGATCTGGACGTAGGTCAGGCGGCGCCACCGGTCGGCGGATGGTCGGCGATGGGACCGGGGATCGTGACGGGCACGCCGTCCCCGACGGGTCCAGGGACGGCGATGGGGCCCGGCGCCGCCCCGGACGGGAGCGTGGCGCCGCGCACGGCGTCAGCGACGACGATCGCGGCGATCAGGCCAACGACGCCGGCAACTGCGAAGAGCCCGGGGATCGTGAGCGCCGTCGCGATCAGGCCGGCGGCGCCGGTGCCCAGGATCGTCGCCAGGCCGGTGGTCGCCGAGAAGATCCCCTGCGCCGTGCCCGCCAGGCCGGCCGGCGCCCGGGCGGCGACGAAGCCGACCCCACCGACGAAGAAGAGGCCGAACGCCGCGCCCTCGAGTGGGGCGATCGCCACGAGCGCGGCCCCGTTCGGGGCGAGGGCCGCCAGGAGGTTGCGCGCGGCAAAGAGCGCGCCGCCCGCCACCAGGAGCCGCCCCGCGCCGAACCGCGCGGCCAGGCGCGGGAACGACCACATGATCGGGATCTCGACCAGCGCTCCCACCACCCAGGCCAACCCGACGAGTGAGGCGGCCCCGCCGAGCGCGACGATCTGGATCGAGTAGAACCCGTTGACGGCGGCGAGCGACGCCCACACGATCAGCGCGCCGACGAGGAAGCGCCCCATTCGCGGCTGCCGGACGAGCTGGAACGTGCCGGCGCGCAGGCTCGCGTGCCGCCGGGTGGCACGCCGCGGCACGCCGAGCGCGATGAGCGCGGTCAGCGCAAGGCACGGGACGTAGACAAGGAACAGGGCACCTGTGCCCCGGGCATCCAGGAGTGGCCCGCAGATCGCGGCCGAGACCACGAACGAGACGGACCCCCAGGCGCGCACCCGCCCGTAGCGCGCCCGGTCCGCGCCGAGCAGCTCCATCGTCCGGGCGTCCAGGACGGGACCGATGCCGGCGAGCCCAAGGGAGAGGACGATGACGGCCGCGGTCACGGCCGCTGGCTCTCGGGCAAGGGCCAGCGCGAGCGCCCCGCCCGCGGCGACGAGGGCTGCGGCCGGCAGCGTCAGGCGCGAGCGTCCGAACAGGTCCGCGATGGCGCCCCATGCGGGCGCCGCGACCAGCTGCGTCGCCGCCGAGAGCGCGGCCAGCAGGCCGATCATGTCCAGGTCCAGGCCGAGCGCACGGTAGTGGACGGGCAGGTAGGGGAACGCCGCCCCCACCGCGACGAAGTAGACGATATAGGTGCTGGCCGCCCGCCGGATCGGTGGCATTCGTCAGAACATCGTGCTGCACCAGGGAGCGCGCTCGGCGGCGAACAGCGCATCCGCGCGCCGAAGCGACCCGGCCGTGATCTCGGCGACGCGCCCGACCAGTGCGAGATCCGAGAACCGGAACGTGCCCAGGTAGGTGGCCGCGAGATCGCTCGCGTCAAGCGCCAGATCCGGCTCGGCCGTCGTCGGCTGGACGACCCCCCGTTCGTCCTCGCCGGCCACGAGGCGCCAGCGGCCCGCGTTCCACGGGCAGAACGGGTCGCGGATCTCGAGCACGAGCGTCCCCGGGCGCCCGTAGGTCCGTGCCGCCAGCGCGGCCGGGATGTCCACGACGCGCAGCCAGAGTGCGTCGCCGACCGTGAACCCCAGCCGGCGCGGCTCCGCGAGCAGCAGCTGGAGCGGATGCGGGACCGGGGCGCGAACGCCGCGGACCACGCCGACCAGGTCCGCGCTC
The DNA here is from genome assembly GCA_036834865.1 of Candidatus Limnocylindrales bacterium. Lineage (GTDB taxonomy): Bacteria > Chloroflexota > Limnocylindria > Limnocylindrales > CSP1-4 > CTSoil-043. Next base: position 3,633 of record DAITNC010000014.1, on the reverse strand, counting down.
AACAGCCAGCTCCAGAGGTCGCGGGTCGCCCGCGGCGTGGTCGCGATGACTTCCTGGGCAACCAGCCGGCCGTTCGGTCCCCGGTCATCCCAGTCGGGCTTGACGCGGTAGACGGCCGTCCCTTCCACGGACCCGCCGGCCTCGTAGACGGCGAAGAACTTCATGCCGTTCGCGCTCCGCGCGTGGTCCGTGTCGTGGAGCGTGCCCCAGCGCCACCATGCCTCGCTTCGTGCCACCATCCCGGGTGTCTCGACGCGGACCCGGTCGTAGACCGCGGGGAAGACCTCCATCGCGGCCTCGAGGTCCACGAGGCGAACGCTGCCTTCGGCCGGTGCCGGGCGCGCGAAGGCGGCCCGGTCGCGTGCGAGCTCGAAGCTTCCGCTGAGCGTGGCGAGGCCGTACCCGAACCGCTGGTAGATGGCACCCTCCGAGGCCCACAGGATCGCCAGCGGCTCGCCGCGCGCGCGGACGTCGTCCAGCTGGTGGCGCATCATCGAGCGGAGGATCCCGCGTCGCCGGTGGGAGGGGCTGACGCCGACCAGGGTCACGCCGGCCGCACCGGCCTCCCCACCCGGCACCGTGAGGCGAAACGTGATGGCGCCCGCCGTCGCCACCGGCTGCTCGCCGTCGAACGCCGCGATGATCCGTTCCGGTTCCCAGAGGCGGCGCTCCTCGTCGCCCGGGTCGGGCATCTCCGCGAACGCGAGATTGAGCGGCGCCGCGAACGCCTCCATCGTCTCGGCCGTCGCGGTCCGGATGGGGTACCTGGCCGTGGCTCCCGGTGTGCTCGTCACGCGTCCATCCTCCCGCGCGGTCGGCTGCCGTCCGCCAGCCCCGCCACCGCCCCCGCCACCGCCCGGATCTGGGCCGGCGAGACCCGACAGCAGCCGCCCACGATCGCGGCGCCCTCCCGGATCCAGCGCTGGGCGGCAGGCCCGTCGACTGTCGGGCCGTCGCCGCCGATCCACCGCTTCGCGAGCGCGTCCCACTGCTCGCCGCTGTTCGGGTAGACGATCAGTGGCTTGGACGTCGCGCTCCGCGCGCGGGCCAGCAGCTCGTCGACGTGCTGCGGGGCCGTGCAGTTGACGCCGATCGCCAGCACGCGCGACGACTGCTCCGCCAGCGCGAATGCCTCCTCGACCGCCGCGCCGCTCCGCAGGCGGGCGCCGTCGGCGCAGGAGAAGCTGAGCCAGCCCCGCGCACCGGGTGTCTCCTCGAGCAGCTCGACCAGGGCGACCCCCTCCTCGAGCTCCGGGACGGTCTCGCAGGCGAGAAGGTCGGCCGCCGTCTCGACCAGGACCTCGAGCCGCTCGCGATGGAAGGCCCGGAGATCGCCCACGCTCCGGCCGTAGCGGCCCCGGTACTCGGCGCCGTCGGCAAGGGAGGCGCCGTACGGCCCGATGGACGCCGCCACCAGCAGCGGCCCGGTGTCGTGCGGGGGCCGCTCTGCCCGCCAGGCCGCCCGTGCCTCGTCCGCGAGCGCGACGCTCCGCTGCAGCAGGCTGATCGCCGCGGCGTGGTCGATCCCGCGGGCCGCGAAGCCCTCGAACGTGGCCTGGTAGCTCGCCGTGGTCGCGATCGTCGCGCCGGCCCGGAAGAAGGCCAGGTGGGCGCGCGTGATCTCGCCAGGGTTCTCGACGAGAAGGCGGGCCGACCAGAGCGGGTCCGCGAGGTCGTTCCCCTGGGCTTCCAGCTGCGTCGCCAGCCCGCCGTCGAGCACGACGACGCCGCCGTGCGCGACGAGCGACGCGAGCGGATTGTCGGCGGCGGGGCTGGTCTCCAGCGTCCCCGCGCCCGCCCGAGCATGGTCCATTCAGCCGGCGCCGCCGATGTCCAGCGCGTAGGCCTCCCAGACCAGGTCCGCCCCGTGCTGGCGATGGCGAATGAACCGGCCCATCAGCCGCTGCAGGTCGTCCCGGATCGCGTCGAAGTCGGTCCCCTCCGGGAGCGGCTCGGCGAACCGTGCGACTGTGTCGATGATGGCGCTCGTCAGCGGCGGGTGCTCTTCGCGGAGCCGGCGTGCCTTGCCCTGCACGTGGGGTGCAATGTCCTCCATCTCGTCGTAGAGACCGCCGGCGCCTTCAGTCTCTGCCACGTGGTCGGCGAACGCCTCGCGCAGCACCGCGAGCCGCGCCGCCACGCCTTCGCGCCATCGCTCTGAGTCCCGGGCGGGGGACGACACCGCGTTCTCGAGCTCCACGAGCGCGTCCCGCAGCTCGCGTCGCCGACGTGCGGCCGCTTCCAGCGCCTGGGTTGCCTGGTGCTCCTGGTTCACGGGATTCCCTCCGGGTCGCGGGCTGTCGCCTTCCAATGGTAGGCTCGCTCAGGGTTCCCGGCGCGGGCGGACGGCGACCGGCCCGATCACCTCGCGCCATGCTTTCGTGAGGATCCGGAACTCGTCCGCGGGGATCCGGTCCACGGCGACGACGGCCGCGGCGGTCTCGGCGGCGCACTCCGCCGCCACGCGGCGAAGCGCGGGGTCCTCGAGCGCGGCGAGCGCGGCGAGTGCGGCATCGCGCGCCCCGGCCGCCGCCGCGAGCGCGACGACGTCGCGCTCGTTCGCGAATGCCCGGTCGCGGGCGCGTCTCGTCGCGGCCGGTGCCTTCCGGTCCCTGGGGCCGTACCCCATGGCCGCTCGCCTGGCGACCTCCAGCCGCTCCGCCTCGTCCGGCGCGAGAAGCCCGGCCCGGGCCACGATCGCCGCCACGACCTCGGCGCGCGGCCCGTATGCGCCGGTCGCGCAGATCTCGACGACGTGCCGCCGCCGCCGCCGCCCGTCGATGAGATGGATTGCAGCGAGGATCCCGAACGCCCCGAGCAGGGCGACCCAGACGATCAGCTCCGAGGCGAGGTTGCGGGCCTGGTCGGCGGTCACGCGGGGATTGTGGCGGAGATCGCCCGTCCGGGCGCGGTCGACATCACGCGGCGCGCGAGTGCCGTGCGCCCGTCAGACCCGGCGGCCAGCGTCGAACCGCTCGGCCTCGCCGGTCAGCCGGGCCAGCTCGTCCGGCGCCAGGAGCAGGTCCGCGGCGGCGGCATTCTGTTCCAGCTGCTCCAGCGAGCGCGCTCCAGGGATCGCCGCGGTGTTCGGGTGCGCGATCACCCACGCGAGGGCGACCTGCGCGGGAGTTGCGCCGTGGGCATCGGCGATCTCGCGCACGGCCGCCAGCAGCCTCCGCGCGCGGCGCAGCGCGTCACCCCGGAAGAGCGGGTTCATCCGGCGCGTGCCGTTGCGGCGCGAGGCCGGGTCATCGGCGGCGAGGAGGCCCTGCGCGAGCGGGCTGTAGGCGATGACCAGCCTGCCACGCTCGGCCGCGTACGGGACCAGGTCCCATCGGGGGGACGGGTTTGCGAGGTTGAATCGAACCTGGTTCGAGATGATCGGCCGCCGCAGCGCCGCCTCCAGCGCACGCCAGCGTCCAAGCCCGTAGTTGCTGACCCCAACGTGACGCGCGACCCCGGCGTCCAGGACGCGCCGGAGACCCGCGGCCTGCGTCCGGGCCGGCACGATCGGGTTCGGCCAGTGCAGCTGGTAGAGGTCGATCGACGCGACCTCCAGGCGATCCCGGCTTGCCGCCGCCCGCGACGCCACGATCGACGGCAGCGGCAGGATCGGCAGCAGCTTGGTGGCGA
>DAITNC010000013.1:0-25617 GCA_036834865.1 Candidatus Limnocylindrales bacterium | reverse complement strand
GCCGTTGCCTCCCGGTCCAGCGGGTAGCCGGCGCCCGCGAGCGCTCCCGCGCCGAGCGGCGACACGTTCGCGCGCCGCCGGCAGTCGGCCAGCCGGCCGCGGTCCCGCTCGAGCATCTCCACGTAGGCGAGGAGATGGTGGGCGAAGAGCACCGGCTGGGCCGGCTGGATGTGCGTCATCCCCGGCAGGACCGCGTCGCCTTCGCGCTCCGCGAGGCCCACCAGCGCGCGCTCCATGCCCAGGATCCCGGCGTCGAGGTCGTCGATCGTCCGGCGGGCCCACAGGCGCAGGTCCGTGGCCACCTGGTCGTTGCGCGAGCGCCCGGTGTGGAGCTTCCCGGCGACCGGTCCGATCCGCGCGACCAGCGCAGCCTCCAGGTTCATGTGGACGTCCTCGAGGCCCGGATCCCAGGCCAGCGTCCCCGCTTCCACGTCGACCCGGAGCGCGTCCAGGCCGGCGAGCAGCGCGGCAACCTCCGCCTCGTCGAGGAGGCCGGCCCGACCGAGCCCGCGCACGTGGGCCACCGAACCGGCGAGATCGTCGAGCGCGAGCGCGCGATCGACCTCGATGGAGCGCGTGAAGTCGGCGGCCCGCGAATCCGTCTCGCCGCCGAATCTCCCGCCCCACAGCCGCATGCCCGTCTCCCCTGCCCCAGCTATCCCAGCGTCGGTGCGGTGAATGGTAGCGATGCCGCGGGATCGTCCTCGCGAATGCGGGACGCGTCCGCGTGCGGGAAGACGACGAGCGCGAGGACCGCCGCCGCCACCGCGAGCAGCGCGGCCCCGCCGAAGAGCGTCGCGGATCCCAGGCCCGCGTACACCTGCCCACCCACGAAGTTCGCCACGACCGCCGCGATGCCGAACCCGGTGACCTGGTAGAGGCCCTGGCCGGTGGCCTGGAGCCGCGGCGGCAGGAGGACCGCCATCGTGAGCACGGACCCGACCCAGGTCCCGGCGAAGGCGAAGCCGCTGACGAGCCGGGTCGCAATGATGAGGGTCGGCGAGTCGACCACCGCCCAGGCCACGAAGCAGGCCGCATACAGGAGGGCGCTGCCGCCGATCAGCCCGCGAAGCCCCACCCGGGCGGCGATCGCGGCGGTCAGGAGCATCGCCGGGATCTCCGCGAAGGCGGACACCGACGCGCTCAGCGCAACGTCCGAAGGGCTGCCGCCGAGCGCCACGATGCGGAGCGGCAGGAACGTGAAGCTCGCGATGATCCCGATGTAGATCAGGAGGAGGACGGCCAGGACGCTGAGCAGGCGCGGCTGGACCCGGAGCGCGACGGCCATGGAGCCGCCCCGGGTCCTCCCCGACGATTCGACCGCGAGGTTCGCGCGCGGGACGTCCGGGGTGAGCCGCGCAGCGGCCGCCAGCCCGATCGCGATGCCGGCACACAGGACGAAGGCCGGCCCATAGCCGGCCCGGTCGTACAGGAGGCCGACCGCGCCGGATGCGGTCGCGAAGCCGAGCGAGGACAGCAGGCGGACGCGCGCGTAGTCGCGGGTCCGGTCGCGGACAGCGTTCACTGCGAGCGCGTCGCCGAGAGGTCCCCAGCCGGATTCGAACAGGCTGAAGGCGACGAAGCAGGCGGCGACGGCCAGCCCGGGAACCGGCGCCCCGGCCAGGAGCACGGCGCCGGCCGCCGCGAGCGCCGAGATGGCCAGGGCATTGCGGCGCCCGAGCACGACGTCGGCGAGGTGGCCCCATGCGGGCACCGCGATGGTGAAGGCGGCCGCCTGGATCGCCGCGATCACCCCGATCTCCACGGCGGAGAAGCCGCGGACGGCCAGGATGACGGCGGTGAATGGAAGGAAGACGCCCTGGGAAGCCCCGTTGGCGAGGAAGACGGCACGAATGGCGCGCATGCGATCGCCATGGTACGGGGAACGGGCACGCCCGCGCGGCGAGCGTGGCAGACTCCGCCGGTGGATCCCAGCCCTCCCTCGGCCGACCTCGCCGTGCGCACCGAGGGCCTGGGACGCCGCTTCGGCGAGCGCTGGGCGGTCCGCGACCTCTCCCTCGAGCTCCAGCGCGGCGAGGTCTTCGGCCTGCTCGGGCCCAACGGCGCGGGCAAGACCACGACCTGGCGATGAGCGGCGACTCGCGGGCGGCCCGGGTCGGCAGCTCGTACGCGGTGCACCTGGGCCTGCTCTCGGTCATGTGGGGCTCCAGCTACCTCTTCATCAAGATCGGGGTGGAGACGCTTCCGCCGCTCAGCCTGGTCGCGCTGCGCGTGCTGGTCGGCTTTGCGGTCCTCCTCGTCGTCGTCGCGGCCACGCGGACGCCGCTGCCGCGCGATCTTGGGACGCTGGGCCACCTGGCGGTCCTCGGGGCGGTCAACATCGCGATCCCGTTCTGGCTGATCGGCTGGGGGGAGCAGCACATCTCATCCGGCCTGACGGGGATCCTCCAGTCCACCTCGCCGTTCTTCACCCTGGTCCTGGCCGCCACCTTCATCCACGACGAGCACGTGACCCGCGGCCGGGTGGCCGGGATGGCGCTCGGCTTCCTCGGGATCTTCGTCCTCTCGGCGCACGACCTGGCCGATCTCGGGACCGCGGCCGGCGTCCAGCGCGTGCTCGCCCAGCTGGCGGTCGTCCTCGCCTCGCTGGCCTACGCGACGGGGAACACGTACGCGCGACGCACGCTCCGCGAAACCCGCCCGCTCGTCCTCGCCACGGGCCAGGTGGGCTGGGCGCTGGCGATCGTGGTCGTGCTGGCGTTCGTCGTCGACGGCGGGGTCACGCTCCCCGGGGTGCCGCAGGCTGCATTGGCCGTCGGCTGGCTGGGCACCATCGGCACCGGGTTCGCCTACGTGGTCTACTTCCGGCTGCTCTCCGGGTGGGGGCCGACGCGTGCTTCCCTCGTCTCGTACCTGCTGCCGGTGGTGGCGGTCGTGCTGGGCGTCGTCGTGCTGGGTGAGACCGTCGATGCCGCGTTCCTCGCGGGTGCCGCGCTCATCGTCGCCGGCATCTGGGTCGTCAACCGGCGGGGTTGACCCCTCGACTCGCCGCGCGGATCTCCTCCCCGGCCGCGCACCCGACCACGTGGTCGTTGACCATGCCGGTCGCCTGCATGAGCGCGTAGCAGATGGTGGGGCCGACGAACCGGAACCCGCGCCGCACGAGCTCCAGGCTCATCGATCGGGACTCCGGCGTCGCCGCCGGGATCTCGCCCAGGCTGGCCGGCCGCCGGTCGAGCGGGACCCCCGCGACGAACCGCCAGAGCACGCCCGGAAGCGACTCGCCGGCGGCGGCGAGCGCCAGGACGACGCGGGCGCTCGCGATCGCGCTCTCGACCTTGCGCCGGTTGCGCACGATGCCGGGGTCGGCGAGGAGGCGCGCGACGTCCGCCTCCCCGAACGCGGCGACGGCCGCCACGTCGAAGCCGTCGAACGCGCGCCGGTAGCCCTCGCGCCTGTGCAGGATCGTCGACCAGGCCAGGCCGGCCTGGGCGCCCTCGAGCACGAGCATCTCGAACAGGTGCCGCTCATCACGGGACGGGCGGCCCCACTCCGCGTCGTGGTACGCGCGGTAGAGCGGGTCGCCCTCCACCCCCCAGGCGCAGCGGGCGACCCCGTCGGAGCCGACGGTGACAGTCCGCGATGCCCACGGGTTGGCGGGCGGCGAGGCCTCGGCGGTCGTCGCCGGGCGCCCCCCCATCAGTCCACGTCGCGCCGGGACATGCCCCACGCGCCGAGCAGGACGCCACCGACGGCGATGGCCAGGCAGGCGGCGACGCCGTTCATGTCCCACTCCCCCACCATCGGCTTGCCGAAGTGGGCGGTCAGCGCGAGCTGGTGGAGCCAGTCCGGCAGGTTCAGCGGCGGCGCCACGAGGTCGAGCAGGTACGTGGCCACCACGACGAGGGCGGCGACCTCGGCCGCGATCGACGTCCGCCACAGGCCGCCGACGGCCACGCCGATCCCGACGATCGCCGCGGCGTACAGGCCGAGCGAGGCACAGCCGAGCATCGCATCGCCGGAGGCGAGGCCACCCACAGCCGAGCCGAGCCCGACCCCGGCCGCGAACAGGACGGTCGTCACGACGATCGCGAGGAGCGCGGAGGCGCCGCCGGCAACGACCCAGCGGGTCCGCGCCATCGGCGTGGTGAGGGCCATCTCGAGACGGCCCTCCGTCTCGTCCGACGCCCACTTCGAGACGAACGTCGCGGCGGCGAAGCCCGCCACGATGTACAGCAGCTCCGCGTAGAACTGCATCCAACCCCCGGTTGAGCCGAAGTCGGCCCCGGGGAAGATCTTGCCGAAGGAGTCCCGGATCCCGGAGGACGACCCGATCTGGTCCGCCAGGGACCCGGCGAGCGACGCGTAGAGGATCCCGACGAGGCCCAGGCCGATCCCCCACGAGAGCGCCCGTGGGAGCTGGTCGCCGAAGGCCCGGGCCGTCGGGCCGTGGACGCCGAGGACCGGCGCCGGCAGGGAAGGCAGGGAGATTCCGACGGTGACCCCGAGGTCGCGGCGGACGAAGAGCTCGACCCCGATCGCCAGGAAGACGACGCCGAAGATGCCGACGAGCGCGAGCGACGGCCAGTCGTAGACGCCGACGAGCGGGATGTGGTCGAACGTCCAGTTGAACGGACTCAAGAGCAGGAGCGGACCGCCGACATTCAGGCCGTTCGTGATCCACAGGGCGGCCATCCCGAGGCCTGCGACCCCGGCTGCGCCCGCGCGGCCGAGGAGCGGCGCGAGGGCGAACGCGAGGCCTCCGAAGAACATGGCCAGGAGGCCGATCCACAGGGCGAAGCCGACGGACGACAGCAGCGGGATCTGGTCGCCGAGGGCGGCGTCCCCGAAGACGTTCGAGCTGAAGGTCGTCATGAGCGCGAGGACCGCCATCGCCAGCCAGAGCAGCGTCAGGTGAGCGGCCAGCTTCTCGAGGCCGATGCGGCGCTTGCCGAAGGGGGCCGCGGCGATGAGGTCGAGGCTGCCACGGCGCGCCTCGCCGGCGAGGGTCCCGGACAGGGCCATGATCGACCAGATGGCGGTGCCCAGGGCGAAGATCGCCGAGTACTTGAAGGTGACGTAGCCCCCGAGCGTGCCGACCTTCGTGCCGATCAGGTCGACGTTTCCGAACAGTCGCATCATCGACTCGGGGACGCTCCCGAAGAGCGCGTCGACTTCGCTCCGGGCTGCAGGCGTCGGGAAGATGTTCGATACGGCGACGCCCATGACCAGCGCCATCCCGCCGAGCAAGCCGGCGGCGACGATGAAGGCGAGACGGGAGTCGCGGACCGTCTTGCCGTAGATGGAGCCGAAACCGTAGAGCTTCCGGCGAAGCGGGATCGGCGGGAAGGGCGTTGCCCGCTCGGGGCTGCCTGCCTGGACTGCCATGTCAGCCCACCTCCACGGCCTCGCGGCCGTACTGGGCGAGGAATGTCTCCTCGAGGCTGGGCTCCCGCGAGACGAAGTCCAGCAGCTCGTACCTGGCCGCCGCCTGCACGACCGGCGTGATCGCTCCTGCGACGCGGAGGCGGAGCACGTGGCCCTCGACCACCACCTCGCTGACGCCGGGGAGGGCCTCAAAGGCGGGCGCCGGGACCTCGCCTGCGAAACGCAGCTCGACCTGGTGGTGAGCCAGGTCGCGAAGGTCGTCCACCGTGCCGAGCTTCACCAGCCTCCCCTCGCGGATGATGCCCACGCGGTCGGCGGTCTTCTCCACCTCGGAGAGGATGTGGGAGGAGAGGAAGACCGTCGCTCCGTCGGCCACCGCCTCGCGGAGAATGATGAAGAACGTCTGCTGGACGAGCGGGTCGAGGCCCGAGGTGGGCTCGTCGAGCAGCAGCAGCTCGGGCCGGTGCTGGAGCGCGATGACGAGCGCCACCTTCTGCTTGTTGCCCTTGCTGTACTCCTTGAACTTGCGGGTCGGGTCGAGGTCGAAGCGCTCGACGAGGCTCGCCTGGTACGCCTTGTCCACGCCGCCCCGCAGGTTCGCGAAGTACTCCAGGTGCTGCGAGCCCGTCAGGCGGTCGTAGAGGGCGAACTCGCCGGGCAGGTAGCCGATCCGCCGGTGGATGGCGACCGGGTCTGCCGACGATTCGATGCCGAAGACACGCGCGACGCCCGAGGTCGGCCGGATCAGGTCGAGGAGGGTGCGGATCGTCGTCGTCTTGCCGGCGCCGTTCGGCCCCAGGAAGCCGAACACCTCGCCCTGCTCGACCGTCAGGTCCACCTCGATGATCCCGCGATGGCTCCCGTAGGACTTGGTCAGCTTCTCGATCTCGATCACGTTCATGGCGGTGTCCCTCGGCTGCGTGCCCCGCCAGACTGTACGGCCCGGCGCTGCCCGGTGTCCGCTCGCCGGCGGGTCGGTCAGGTGGACCGGGCCGCGGCTGCCTCGGCTTTCCCCTTGAGCGCGGCCAGCTCTGCCTCCAGGCGAGGCCCGATCCCGGCCCGGTCGAGGCGCAGGAAGGCGCGCCCCACCCGCGAGCGCCCCTCGAGATGGACCGAGCCCGCCACCCGCGTCCCGCCCGCGGCTGGCGTCAGCTCCCAGCGCCGCTCCCCGCAGATCCCCCGGGCGGCGAGACCCACCCTGAAGCGTCGAGCCGGCCGGGCCTCCAGGCTTTCCAGCATGGTCCCCACGACCACCGGCCCCACGCGGAGACGGGCGTGCCGCCGCGCGCCCGCCGCCGGCCAGTCGGGGCCGGCCGGATCGAGGTGCAGCCGGACGTCGCGCCAGGTCGGGCACGCCGGGTCATGGAGCACGGCCCAGACCACGTCCGGTGGCGCGTCCACGAACAGGCGGCGCTCCACGGCCCCGCGCGGAAGCGGCGGGTTGGGTCCCGCAGCCACGCTCACCTCCCCCTGGAACAGCCGGCGGCGTCCATGGCGCGATTATCGCACCGGACGGTCGGCATTCCACGCATCGCTTCCCGAGCTGTCGCGGGCGCCCGTCACACGGCGGCGACGCGCGGCGTCTGCCTCCACGTGAGAATCCGGCGCGCGATCCTCCTGTTCCTGCCCCTCGCCATCGTCGCGACCGGGCTCGCCGGCCTCGTCTACCTCGTCGCACAACAGGAAGGACGGTGGCTCGCGAACGAGCCGCAGGTCCAGCTCGCGGAGGACGCCGCGGCCCGCCTCGACGCGGGCGGGAAGCCCGGGGACCAGGTGGGTTCCGCGACCGTGGACATCGCCCGGAGCCTCGCGCCGTTCGTCGTGGTGTACGGCCCGACCGGCACGATCCTGGCGACCGACGGCACGCTGGACGGGCAGCCACCGGACGTTCCGGCCGGCGTCCTGGACAGCGCGCGCAGCTCGGGCAGGAACGCCGTCACGTGGCAGCCCCGAGTGGGCGTGCGCATCGCGACCGTCACGGTCCCGTGGAGCGGCGGCAGCGTGCTCGCCGGGCGGTCGCTCCGGCTGGTGGAGCAGGAGGCATCCAACCTCGAGCTGGTCGTCGGAGCCGCCTGGCTGGCGATCCTCGCCGCGCTGGCGGTCGCGTCGCTCGTCGTCGCCCACCTCTGGCCGAGGTCGGCCGCGCCCGCCTGACGGCGCTCCCTGGGGGTGCGCCCGCCGTCCGCCCTACTTGCCGGCCCGCTCCCTGGGCAGCGGCGGCAGGCCCTTCCTGCCCGCCACCAGGTAGTGCCCGAACCAGTCGCGCGCCTGGACCAGGTTCTCCGCCCGCCGAAACGGCGCGCCCGAGCGGGTGAGCTCGTGCGACTCGTTCGGGACGCGCATGAACCGGACCGGTCGCCGAAGCGTCCGGAGCACGGCGAAGAGCGCCTCGGCCTGGCCGATCGGGCAGCGCAGGTCGTTCTCCGCGTGCTGGATCAGCAGCGGTGTCCGGATCCTGTCCGCGTACGTCAGTGGCGAGAGCCTCCGGTACAGCTCAGGGTCCTCCCACGGCTGGGCACCGAACTCCATCTTCCCGAAGATCCCGCCGGCGAGGTCGCCGGTGAGCATGAGCGCGGCGAGGTCCGTCACGCTCCGACAGGTCATCGCCGCGGCGAACCGCTGGTCAGCGGCGACGATCCAGTTCGTGAGGTAGCCCCCGTAGGAGCCGCCCGCGACCCCGAGCCGTCTCGGGTCGGCGATGCCGGCCTCGACGGCAGCGTCGACGTGGGCCAGCACGTCCCGCGTCGGACCCAGGGCCCAGTCCGGGAGGTTCGCGGCATTGAAGTCCTGGCCGTAACCCTCCGACCCGCGCGGGTTCGTCGCGAGGACGCTGACACCGGATCCGGCGAGCACCTGGAATTCCCAGTAGGGCGCCCAGCCGTAGAGCGTGTGCGGTCCCCCGTGGATCTGCAGGACCAGCGGGGCGGGTTCGCCCGCCTCGGCGGCCGCGCAGGGAAGGAGCCACCCCTGGATCTCGAGGCCGTCCACGGTCACCCAGCGCTCGATCGCCTGCCGCAGCTCGATCTCCTCCAGGGCGTCGGCGTTGCAGTGGGAGATCTGGCGCAGCTCGGCTTCGTCGGAATCGCCGGCGTGACCGTCTGCCCCGAGGTCGACCACGTGGACGTCACCGAGCACGGCCGGGTCCGACCGGATGACCGCCACGCGAGCGCTCCCGTCCGGGCGCCGGACCGCGTCCCAGCCGGACAGGTAATGGCGTCCCTCCGTCAGACGTTCCACGTCGCCGTCGTCGATCGCGATCCGCCACAGCTCGTAGCTGCCCCGGATCGGAGCGGTGAAGAGCAGGTGCCGGCCGTCGGGCGTCGCCCACATGCGCGCCGGCTCGCCGGGCGTGACATCGCTGCCCATCCCCGAGCCGGGCATCAGGTCGTGGCGACCCGAGAGGTTCTGCCCGCCGCGCTTTCCGGCCTGGCTTCCGTCAGCGGCGAACAGCCAGATGTCGTTGCGGCTCCCGCCGGCGCGCGGGTAGCGGTGACCCAGCGCGGCCACGGTCTGCCCGTCCGGCAGCCACGCCGGCGAGCCGAACGCCGAGCCGGAGCCGTCCGTGATCCGGACGTCATCGCCGCTCGCGACGTCCACGACGTGCAGGTCGAACTGCCAGTCCAGGTCCGGGTCCCGACCGCCCTGGGCGCCGTACGCGACGCGCGTGCCGTCCGGCGAGAAGACCGGGTCCTCGTGGTTCGTGCGTCCCGCCGTGAGCCGCCGCGCGCCGCCCGTCTCGACATCCACGATCCATAGATTGCTGACGCGGTCGTAGACGAACCCGGGCCCGTTGAGCATGTTCTGGAGTCGATCGATGTAGCGGTAGTCGGAGGTCGGCGGCTCGCCCGGCCGGGGCGGCTCGACCTTCCTGCCGCGGGCGCGGGCATCCTCTGCGCGCGTGGACCCGTGCGAGGCGCTCTGGACCACCAGCGACCGTCCGTCGGGCGACCACGCGAAGCCGGTCACTCCCCGCGGAAGGTCGGTGAGCCGCCGCGCCTCGCCGCCGTCGAGCGGGAGCAGGTGCACCTGGGTGCCGTCCTCGCGGTCCTTCGGCGCGTCGGGCTCCTCCTCGATGACGGGCCGTCGGTCGGACAGGAACGCGAGGGTGCGGCCGTCGGGCGAGAACCGGGGGTGCGTATCGTGGCGCACCCCGACCGTCACCTGGCGCGGCGGCGCGCCGCCGTCGGCCGGCGCAAGCCAGATCGCATGGCGGTAGGCGTCCCGGCCCCGCGCCGCTGACTGGACGGTGAACGCGACCATCTCACCGTCGGGTGAGAGGCGTGGGTCGGTCGGGATCCGGAACCGGTAGAGGTCCTCGGGCTGCGGTGGACGCGACATGACTGGCCTCGGTGCGAGTGGGCTGTATCGGCGGGCGCTCGGGTCGAGACGATAGCAGCGATTCGGGCCGCGGGATGGCCCGTCGGGCGTTTCCACCGTGCGGCGCCACGCCGCGCTGGAGGATGATGACCGCACGTAGCAGCGGAGGTGATCCCATGCGCATCCTCCTTGCCGTGGACGGTTCCCCGTCCGCCACGCGCGCCCGCGACCTTGTCGTGAGCCTGCCGTGGCCGGCGGGCTCCGTGGTCAGGGTGGTGGCCGCGCTCGACGTCGCCCCGGCGCTCTGGGGCGGCCCGTGGATCCCGGCGATCCCGGCCGGGGCCGACGAGTACGAGGCCGACGCGCTCCGCGAGCTGACATCGGTGATCGAGGACGCCCGCGCGCCGCTCGAGGCTGCCGGCCTGGCCGTGGAGACCGACCTGCTGCGCGGCGCGCCCGCGTTTGCGATCCCCGATGACGCAAAGCTCTGGAAGCCGGACCTGACGGTGGTCGGGAGTCGCGGCCACGGGCCGGTGGAGTCCGCGTTGCTGGGCTCAGTCTCGTCCGCCGTGGTGGACCACGCCGAGACGCCGGTGCTGGTTGCCCGCGGCGACCACGTGCGATCGATCCTCCTCGCCGAGGACGGCTCGCCGGCCGGGATGAGCGCACGCGACCTGGTGCTCGGCTGGTCGCCGCTGGCCGGGATCCCCATCCGGGTGGTGGGAGTGGTGGACGTGGCCGCGCCCTGGCGCACCGGGATCGCCCCCACGATGTTCTCGGCGGCGATGGACCTGTACACGGAGATGATCACGAGCTCGCGCGAGACGTACGGCCAGGTGATCGCCGCGACGGTCGCGACGTTCCAGGCGGCCGGCCGCACGGCCGAAGGCGAGCTGCGCGAAGGCGATCCCGCCGACCAGCTGGTCCGCGCCGTCCACGACAACGCCGGCGACCTGATCGTGATCGGCTCGCGCGGCCACACCGGGCTCAGCCGGATCGTGATGGGCAGCGTCGCCCACAGCGTGCTGCTCCACGCCCGGTGCTCGGTGCTCGTCGTGAAGCTGCCGCACCAGCCCCACCACCCGCGGTAGCGCGGCGGCTAGCGGCGGCCCCGGAGCGCCCCGACCACCATCTCCAGCGTCGGCCGCTGCCCGTAGAGGAGCACGCCGGCCCGGTAGACGCGAATCGCCAGCCAGAGCGCCGCCCCGATCGCCGCGACGAGGAGCGCGACCGCGAGCGCCACCTCGCCCGCCGAGACGTGCCCGACCATGAGCCGGACCAGCATGAGGTACGGGCTGAAGAACGGGACGAGGGAGAGCGGGGCGACCCACCCCGCATCGGGCGCACCGGTGGCGATCGCGGCGCCGATGTACCCGCCGAACGAGAGGATGAGCATCGGGAGCGCCACCTGCTGCACGTCTTCCTGGCGGCTCACCAGGGAGCCGGCCGCCGCGTAGAGCAGCGCCGACAGGGCGAACCCGAGCAGGAAGAACGTCCCGAAGGCGAGGAGGATCCCGCCCGTCAGTCCCACGAGCGGCCCGTCGTCGGCTCCGCTGTCGCCGAGCAGCAGCCGCGCGAGCGGCGCCTGGATGAGGAGCGCGGCGACGGCCGGGGCCACGATCGCAGCGTACTGGGTCAGGCCCGCCGCGCCGACGCCCAGGACCTTGCCGCCGAGCAGCTCGCCCGGCGTGGCGGCATTCAGCATCAGCTCCATCACGCGGCTGCCCTTCTCTTCCACGACGCTCGTGGCCACCCACATCCCGTAGGTCACGGACGTGATGAAGACGAGGATCACCAGGATCGTGGCGAGGATCGTGCGACTCGCCGAATCCGCCTCCGGTTGGGGCACCGGGGCGCCGGGGTCCGCGGCCGTGACCCTGAAGTCGCCGACGAGCCCCGCCACCGTCCCGACCCGGTCGTTCACGGCGACCGCGAGCGTCGCGAGCCGCATGAGGATCACCTGCCGCCCGCCCGGGGGCGCGTTCGTCACGTACTCGAAGCTGGGCGTCCCCAGGGAATCGCGACCGACCAGCAGGAGGCCGGCCAGGTCGCCGCGGACCACCCGTGCCCGGGCGGCGGGGACGTCGGCGGTGGGCTCGATCGACCACGCCTGCTTCGCCGTCGGGTCGAGCTGGGCGCGTCCGTTCAGGACGGTGTCCAGCGACTGGATCGCGAGGCCCTGGAGCGCGGCGTCGTCCGCGTGCACCGCCAGTCGGACAACCGCCTCGCGGTCCAGCGCGCGAATCAGGATGGGCACGAGCCCGGTGCTTGCCGCGACGGCCGCGAGCAGGAGCGTGGAGAGGACGAAGGCCCGGCTGCGCACCCGAACGCGGTACTCGCGGCCGGCCACCAGCCGCACGTTGCGCAGGAACGGGCCGAGTCGGGCAGGGCTCACGGCGACGCCTGCACGGCCCTAGGCCACCCACGCGCGCCCGGTCAACCGGAGCGCGTGGGCGACGACAGCAGGGGCAAATGCCACGCCCGCCACCAGGGCCCAGTCGCCCGCGTCGAGCTGCGTGGCCCGAAATGCATCCGCGAGTGCCGGGACGAGCGGGATCACGGCCTGCACGCAGGCCGTGACGACTGCCGCGACGAGGAGCACACCGTTCCGCCGCAGCCGCCAGACGGGAAGAGTGAGGCTGCGATTCCCGTAGGCACGCACCACCTGGCCCACCACGAGGGCGGTGTAGGCAAGCCATCGGCCATGCTCGGGATCGCCGCCTGTGACGATGGCAAGCAGCAATGCCGCCGCTGCGGAGAACCCGCCGGCGGCGGCGATGCGGGCCAGGAGCCCGTTCGTCAGGAGTGGCTGGGCGCGCGGCCTCGGTGGGCGCGTCATCGTCCCGGGCTCTTCGCCCTCGCGCTCGAACGCGACCGCCGTGGACGTGTCGATGAAGAGCTCCATCCAGAGGATCTGGATGGGGAGCAGCGGGAGGCCGGCCCCGGTGAGCGTCTGCAGGAGGATGAAGCCAAGGAACGCCACGTGGGTGGAGATCAGGAAGACGAGACCCTTCTGGACGTTCGCCACGATCCGGCGACCCTCGCGGAGCGCGAACATCAGCGTGTCGAACGAGTCGTCGCCGAGGACGAGGTCGGCTGCCTCCTTGGCCACGGCCGTGCCGCTTCCCATGGCCACGGCCACGTCGGCGTTGTTCAGCGCCGGCGCGTCGTTGACGCCGTCACCCGTCACGGCAACGGTGCGCCCAGCCGCCCGCGCCGCTCGGACCAGGCGAAGCTTCTGCTCCGGCAGTGCCCTCGCCACCACATCCAGGCTCCGCAGCTCCCTCGCGAGACGCTCATCGTCCCAGCCGGCCAGCTCCTCGCCGGTGATGACGCGATCGCGCGCAATCCCAGCCGCGCGGGCGATGGCCGCAGCCGTCAGGGGGTGATCCCCGGTCACGACGAGCGTCTGGATCCCGGCCGCGCGGGCGAGCGTCAGCGCATCCCTGGTCCCGGGCCGGAGGGTGTCGGCGAATCCCAGCAGCGCGCGGGGGGCCCAGCCGCGGAGTGCGTCGCGCTCCGAGAGGAGGAGCAGGCGCTCGCCTGCAGCCGCCGCGGCATCCGCGACGGCGTTCCACGCGGAGACCGTTCCCGGGCTCGACGTGCCTTCGAGCGCCAGCACCATCTCGGGCGCTCCGAGGACCAGCTCGCGCGTGCGATCGCCGTCGCGGAAGACCACCCGCGAGTACGGCGTCCCATCGGCGGCCGGCAACGCCTCCTCGAGATGCGCGGGGTCGGGCGGATTTGGGACCCCGGCGGCCTCGGCAGCGCGGGCGATCGAACGGGCGAACGAACCGGCGGCCGCGCCGTCGGCAACAATCCAGCTGTCGGCCTCGGCCCGGATCGCGTCCGCGATCACCAGGCGCCGAGCCTCCGGCTCCTCGATCGGCCCGCTGAGCGTCCGCAGCGACGCGACCTCCAGGCGATTCTGGGTCAGCGTGCCGGTCTTGTCGGTCAGGATGAGGTCGACCGCGCCCAGCGTCTCCTCCGCGTTGAGGCGTCGGACCAGCACGCCGCGCTTGAGGAGCCGGTAGGCACCGAGACCAAGGACGACCGCGAGGAGCACCGGCGGCTCCTCCGGGATCGCCGCGATCGCGGCCGAGATGCCGGCGATGAGCGTCTCCCCCGGCGACGCCCCGCGAAGGAAGCCTGCCAGCGTGGTGGTGGCGATCAGCCCGATCGCGACGACAAGGAGGATCTTCACGAGGCGGTCCAGCTCACGCTGGACCGGCGAGCGACGCTCGGGGCGAGTTGTCAGGCTGTCGGCGATCCGGCCTACCTCGGTCGCCTGGCCGATGGCGACCACGATCCCCTCCCCTCGACCGCTGACCACGGACGTCCCGCTGTAGGCGACTGCGCGGCGATCGGCGACCCCGGCACCCGGGTCGTCGGGCTCGACCCGCGCAGCTTCGGGGACCGACTCGCCCGTGAGCATGCTCCGGTCCATGAGGAGGCCGTCCGTCCGGATCAGGCGCAGGTCGGCCGGCAGGACGTCGCCCGCTCGCAGGAGCACGACGTCCCCGCGGACCAGCCCGGCGGCGGGGATCTCCTCCACGCTCCCGCCGCGCCGTACGCGCCCGACCGGCGCCGAAGCCGCCTGGAGCGCCTCGAGGGCACGTTCGCCGCGGAACTCGGTGACGACGTCGGCCCCGACGATCGGGACCAGCCCGAACAGGACGAGGAGCCCGTCGCGGACCTCACCCACCAGCACGGCCAGAATGCCCGCGAGCGCGAGCAGCAGCACGAACGGCTCGGTTGCCGCCTCGCGGAGCATGCCCAGGACCGATCCATGCTCGGCTGCCCGGAGCTCGTTCGGGCCCGAGGCGGCGGCACGGCGCGCGACCTCCGCGAGATCCAGGCCCACGCCCGGGTTCACGCCGAGCTCCTCGGCAACCTCGGCGGACCGCATGGCCGCGGCGCCGGCAAGCGAGAGCGGGTTCGTGGTCACGTCGCCGCCATGATGCCCGCTTCGGCCGGCCACCGCGCACACACGATGACGACGCCTACACTGTGACCATGACGTCCAGCTACCTGCGCGGCGACGACCTGACGGCACCGGTCCGCATCCACGCCGACCGCGCGGCCGGGACCCTCCGAGTCGAATGGACCGACGGCCACGTCTCGACCTTCGATTTCGTGCGGCTCCGCTGGCTCTGCCCGTGCGCGTACTGCCGGGGCGAGATGGGGCAGCCGGGCTGGCTGGATTCGAACCCGACGCTGACCGGCGAGCAGACCCGCCTGGTCTCGATCGAGCCGATCGGCGGGTATGCGGTCGCGCCCACGTGGGGCGACGGCCACCACACCGGCTACTACACGTTCACGTTGCTGCGCACCCATTGCCCGTGCCCGTCGTGCACGGCCGCCCGCGCCGCCGCCGGACACCCGGATGCGGCCATCCCGAACGGAGGATCGCGATGATCGTCACCACCACGCCGTACATCTCCGGCCACCGGATCCTCGAGACGAAGGGGATGGTCTTCGGGCTGGTCGTCCGCAGCCGCGGCCTGGGCGGCAACATCATGGCCGGGCTCCGTTCGCTCGGCGGCGGAGAGATCCACGAGTACACGGAGCTCCTGGAGGACGCCCGGCGCCAGGCGATCGACCGGCTGGTCCACAACGCGACGCTCGCGGGCGGGAACGCGGTGCTCTCCATGCGCTTCGACAGCTCCGAGCTCGCCGGCACGATGTCGGAGATCGTCGCCTACGGGACCGCGGTCGTGGTCGAAGCAGATGCGACCGTGACGGACGTGACGACGCCGGTCGAGTGACGGCGGTCGCAATCCCGGGTGCACCCGGGCCGGGCCGAGGGCGGGCATGAGCACGGGCCTCGGCATCGTCCGCGTGCTCATGGCGCTCGTCGGGGCGCTCATGCTCCTCGGCGGGCTTGCCCTGGTCGTCAGCGGCGTCGCCGACGCGCCCGGCGGCCTGTGGCTCGTGATCACCGGTGGGATCCTCCTGCTCGCGGTCGCTCTTGAGCGGCTCCGCTACCGGAGCGATCAGGCAGACCATCTCGGCACGCCGCCCGGGCCCGGCGGCGGCGAGAGCCTGGACGCGCCGATGGAGCCGCGCTTCCGGCGCACGGACGAGCTCTTCGAGGACCCGACCAGCCGCCGGCGAATGCGCGTGTGGCTGGACCCGGCCACCGGCGAACGGCGGTACCGGGCCGAGGGCTGACGCCGGGAGCGCCGGGGCTGGGCCCACGCGAGGCCGTGCTACGATCTCAGGCTGGCCGGCCTGTTCGCCGACGAGTCCGCCGGCCCGTTCGAACCCTGCACGCTCGCTCACGCCCGTGACACTTGCCCTGGAGCAGCCCGGTCCCGCATGACGACGCTTCGTGCTCGCTCTCCGCGCGCCGCATCGCGGCGGCGCCCGGCCGCGCTTCCGTACATCAACCGCGAGCTCTCGTGGCTCGACTTCAACGCGCGCGTCCTCCACGAGGCGCGCGACGAGCGCAACCCGCTCCTGGAGCGGGCGAAGTTCCTGGCGATCTTCGCCTCCAACCTCGACGAGTTCTTCCAGGTCCGCGTCTCGGGCCTGATGGAACAGGTCGCGTCTTCGAGCAGCAAGCGATCGCCCGACGGCCGCACCGCGCCGGAGCAGCTGGCGGCAATCCGCGCCCGCGTCCACGGGCTGGTCCTCGAGCACGCCCGGTTGGCTGCCGCGGTGCGCGCCGCGCTGGCCGCCGAAGGGGTCGCGGTCGTCGATCACGCGGCAATCCCCGAGCATCACGCCCGCCTTCGCGAGCGGTATCTCGAGGAGATCTTCCCGGTCCTGACGCCGCTCGCCGTGGCGCCCGGTCACCCGTTCCCGTACATCAGCACGCTCAGCCTTTCGCTCGCGGTCGTGGTCCGCGACCCCGACGGCGGGGAGCAGCGCTTCGCCCGCGTCAAGGTTCCCCAGATCCTCCCTCGCCTCGTCGCCGTGGACGCCCACGCCTACGTCCCGCTGGAGCAGGTGATCGCCGCGAACCTCGACGTCCTCTTCCCCGGCCTGGAGATCGTCGAGTCGCACCCGTTCCGGGTCACCCGCGACGCCGACTTCGACGTCGAGGAGGACGAGGCGGGGGACCTCCTGTCGGCGATCGAGCAGGAGCTGCGCCGGCGGCGCTTCGGCTCGGCCGTGCGCCTCGAGGTCGAGGAGGGGATGCCGGAGGCCGTCCGCGACTTCATCCTCGACGGGATCGGCCTGCGACCCGACGACCTCTACGCGATCCCGGGGATCCTCGACGCCACGTGCTTCTGGCAGCTCGCGACCCTGGACCTGCCTGAGCTGCGCGATCCGCCGTGGACGCCGGTCGTGCCCGCGCGCCTCATCCCTCACGACGAGGGCGAGACGGCGGATGTCTTCGCCGCGATCCGGCAGGGCGACATCCTGGTCCACCACCCGTACGAGTCGTTCGGCGCCTCTGTGGAGCGGTTCATCGCGCAGGCCGCGGACGACCCCGACGTGCTCACCATCAAGATGACCCTCTACCGCACCTCGGGCGACTCGCCGATCGTCCGCGACCTGATTCGGGCCGCGGACCAGGGCAAGCAGGTGGTCGTCCTGGTGGAGATCAAGGCTCGCTTCGACGAAGAGGCGAACATCGTCTGGGCGCGCAAGCTGGAGCAGGCGGGCGCCCACGTCGTCTACGGCCTGGTGGGCCTCAAGACCCACAGCAAGATCTCGCTCGTGGTCCGCCGCGAGGGCACGGGGCTGCGCCGCTACGTCCACCTGGGGACCGGCAACTACAACCAGAAGACCGCCCGCATCTACATCGACCTGGGACTGCTGACGTGCCGGCCGGAGCTGGGGGCCGACGCGACGGACCTGTTCAACTACCTCACCGGCCTGTCGCGCCAGCACCTGTTCCGCCGGCTCCTGCTGGCCCCGGTGTCGCTGCGCGCGCGCCTGCGCGAGCTGATCGATCGCGAGGCGGAGCATGCCCGCGCCGGGGGCGCGGCCCGGATCGTCGTGAAGTGCAACGCGGTGGTGGACCCCGAGCTGATCGAGGCGCTCTACCGGGCGAGCCAGGCCGGGGTCGAGATCGAGTGCATCATCCGCGGCATCTGCTCGCTCAACCCCGGCATCCCCGGCGTGAGCGACCGGATCCGCGTTCGGTCCATCGTCGGCGAGTTCCTGGAGCACAGCCGGATCTACGGCTTCCTCAACGGCGGCCGGCAGGAGTGGTACACGGGCTCAGCCGACCTGATGGAGCGCAACCTGGATCGCCGGATCGAGGCAGTCTTCCCGATCGAGGACCTCGAGGCGCAGGCCCGCATCGCGGAGATCATCGAGGTGATGCTCGCCGACGACCGGCGGTCGTGGCAGCTCGGGGCCGACGGGACGTGGCGCCGCACGGAGGAGATCAACGCCGCGCCCGGGACGATCGACACGTTCGCCACGCTCAAGGAGCGGGCCGAGCGCGCGCTCGTCGTCGCCCACGAGCCGCGCCGCCCGGCGGCGCCCGTCGGCTCGCTCGATCCGCGCGCCTGACGCCGCGAACGAGCGCCCGGACGTGACGAGCACCCGGCAGGGCATCGAAGTGGAGCTCAAGTACCGCGTCCGCGACGCCGAGGCGGCCGCGCGGCTCGGCGCGCTCCGGACTCTCGGCGCCCTGCGGGTCGCCGGCCGGCCGCGACAGATCCAGGTGGAGGACCGCTACCTCGACACGGCGAACGGCGAGCTGGCGCGGGCCGGGTACGCGGTCCGACTCCGGCGCGGGCCGCGCATGACGATCCTTTCCGTCAAGGCGTCCAACGCGGCGGCGTCCGCGCTCCACCGACGGGAGGAGCTCGAGGGACCGGCCGACCTCTCGCTCGACCCCCACGCATGGCCGCCGTCGGCCGCCCGCTCGCTGGTCCTGGAGCACGCCGGCGACGCACCGCTCATCGAGATCGTCACGATCCGCCAGCTGCGCCGGGCGCGCACCTTCACGGGCGATGCGCTCGACGCCGAGCTGAGCGTCGACGACGTGGAGGTCGTGGCCGGCGGCCGGATGATCGAGCGCTTCATCGAGCTCGAGGTGGAGCTGAAGAGCGGCGACGAGGCCGGCCTCGCCGACCTCGCGGTGATCCTCGGCGCCGACCCGGCACTCGAGCCCGTGACGACCTCGAAGCTGGAGCGCGCGCTCGCAACCCTCGCGCGGGGCGGCCGGCCTGCCCGGACGCGTTCGCGCCCTGCCACGTCGGACCCGGCCGGCTCGGCGTCGTCGCCGGTTCCCGGGCCGGCGTCCACCTCGGAGTCCACGTCGGAGTCCACGACCGAACCCGCGCCCGCGCCCGTGTCGGAGCCGGATCCCCCGACCGCGGCCGGGCCGAACGGCGAGCCGCCCGAGGAGGAAGCTGCCGAACGGCCGAAGCTCGTCGTGGGCAAGACGCCGGGCGTCACCCGCGACGACCTGCTCGCCGAGGCCGGCCGCAAGGTCCTGCGATTCCACCTGGCCAGGATGCTCGCCCGCGAGGAGGGGACCCGGACGGGGATCCGGATCGAGGACCTCCACGCGATGCGCGTGGCGACGCGCCGGATGCGGGCCGCCTGGCGCGTCTTCGGCGACAGCTTCCGGCTCGACCGGACGCGCCGCATGCGCCGGCGGTTGCGCGAGCTGGCGACCCGGCTCGGCGCGGTTCGCGACCTCGACGTCCTGATCGAGGCCGCCGAGGCACACCGGGCCTCCCTCGCGGAAGCCGACGCCGCGGCCTTCGCCCCGCTGGTCCGGGCGTGGTCCGAGAATCGCGAGGTGGCCCGGCTGCTGCTCGTGCGGGAGCTGGATTCCGGCGCCTACACCCGCCTCGTCGAGGAGTACCGGATCTTCGTCATGGCCGAGGGCGCGGCTGTGCTGGCGCCGGCGAGCCCCGTGGCGCCCCACCGCGTCCGGGACACGGCCGGCTCACGGATCTGGCTGGCCTACGAGCAGGTCCGCGGGTACGAGGGCGTCCTGCGGTGGGCCGACCTCGAGACGATCCACCAGCTCCGGATCGCCGGGAAGTGGCTGCGCTACACGCTGGAGTTCTTCCGCGAGGCGCTCGGCCCCGAGGTGGACCAGCTGATCCCGCGGGTCGTCGCCCTGCAGGACCATCTCGGCCTCCTCCACGACGCTGACGTGACGATCGCGCTGGCCCGCCAGTTCCTGGTCTCGAACGCCGGTCGCCTCGACCCGGCCGAGACCGAGGTGATCGCCGCGTACCTGCAGGGCCGGGAGCGCGAGCTGGAGCGGCTTCGCCGGACGATCGGCGCCCCGTGGCGGGGCGTCAACGGGGTGGCCTTCCGGCGCCTCCTGGGGCGGGCGGTCAGTCGCCTCTGACGCACGGGCACGATCCGACGGGCGGGGTCAGCGCTCGGCGGCCGGCCCTGCCGCGCCGTCGGCGCCCCAGCCGTGCGCGAGCGCCTCCAGGCGATCCCTCCACGCGGCACCGGCACGCCCGAGGGCCAGCACGGTCCCCTCCCGGATCCCCTCCTCCGACGCCGTTGCGCGCCGCACGCCGTAGCGCGCCAGGATCGCCTCGAGGAGTGCCGCACCCGCCGCAAGGATCCGCGCGCGCTGCGGGCGGATGGCGAATCGAGCCGCGACGTCGGCGGCGGACGCCGCGCAGAGCGTCTCGAACGCCTCGGCGAGCCGTTCCGGCGTCAGGTAGCGGTCGTGGAGGGCGCCGGGGACGATCTTCAGCAGGTTCGACGCGGTCCCGCCGACGATGACGATCTCCGCGGGTGCGGCGTCGGGCGCGGCCCGCAGCGCGGCCGAGGCGGCAGCCCGGAGCGCCGCGATCTCGCCCGGCGTCGGCGGGTCGTGCGTCACGTGCGCCTCGGTCAGGCGCGCGCCGCCCACGCGGAGCCCGGTCGCGCGGGCCCGGCGACTCGGGCCCGCCAGCACGATCTGGGTGCTCCCTCCGCCGATATCGACGAGAAGGAGCTCGGCCTGCACCGCGCGACCGGAGGTCGCGCCGAGCAGCGTGAGCAGCCCCTCCTCGCGGTGGTCGACGACGTGGAGCGGGACACCGGTGGCGCCCTCGACCGCGACGACCACGGCCCGGGCGTCCGCGGCGCGCCGCAGCGGCTCCGTCCCGACGAACGCGATCCGTTCGGCCCCGAGGCCGCGCGCAGCGGCGGCGTACGTGACGAGGGTCGCGATCAGCGGCCCGCGCGCGTCCGCGGGGATCAGCCCCGTCGCGTCGACGACCCTGCCGAGCCCGAGCAGCGCCGACTCGTCACGCATGGGCACGACCCGGTGCCCGTCCACCGACCCGACGAGCAGGTGCGCCGAGTTCGCCCCGACGTCGACAGCGGCGCAGATCGGGCCGGGAGCGATCGGCGCAGCCTCAGCCGTTGCCCGGTCCGGTTGCGGGCGGCTTCGCCTTCCGGGAACGTGGCGTGCGCGTGGTCGCCGGCTTCGCAGGCGCGGGCGCCTTCGGGATCGCCGTGGTGGGGCGGGCCTTCCCCGGTGCGGGCGCCCCGGCGGGAGTCCTGGCCGCGCCGGCATTCGCGGGCGCCTTCGCGGCTCGAACCTTCGCGGGAGACCGGGCAGGGGCCGGCTTTGCAGGGGCCGATGGCTTCGCGGGCGCCTTCGAACGGCCGGCCCGCCGGGCTGCCCCCACGACCGATCCCGCGGTGTCCCAGACTGCGCCGGCCGCTTCGTGCGCTGCGTCGGCGACCGCGCCGGCGGCGTCTTCGAGGAAGTCTCCCACGGCGTGGCCGACCTTCTTCGCGCCCTCGACCGCGGGCTCCGATGCGTGCCGGACAAGCTCGGCGATCTCGACCCGGATCCGGTCGGCTTCCGCGGACGCGGCCGCGAGCCGAGTGCGGTGTCGCTCCGCGGTCTTGTGCGCGGTCGCCAGATCCTTCTCGAGCTTCGCGAGACGCCGCGTGGTGGCCTGCCTCAGCTGCTCTGCATCGTCCCGGGCGGCGGCTGAAACGTCGGCGACACGCTTACGCGTCGCGCGCTTCCCATTTCCCTTGCCCATGCTGGTCGCCTCCCTGCCGGTCCTCTGACCGTGCACGTCGCACGCGTACTCCCCACAGTCTGCCACCGCGCGCAACCGATCGGCCGTGCGCGGAAGTCCCCGCGGGCAGTGATCTCACGGTAGACTCCTCGCGCGCCTAGGGGGAATCTCCGTGACCGACGTGACCATCTCGACACCGACCGCTCGTCTGCCCGTCTACGCGGCGCGGCCGCCCGGCGAAGGACCGTGGCCGGGCATCGTGGTCATCCACGACGCAGGCGGGATGAGCCGGGACGTGCGCCGCCAGGCCGACTGGCTGGCCGCCGCGGGGTTCCTCAGCGCGGCGCCCGACCTCTTCTCCCGCGGCAACCTCTGGAGGTGCCTGTGGGCGACCATGGGCGCCCTGCGGGCCGGCAAGGGAGACGCGTTCGACGATGTCGAGGCGACGCGCGCCTGGCTTGCAGTGCAGCCCGACTGCACCGGCCGGGTCGGCGTGATCGGGTTCTGCATGGGCGGCGGGTTCGCCCTCGCCCTCGCGCCCGGGCGCAGCTTCGGCGCCGCCAGTGTCAACTACGGGGCGATCCCCGCGGAGCCCCTGTCGACGCTCCGAGATGCGTGCCCCATCGTGGGCAGCTACGGCGCGAAGGACCGCTCGTTGCGCGGAGCCGCGGCGAAGCTCGACGGGATCCTCACGACGCTCGGGATCGACCACGACGTGAAGGAATACCCGGACGCGGGGCATTCGTTCCTCAACGACCACAGCGACGAGAAGACTCCCCTCCTCTTCGCGGCCATGGGACGGCTCACGGGCGGGATCGGGTACCACGAGCCGTCGGCGGTCGACGCGCGGCGTCGCATCGTCTCGTTCTTCGACCGCCACCTGAGGGCGAGCGAGTGACCGCGGATCCGCGCCCGGAACGCGTGAGCGATGCGGCGCCCATCCGCGTTCTCTTCGTCTGCACCGGCAACTCGGCCCGGAGCCAGATGGCGCAGGCGATCCTGGGCACTGTCGGCGGGCCTGATTTCGATGTCCACTCCGCGGGCACGCACCCCGGGGGCGTCAATCCGCTGACGATCCGCGCGCTCGCCGAGATCGGCATCGACTGGGCCGGGGCCCGCTCGAAGTCCGTGACCGAGTACCTCGACCAGCCCTTCGACTACGTCATCACCGTGTGTGACCAGGCGCGCGAGGCGTGCCCGGTCTTCCCGGGTGCGCACGAGTCGATCCACTGGGGATTCGACGACCCGGCGACGGCCCAGGGGACCGACGACCAGCGACTCGCCGTCTTCCGGCGCGTGATGGGCGAGATCAGCCTCCGGGTCGAGCCGTTCGCCACCCTCGCCCACAGGGACGCCTGAGCGTGGAGCTCGGGCTGCTCCGCCATGCGCACGCCGGCGATCCCGCGGCGTGGGATCGGCCCGACGACCTTCGGCCGCTCTCGGACAAGGGGCGGCAGCAGGCCGAGCGTCTCGGCCGCCTCCTCGCGGCAGCCGGGTTCGCTCCCGACGCCGTGCTGACGTCACCCCGGGTCCGGGCCCGCGAGACTGCCGACCTGGTGGCTGAGCACCTGGACGTGCCGGTTCGGATCGACCGGCGCCTCGGCGGCCTCCTGGACCTCGCGTCGATGGAGGCCATCCTCGACGACGCCGGGAGTCCCGTCCGGCCCGTCCTCGTGGGTCACGACCCGGACTTCAGCGACCTCCTTGCCCAGCTCACCGGCTCACCGGGCCTCCGGATGCGGAAGGGGGCGTTCGCGCTGCTCGACGTGGAGCGGCCGCTGGCACCCGGCTTCGCGGAGCTGCGCTGGCTGGTCCCGCCCGACCTCCTGCGACGATAGCCGCTCCGCCCAGTGCGGCGGCAGGCTGCGGGGCGCCAGGCCGCAGCGCCCCGCCGATGGCGGCGAGCCGCTCGCCGGCCGCCGGCTCGAGCGAGTACCAGATCCACGTCCCGCGCCGCTCCCCGCGAACGACGCCCGCCTCGCGGAGCACCCGCAGGTGATGGGACAGCGTCGGCTGGGAAAGTCCGGCCGCGGGGGCGACGTCGCAAGCGCAGACCGCGCCATCCGCCGCCAGCTGCCGCACGATCGCCAGCCTCGCCGGGTCCGCGAGCGCGCCGAGGAGCAGGACGTCGGGATCGTCGGATCGGGTCATGGCGGGCATGTTATCGAAGTTCTTCTATATTGACCAGTCTCGATATAGTGGTTAGAGTACGGCCGTCGATATCCACCCACCGCCCGAGGCACCCCGATGCTCATCTCCACCGCATTGCTCTCCGAGGTCATCCTGGCCGAGCGCAGGCTCGAGGAGACGCCGGCGCGCCTGGAACGCCGCCGCCTCGCGCGGCTCGCCGCCGAGGTCGCGCGCTGCTGCCGGGTATCCTTCGTGAGCCGGCTGATCGCCGCGCTCGACAGGCTCGCGATCGCGGCCAGAGGAGCCATCCGATGACCGACCATCTTCGCGCCGACGTGCGCGACCACTACGCCCGTGCGGCCCTGACGGTCCTCGACGGGCCGGGCTGCTGCGGCGTCGACGCGTCGGGCGACGCGGTCTTCGGCCCCGGGCTCTACACGCCGGACGAGCTCGGTCCCCTGCCCGCCGGCGCGGTCGCGGCCAGCCTCGGCTGCGGCAACCCGACCGCGGTGGCGGACCTCCGGCCCGGCGAGACGGTCCTGGACCTGGGGTCCGGCGGCGGGATCGACGTGCTCCTTGCCGCGCGACGCGTGGGACCGGGCGGAACGGCGTACGGCCTGGACATGACCGACGAGATGCTGGCCCTCGCGCGCCGGAATGCGGCCGAGGCCGGCGTCGGGAACGCGATCTTCGTCAAGGGCGAGATCGAGGCCATCCCGCTCCCGGATGCGTCGGTCGACGTCGTGATCAGCAACTGCGTCATCAACCTCTCCACCGAGAAGTCGCGCGTCTTCGCCGAGATCGCGCGCGTGCTTCGCCCGGGCGGCCGCCTCGGCGTGAGCGACGTGGTGGCCGACGATCGCCTGTCGCCGGCCGATCGCGCCGAGCGAGGCAACTTCGTGGGCTGCACCGCCGGGGCGCTCACGTTCGGCGAGTACGCCGCCGGGCTCGCGGAGGCCGGCCTGGCCGAGATTCGCCTGACGCCGACCCACGCCGTGGGCGACGGGCTCTACGGGGCCATCGTCGCGGCGGTCCGGTCCGCGGCTGGTCTCCAGGCATCACCACGGGACGCTGGCGCGGCCGCCGGCGCGGGCTTACGCGCGGCGCGGGCACTGCCCGCGACCGGCGCCGTGGTTCTCGGCGAGGTCGCGACCGGCCAGGACGGGTGCTGCGGACCGGGGAGCTCGTGCGGATGACGGATGGCGTCCCGGCCATCATGGTCGCCGGCACGGACGATCTCGCCGAGGTCGGGCGCCTCCTGGAGGACGGCGGCCTGACCCGCGAAGGAGTCGCCGCCTGCGCGGGGGACGGGCAGCTCCTCGTTGCCCGGACCGCCGACGGCCGGCTCGCGGGCTGCGTTGCCCTGGAACCGTTCGGCGAGGCGGTCCTGCTGCGGTCGCTCGCGGTCGCGGCGCATGAGCGTGGTCACGGGCTGGGCAGCGTCCTCCTCGCACGCGGGCTCGAGCATGCCCGGGCCGCCGGCGCTCGCGACGCCTGGCTCCTGACGGAGACGGCCGGTCCGTTCTTCGCGGGACGAGGCTGGACCGTCGCGGACCGGGCCGCGGCCCCCGCCGGGATCGCCGGCTCCGTCGAGTTCACGAGCGCCTGCCCGGCGACCGTCCCGGCGATGCGCCGCGCTCTCTGAAGCGCCCGGCGCAGGCCCGACCGCCGGGCCGCCGTTGTCCAGACGTTAACAAGCCACACATCGCCGGTTGATGTCAAGGGCGGAGCCTGATCGCGGAATCGAATGGACAACTCACTTTCCCGCTGGCCGCCAGGGAGCGTGATGGCGGGGAAGACAAGGAGGAACCGGATCCGTGACAGCCAGCTCAGCATTTCGGCGCCTCGGCGCCTTCGCGCTCGCCACGGCGTTCGTCGTCGGCGCCTGTAGCAGCGCAGCCACCCC
>DAITNC010000012.1:0-27749 GCA_036834865.1 Candidatus Limnocylindrales bacterium | reverse complement strand
GGAGGGGTCACCTCCTCCCTCGGGAAGGGCATCACCGCCGCCAGCATCGGTCGCCTCCTCAAGGCGCGCGGGATCTCCGTCTCCGTCCTCAAGCTGGACCCGTACATCAACGTGGATCCGGGGACGATGTCGCCCTACCAGCACGGCGAGGTCTTCGTCACGGACGACGGCGCCGAGACGGACCTGGACCTGGGCCACTACGAGCGGTTCATCGACGAGAACCTGTCGCAGCTCTCGAACGTGACCACCGGCCGGATCTACCAGGCGGTCATCGCCAAGGAGCGCCGCGGCGACTACCTGGGCGGCACCGTCCAGGTGATCCCGCACATCACGAACGAGATCAAGGAGCGGATCCTCCGCGTCTCGCGTGACGGCGGGGCGGACGTCGTCGTCGTCGAGGTCGGCGGGACGGTCGGCGACATCGAGAGCCTCCCATTCCTCGAGGCGATCCGGCAGATGCGCAAGGACGTGGGCCGGCAGCACGTGCTCTACGTCCACGTCACGCTCCTCCCGGTCCTCGCCGCGACCGGCGAGCCGAAGACGAAGCCCACCCAGCACTCGGTCAAGGAGCTCCGCGGCATCGGGATCCAGCCCGACGTGATCGTCCTGCGGGCTGACCACCCGGTCGCCGAGGAGATCCGCGAGAAGATCGCGCTCTTCACGGACGTTGCCGTCGACGCGGTGATCCCGGCCGTCACCGCGGACACGATCTACGAAGTGCCGCTCCTGTTCGAGGAGTCCGGCCTCGGCGACATCCTCGTGCGCGACCTCGGCCTGGCGGACTCGGCCGCGCCGCCCGACCTGGAGCGCTGGCGCCGGCTGGTGGAGCTGATCAAGCGCCCGAAGCCCAAGCTGGAGGTCGCCCTCGTCGGGAAGTACATCGAGCTCCCGGACGCGTACCTCTCGGTGACCGAGGCGCTCAAGCACGCGGGCTGGGCGAACGGCGTGGACGTGAAGCTCCGCTGGGTCAACTCCGAGGCGCTGTCCGCCGCGAACGTCGACGAGGCGCTCGCCGGCGCTGCCGCGATCCTTGTGCCCGGCGGCTTCGGCCACCGCGGGATCGAGGGCAAGGTCCTCGCTGCCCGGTATGCGCGCGAGCACGTGGTCCCGTATCTCGGCCTCTGCCTCGGGCTGCAGTGCGCGGTGATCGAGTTCGCGCGCGCCGTGACGGGCTCGGACGACGTGAACTCCACCGAGTTCGACATGTTCACCGCGCATCCGGTGATCGACTTCATGCCGGACCAGCGGGATCTCGAGGAGAAGGGCGGGACGATGCGCCTCGGGCTCTACCCGGCTCGCCTGACGCCCGGCTCGAAGGCGCACCAGGTCTACGGCGACGAGGTCGTGTACGAGCGCCACCGCCACCGGTTCGAGGTGAACAACCGCTATCGAGCGCTCCTCGAGGGCGCCGGGATGGTCCTTTCCGGCCAGTCGCCGGATGGAAGGCTCGTCGAGATCGTGGAGCTGCGCGACCATCCCTGGTTCGTCGCCAGCCAGTTCCACCCGGAGTTCAAGAGCCGGCCCGAACGGCCGCACCCGCTCTTCGACGGCTTCGTCGCCACGGCCGTCGCCCTGCGCGACGGCCGTGAGCCTGTCCTCCGGGCCCGGCGCACCGCAGTGCCGCTGGTCGGCACGGGCGACGCTGGGGATTCCGACTGGACGGGCTCGGTCTCGGGAGCAGAAGCACACTGAGCCGCCGGTGGCCGGCAATCGCGTGGGCTCCTTCCACAATCCACGAACCTGACCGCCCGGAGGCCCGCATGAAGCTCTTCCTCGACACCGCCGACATCGACGAGATCCGAACTGCCGTCCGCTGGGGCGTGATCGACGGCGTGACCACGAACCCCAGCCTGTACGCGCGCGTCGGCGGCTCGTACGACGACGTGCTGCGCGAGATCTGCAAGCTGACCTCCGGGCCGGTGAGCGCCGAGGTGATCTCGGACGACGTGGAGGAGATGCTGGCCGAGGGCCGCCACTTCGCGAAGCTCGCCCCCAACATCGTGGTGAAGGTGGCGATGAGCGAGAACGGCCTGGAGGCCATCAGCCGTTTCGCCGAGGAAGGGATCCGGACGAACTGCACGCTGATCTTCTCGGCGAACCAGGGCCTCCTCGCCGCCAAGGCCGGGGCCAGCCTCCTCTCGCCGTTCGTGGGACGCCTCGACGACATCAACGAAGAGGGGATGATCGTCATCCGCGAGCTCGCGGACATCGTCAACCTGCACGAGCTGGAGAGCGAGGTCCTCGCGGCATCCATCCGGCATCCCCGCCACGTGACCGACGCGGCGCTCGCCGGAGCCCACGTCGCGACCGTCCCGTTCAAGGTGCTGCGCCAGATGGTCCACCATCCGCTCACCGACAGCGGGATCGTGCAGTTCAAGGCGGACTGGGCGAAGGCCCGCGCCGAGGCTGCCGCCAGGGGCTGACGCGGCCCGGCAGCAGGCATCGCGGATCGCGATTGACGGGGACGTGCCGTCGCGCGTATGCTCGACTGGTCCCACACGCACCGTCCGCCGCGGCTTGATTCCGCGCCGGTGTGCAGTCCCCCGGTCGTGGTCTGCGACCGCACGTTTCAGGTGACCTTCCTCCCATGCCCTCCAACGCTCCCGATCCGCGCATCCGGAACCGCCGTCCGCGACGGCGCCCACAGGGCCAGCGCCCCGCCGGCATGCCGGACTACGAGGAGCTGAACGGCACCGCCGACAGCCCCGAGATCGGCGCGGCCGAGCTGCGCGAGATGAGCCCGGCCGAGCTCCGCGCCACGGCCGCGGAGTTCGACGTCGAGACCGTCGCCGCCGACCGCCGCGACGACCTGGTGGACCGGATCCTCCAGCGCCAGTCGGAACGCCTCGGGCAGGACTACGGCACGGGCATCCTCGACGTCGTCGACGAGGGCTACGGCTTCCTCCGTCGCCACGGCCTCATGCCCGGGCCGGAGGACGTGTACGTCAGCTCCAGCCAGGTCCGCCGCTTCGGGTTGCGCATCGGCGACCGCGTCAACGGCACGGTGCGAGCCCCGCGCGAGGGCGAGAAGTACTGGGGCCTGCTCCGCGTCGACACGGTCAACGGCGTCGACCCGGACACCGCCCGCCGCCGCCCGCACTTCGGCGACCTCACCCCGATCCACCCGATCGACCTGCTCAACCTCGAGTCGGACCCGAAGAACCTCTCCCAGCGCCTCGTGAACCTCGTCAACCCGATCGGCAAGGGGCAGCGCGCCCTGATCGTCAGCCCGCCGAAGGCCGGCAAGACGATGCTGCTCAAGAACATCGCCAACGGGATCAGCGAGAACTATCCCGAGGTCCTCCTCATGGTCGCGCTCATCGGCGAGCGACCGGAGGAGGTCACCGACATGCGGCGCTCCGTCAAGGGCGAGGTCATCTCCTCCACCTTCGACGAGCCGACGGAGAACCACACGCACGTTGCGGAGATGGCGCTCGAGATCGCCAAGCGCCAGGTGGAGACGGGCCGGGACGTCGTCATCCTGCTGGATTCCATCACCCGCCTCGCCCGGGCCTACAACCTGGCGCTTCCTCCATCCGGGCGCACGCTCTCCGGCGGCATCGACCCGATCGCCCTCTATCCGCCGAAGCGCTTCTTCGGTGCCGCGCGGAAGATCGAGGAAGGCGGCTCGCTCACGATCATCGGCACCTGCCTGGTCGACACGGGCTCGCGGATGGATGACGTCATCTACGAGGAGTTCAAGGGGACCGGCAACTCGGAGCTGATCCTGGACCGCAAGCTCGCCGAGAAGCGGATCTTCCCCGCCATCGACGTGCAGCGCTCCGGGACCCGCCGCGAGGAGCTGCTCCTCGAGGAGCCCACCCTGCGGATGGTCTGGACGATGCGCCGGATGCTCTCCGCGGTGGGCACGAACGAGGGGATCGAGCTCCTGCTGAACCGGCTGGCGAAGACCGACACGAACGCCCAGTTCCTCGCGACCCTCCAGCGGAGCGCCGAGGCCAGCGCGTAGCCGTCGACCGCGTCGGCAGGTGTCCCGGCGTTGCGCGGGGGCGCCGGGAACGTTGCAGCCTTGCGGCGCGTCTGCTAGGGTTCCGCCCGTCAGGTCAATACCCGGTCCAGAGGGGGAGACGGGTCAGCCGCGCGCACTGGAGAACCCCAAGCTCCATACCGCGACCACGGACGGCAGTGCCGTGCGGGACGTCTCGCCCGCCAACACGTGCCGCCGCCCGTCGATCAGGAGACCGTATTGCTGAAGGCAACGGTCGCCGTGCGCCGCGCGATCGCGCGGCTGCGCCGCGACACGACCGACCCGGAACCCCGGGAACAGAACCACCGTCGACTCGGCCTCGGGCTCGCCCGCCGCGCCGACACAGCGCTCCGCACCGCGCTGCGCCGCTCCGCGGCCGCGGGTTCCGGTAGCGCAGCATCCTCGCATGACCGCCTGCAGGCCCGGCCCCCCAGCTCCCGGCTCGTGCGCCTCTTGCAGCTCCTGCGCCTCGCCTCGCCGGAGCGTGCGGTCCCGATCCTCGTCGCGGTCTTCCTCCTCGTCGCCTCGCTGACGGCCGCGCCCGGCCTGGTCGGCGCGGCGACCGGCGCCACCTCGTCGATCGGCACTGCGCCACGCCTCGTCGTCGGTGGTGCCGGCGGCCCCAACGATGGCCAGGTGGGACCCATCGACACGCCCTCCGGCGCGAACGACGGCAGCGGACCGACTGGCGGGACCGGCAGCGTCAACGGCGTCGGCGTCGACCCGGGCGTGACGGGCGTCGCCTCGGATCCCGCGACGGCCGTGGACCCGGGCGTCGCGAGCACCGGTGCAGGCGTCGCGAGCACCGGTGCAGGGGCAGCCGCAAGCGTGGGCGTGGCCGGCCAGTTCCTGGAGGATGGCACGCTCCTCAAGCCGGTCGTCGTCGACACGACGGTGGTGGACGGCCGGACCCAGCTGCGAACCTACACCGTCCGTTCCGGCGACACCCTGACCGGGATCGCCAGCAGGACGGGCGTCTCGATGATGACGATCTGGTGGGCCAACAAGCTCACCGCCAAGGACCAGCTCAAGGTCGGCCAGCAGCTCGTGATCCCGCCGGTGGACGGCATCGTCGTCACCGTCGGCCCGAACGACACCCTTGCCTCGGTGGCCGCGGCCCACGGCGTCGATCCCAAGGAGATCGTCGCCACCAACCAGCTCACCGACACGACGCTGGTCATCGGCCAGGTCCTGATCCTCCCCGGTGCCCACGGTGCCGCGATCCCGACGCCGAAGCCCGTTGCGCCCACGCTCAGCCGCGCCACCAGCCGGACCTCTTCCGGCGGGGCGACGGTCGCTCCTCTCAGCGACTACAGCGGTGGCAGGTTCGCCTGGCCGGTCCCGGCCGGGTTCATCAGCCAGTACTTCAGCTACGGACATCCCGCCATCGACATCGCGGCCGACTGGGGATCGCCGATCGACGCCGCGGCGGCCGGCGTGGTGACGTTCGCCGGCTGGCGCGACAACGGCGGTGGCTACCAGGTCTGGATCTCGCACGGCAGCGGGCTCTACACGACCTACAACCACATGTCGTCGGTCGCCGTCGCCGCCGGGACCTCGGTCGGGCGCGGTACGTTCATCGGGCGTGTCGGTGCGACCGGCAGCGCCACCGGCCCGCACTGCCACTTCGAAGTCTGGATCGGCCCGATCTGGGACGGCGGCGTCCGGGTCAACCCGCTGGCCTACTTCTGACGCCCGTCGCCGGCTCCGGCCGCGACGCGTGCGACAATCGGCAGCCATGTTCCTTGACCGCGTAACAATCTGGGTTCGCGCCGGCGACGGCGGCGACGGTGCGGCCACGTTTCGTCGCGAGGCACACGTCCCGATGGGCGGCCCGGACGGCGGCGACGGTGGTCGGGGCGGTTCCATCCTGCTGCGGGTCGACCCGGGCCTGACGACGCTCCGCGACTTCCGGTTCACGCACCACTTCCGCGCGGAGCCCGGTGGACGCGGCCTGGGCGCGAAGCGGCACGGCAAATCCGGCGGCGACCTCGTGATCGCCGTGCCGCCCGGCACGGGCGTCCTCGACGAGGCAACAGGCGCCCTGCTCGCCGACCTGGTGGCAACCGGGCAAGTGGTCACGATCGCATCAGGCGGCCGCGGTGGCCTGGGGAACGTCCACTTCGCGACCTCCACCCATCGCGCCCCGCAGCACGCCCAGAAGGGCGAGCCGGGCGAGGAGCGCGAGCTGCGTCTCGAGCTTCGATTGATCGCCGAGGTGGGCCTGGTCGGCCTTCCCAACGCGGGCAAGTCGACGCTCCTCGGCGCCCTCACCGCGGCGCGGCCGAAGATCGCGGCCTATCCGTTCACGACCCTCGAGCCGAACCTGGGCGTCATGGACCTCGGAGACGCCGCAGATCGGCGCCCCACGATCGCGGACGTGCCCGGCCTCATCGAGGGCGCGTCGTCGGGCGCGGGCCTGGGCCACGCGTTCCTGCGCCACGTCGAGCGCACCCGGGTGCTGGTCCACGTGGTGGACGGCGCGGCCCGGGATCCCGGCTGGGACCACGACGTCATCCGCGAGGAGCTTCGCCTCCACGACCCGCGGCTCCTCGAGAAGCCGCTCGTCGTGGTCTTCAACAAGATGGACCTGGAGACCGCCCGCGAGGCCTGGCCGACGTTCGAGGCCGCCCGTCGCAGCGAGGGCCTGAACGTTCTGGCGGTGAGCGCCGACAGCGGCGACGGCCTCGGCCGCCTGCGGGCCGTCATCGGCGAGCTGCTGCCCGACAGTGGAGGCCCGGCCGACGTTCCCGAGCCGTTCGGAGTGGTCGTCCACCGGCTCGACGCCGCGGGCGACGGGTTCACGATGGAACGGGAGGGCGAGGCGCACCGAGTCCGCGGCAAGCGGATCGAGCGGATCGCCGCCCAGACCAACTTCGACGTCGAGGAGTCGGCCGAGCGCTTCCAGCGCGCGCTTGACCGCCTGGGGATCGACGGCGCGCTCCGGAAGGCCGGCATCCAGCCCGGCGACGTCGTCCGGATCGGCGCAATTGAGTTCGAGTGGGGGCCGGACGCCTGGGAACGCGGCGCAGGGTGATCGCGACCGTCGGCCGCGTCGGGATCCTCGGCGGGACGTTCGACCCGGTGCACCTCGGGCACCTGGCGCTCGCGGAGGAGGTCCGCGAGGCGCTCCGTCTCGCTCGCGTCCTGTTCGTGCCGGCCGGCGATCCGTGGCAGAAGGCCGGCACCGGCGTGACGCCCGGCACCGTCAGGCTGGCGATCGTGGAAGCCGCCATCGCCGACAACCCGGGGTTCGCCGCCAGCCGCATCGAGATCGACCGGCCGGGCCCGACTTATACCGCCGAGACCCTGGCCGCGATCGCGGGCGCCGAGCGCGCCGGCGGCCGCGACCCCGACCTCTGGTTCATCCTCTCCGCGGAGGCGCTTGCCGGCCTGCCCACGTGGCGCGACCCGGAGCGGGTCCTGTCGCTGGCTCGCCTGGCGGTCGTGCCGCGGGCCGGGGATGGCGAGGATCTGGCCGCGGCCGCGGCGCGCTTCGCCGCCGACTTCCCCGGGCAGGGCGACCGGGCGGTCTTCCTGGCCGGCCCGCGCCTCGCGATCTCGGGCAGCCTGATCCGGGCTCGAGTGGCGGCCGGCCGATCCATCCGCTACCTGGTCCCCGACGCGGTCGCGGCGGCGATCAGGGAGTACGCTCTCTACGAGCCCACCGCCGCCCCGGCGTCACCCGAACCCTAGAGGAGGCCGATGGCCACCAAGCCCCGCGATCCCGACACCACGCTCCAGGACGACGCCGACGCTGAGGTCCCCGCGCCCGCCAGGGCACCGGCACCGGCAGCGCACCGCCCCGGCCTGCCCGCGCGCACGACGCCGCCGCCGGCCAGCGAGCGCCCGCCGCTCGAGGTGGCTCGTCGCGTGGTGGAGCTGGCCGAGGACAAGAAGGCCGCCGACATCGTGCTCCTCGAGATCGCGCCGTTCACCACCGTCGCTGACTACCTCGTGATCTGCTCCGGTGGCTCCGAACGCCAGCTCGACGCGATCGCGGACGCGGTCGTCGAGGGCCTGAAGCACGAGGGCCTGCCGATCATCGGCCGCGAGGGCGAGCCGGCCTCGCACTGGGTCCTCATCGATGCGGGCGCCGTGATCGTCCACGTGTTCGCGCCGCCTGAGCGCGAGTTCTACGCCCTCGAGAAGCTCTGGGCGGACGCCAGGACGGTCATCTCCGTCCAGTGACGGGCACGGCCATCCCCCTTGGGTACCCGCGCGAGTGCAGACGAGGTACCCCCGGGGACGGTACCTGCGGGCCATGTCGGTGGCGATCCGGCGATCGCAGAATGGCCGGGAAGGCAGCCGCACATGCGCTCTGCCGCCAGGTCCGAGGTTCGATCATCCAATGGCCAGCCTGCACGACCGCTGCCCCGAGTGCACTCGCCGCCTCGTGACGTCGCGGTTCGACGCGACGTTCAGGCTGCCTGATCGCACCGAGCGACTCTGCTTCGGGATTCCCGGCGGGCTCTGCGAGGATTGCCACCAGCTCTACATCGACCCTGAGCTGATCGAGCTGCTCGACCTCGGCGACGGACGCTGCGTCTTCGCGATCGAGAGCGACCTCGTCCTCCAGGAGCAGGTCTGGTCCAGCGCGGACTGACGCCGCGCGTGCGCGCACTTGGCGGGCGTGCCCGGGGCGCCAGCTCCCTCAGCGGGCGACGTGCTCCGCGATCCAGAGCAGGAATGCCAGGCGCCGGCGGCGCGCATCGGCCGCCGCCTCGCCCTTGAGCGTCGCGTCCAGGTCCAGCAGGCCGTCGAGCGCGGCGTCGAGCTCGTCCGGGCGCCAGCCGTGCGCCTGCTCCCAGAGCTTGCGGGCGGGGTACTCCTTCAGCTTCATCACCCGCGCCGCCTCCTGGACCGATTCGCCGCGGAGCTGTGCGTCGAGGACCGAGATCAGGTCGCGGACGCGCCGGTGGAGGACGCTGAGCACGAGCGGTTCGGGTGAGGCGTCCAGGACTCGATCCAGCAGTTCCGCCGCCTCGCGGGTGCGCCGCGATCCGACGGCGTCGAGCAGCGCCCAGGTGGAGCCCGGGATGGCGTCCGCGACGAGCGCCTCCACGTCCTCGCGTCGGATCGGGGCATCGAGCCGGTAGAGGGCCAGCTTCTCGAGCTCGCCGACGGCAAGCTGGCCCTGTCGGCGCCGGTCGACGTCGCCCTCGCGGACGAACCCCCCGACTCGCCGGGCCAGCAGCTCGGCCGCGGCAGGCTCGATGGCGATCCGCCGTTCGACGGCCCGCTCCGCGATCCAGCGCGCCATCGCGCCCTCCTTCGGCGCCACCAGCTGGCGAACCGTCCCGCCCATGGCCGCCACGGCCGACGCCAGCTCCTCGAGGCTCTTCGCGCGACGCGCGGACCCCTCGCTCGGCTCCAGGAAGACGAGCGCGTTGCCGGGCGCGACCGCGCCGAGCGTCGCGGTCAGCGCGTCGCGGTCAGCCCGTGCGCGCAGGAGCGGCGACGGATCCTCGACCACGACGAGCGCCCCGCCGCCGAAGAGCGTGGCGGTCGCGACCCGCTCGGCGATCTCGGCCACCCGGGTCGTCGCGCCGGACATGCGCCACGGCGCGAGGGGCGGGCCGCCGGCCGCCGCGTCGTGGCCGAGGGCTGTGGCGGCGGCTTCCAGGCCATACCCGTCGTCGCCCCAGAAGTAGCCGAGCGGCGCGCGCTCCGCCGGGCTCACTCCGCCGCCCGTGCCGCAGCGAACGCACGAGCGGTCCAGGGGAGCCGGCGAACCGCGTCAGGCTGGACACCGGCGAGGGCACACGCCATCGCCTCCACGCGCTCGGCGCGACGCAGCACATTGGCTGCCTGGGCGCCGCTCCACCCGTGCCAGCCCGCGCTTTCCGGGTAGCGGCGCTTCCAGTCGGCGAACCGGCCCGCCATCGACACCAGGCGCTGGCCGGCCCGCTTGTCGGCGTACGCCACGAGGATCTCCTCGGCGGACGCCCGGTCGAGCCACGCGTCCGTGTCTGCTGCGGCGAGGCGCGTCACCGGGTGTCCGGCAGCCGCGGCCGCGAGCTCCCCGTGACCGCGCGCCGTCAACCATGCCGCGGTGCCCGCCCCGTGCCGAAGCGCCCGGACCGGGTCGCCGGCCGGGAGGACCTTGTCGACGTCGTGCAGGAGGGCCGCGGCCTCCACGACCGCACGGTTCACGGGATGCCCGGCCGCGACCGCGCGGAAGGCGAGCCAGGCCGCAACCTCGGCGACCGCCCGGACGTGGCGGAGATGCCACGCCGGCGGCCGCAGCGATAGGAGCAGGGTGGCGGCGTCGACGCGCCCCGGAACGGACATCGGCTCGATCATACGGGACCACGCCGCCGGTCTCCGCCGGGCCCGGCGTTCGCGTCCCACCCGGGGCGGTCGTCACGGCGGACGGCCGGGCGGACGGCCGGGCTCCCTGGCCATCCGCCCTCGAGCCGCCGGCTGCCGGGTCCCCACCCCGGGCGACGCGGACCGTGAGCAGGCGCCCGTCCAGCGCCGCGTCGAGGGTCCCCGACAGGTCCGTTCGATACGTCGCGACGCCGTGGGCCGCCAGCCGGGCGAGCGTGGCGGGCGCGGGGTGGCCGAACGTGTTCTTCGCCCCGACGGAGATGAGCGCCACGGCCGGGCTCGTCGCCCCGAGCAGCGCGTCCGTCGTCGCTGTCCGGCTGCCGTGATGGGCCACCTTGAGCAGGTCGACGTGGGGGAGCCCGCGCGCGACCAGGATCGGGTCGATGCCCTCCTCCGCATCGCCGGCGAGCAGGAACCGCTGGCCGCCATACGTGCCGAGGAGGACGATCGAGACGTTGTTGATGCCCGTCCCAGTGTCGGGCGGAGCGCGCGGAACCGCCGTCCGGTCCGGCCAGAGCACGCGGAACGAGACGTCGTCGAGCGTGAACCGGTCGCCCGCCGAAAGCAGCTCGCTGCGCAGGCTCCTCCGTGCCAGCGCGGCCAGGAGCGCCGCGTAGCCGGGACCGGGACCCGTCATCCCCGGCTCCACGAGCCGTCCGACCCGGTATCGCTCGACCAGCAGCGGGAGACCGGCGACGTGGTCTTCGTGCGGGTGCGTGAGCACGACGAGGTCGATCCGGCGGTCCCACGGCGGGATCCTCGCGTCGAGGGCCACGAGGAGCCGATCCGGGTCCGGTCCGCCGTCCACGAGCAACCGGCCACCCCCCGGGGTCTCGACAAGGATCGCGTCGCCCTGGCCGACGTCGAGCGCGACGACGTGGACGCGGCCGTCCGGGCGAGCCGCCGCCGCCACGGCCACCGTGGCGACGGCGAGCGCCAGGATGATCGCAAGGGTCCGGACTGCACGGTCCGAGCGCAGTGGAGGCCGGCCGGTGCGGCCCGGCCGCGCCGCGGCCGGGCCGCCTGCTCGGGGACCCGGTCGTCGCGGAGAGCCGGACCACCGGCGCACCCCGGGCAGCCACGGCCGGAGGACTCCGGCGATGCGCCGCCGGCCGGCGGCGACCACGAGCAAAGCCGCGGCCACCCCGCCGAGCGCCGCGCCTGCCGGAGGCGCGAGGGTGACGCCAGCGAACGGGAGATCTGCGGCCGTCTGCACGATCGCGACGAGCAGGCCGACGACGATGGCGCCCGGCAGGCCGAGCAGCGTTGCCACGAGGGCAGGGGCGCCGGCGCCTGCGAGAAGGCCGCCGATCATCGCGAGCGTCCCGGTGGCCATCGCCAGCGGCACCAGCGGCACGACGACCAGGTTGAGGACCGGTGACAGCGGGGCGAGCCGGCCGAACGAGAGGAGGACGATCGGGAGGGTCGCTGCCTGCGCTGCGAGCGAGACCGCCAGCCCCTCGACGATGAACCCCGGCAGGAGGCGCAGCCCTGCCCGGAGGCGGGACGCGAGCGGGCTGCCCCAGGCCAGGAGCCCCGCGGTCGCGGCCGCCGAGAGCTGGAACCCGGCGTCGGCGACGGTCGCGGGGCCTGCCACGAGGAGGAGCACGACGGCCCACGCGAGTGCCCGCGCGGCCGTTCCCGGGCGGCCGGTTTCGCGTGCCAGCAGCGCAACGCCCGCCATCACTGCCGCCCGCAGCACCGACGGCGAGGCGCCCGCGAGGATCGTGTAGACCGCGATCGCCGCAACGGTCGCCCCGGCTCGCCGCCGCCGCGGCCACGTCCCGAGAAGTGCCGCCACCAGCCCCGCGACCAGGGCGATGTTCCAGCCAGAGATGGCCACCACGTGCGACAGCCCGGTGGTCGTGAAGTCCGCCGCGAGCTGGCGATCGACTCGCTCCCGCAGCCCGATCAGGATCCCGGCCGCAAGGCCGGCGGCGGGCTCGGGGAGTGAGCGCGCCAGGGCATCTCCCGCCGCCGCGCGGATGCCCTGCACGACCCGGTCCGCGTCGGCCGGGGCCGCCAGCGGCTCAAGCGAGCGCGTCACAAGCGTCGCGGCCACGCCGATCCGCTCAAGGTAGGTGCCATACGGCCCATCGGGCGGCGCATGGAGCGGCCCCCGGGCCGAGACGAGATCGCCGACCCGGACCGGTGGGTAACGGGGGGCCGTGATGTCGATCCGCAAACCGGCACCCTCGTCCAGGCCGCCGACGAATCGCTGCGAGCCATCGAGGGGCGCAGCGGTGGACACGACGCGGACCGCCCAGGGGCCGTCACCGACCGGCATCCCGATCGGCCCGGCCGGGACCGCGGACAGGTCCCCTCCCAGGGCCACCCGGGCCAGCACGACCGCGATCCCCATTCCCATCGCGGCGGCGGTCCGGGCCGTGGTCCGCCCGCCCAGCAGCCACAGTCCGACCGCGGCCACCGCGGCGAGGCCGGCGGCCACCGGGACCAGGACGATGAGGCGGGCGTCCGTGGCCAGCAGCGCGGCCGCGATCGCTCCCAGCGCGAGGGCCGTCGTCCGCGTCACCGCCCGCCAACCGTCACGAGGCCCGCCAGCTTCGCGAAGGTGGACGCCCCGACGAGCTTCCGCGTCTGCAGCTCGGCAACCGCGGAGAACGCTTGTCCCTCCCGGCTCGCGATGATCTTGGCGGCCGTCACCGGGCCGATTCCCGGCAGCGTGTCGAGCTCCGCCGCGGTGGCCGTGTTGAGGTCCACCGAGCCGCCCGACCCGCCGCCGCTTCCCGATCCACCGCCGCCCGTGCCCGGGGCGCCCGTCGCATGCGCGGTCGCGTCGTCGCGCGACGGCACGCGCACCTGGATGCCGTCGGCGAGCGGTGCTGC
The DNA here is from genome assembly GCA_036834865.1 of Candidatus Limnocylindrales bacterium. Taxonomy (GTDB): domain Bacteria; phylum Chloroflexota; class Limnocylindria; order Limnocylindrales; family CSP1-4; genus CTSoil-043. Next base: position 14,581 of record DAITNC010000012.1, on the reverse strand, counting down.
GAGGTTCAGCGCCTGCGCCGCGAGCGCGTCAACCCGCGGCCCGAATCCCCCGGCCGCGGTGATCGCGTCGGCCACCCGCGACCCGGCCGAGAGGTGGTAGATGCCCGGATGAAGCACGGCCCCGGCCACGTCGACGACCAGGCCCTGCCCGGCCGCGAGCGCGGCGTCCGGGGAGACCGTCCCGGCCGCCGCCCCCGTTGCGGCCAGGCTCCCGTCGAGGGTCAGGGTTCCCTCACGGGGACCGGCAACGACCAGGACCGCGGCAACGGCCGCGGCGAGAAGCACGCCGATCCCGAGAGCCGCACGAGCGACGGTGCGGCGACGATCGGGCCGCGGGACTCCCGGGGGCCCGACCTGCGATGCTGGGGCCGCCCCGGCATCCTCCGGCACCTCCAGGACACGCCACGCAAGGTCTCGTTCCACGTGCAGCTCCCCGGCGGGACTGCGGCGGCGGGGTCGTGGCGGCCGTCCGGTTCCGACGGCGGCGGGCAGGCGCGGGCAGGTTCGGCGCTCCAGGCGAGGCGCGACACTCCCCGCTCGATCGCGAAACGCCCTGCGCGCTGGGGGCACAACCGGCGCGCAGGGCGTTGATCCGAAGGCTAGCAGCGACCGCTTATCCGCGACTTATCGGGGCGGTCGTCCCTGCACATCTGCTCGGAGGATGGCAGCCGCTCCGGGGCCGACCACGCGACCGGTCCTCGCGATGGTCAGGCGGGAACTCGCTCCCACGCCACCCAGCGCGAACCGTCCCACCAGCGGTGCCACGTCGCGCCGTCCGTGCCACGGGCGATGACCGACAGGCGATCCGGGCCCCACGATGCGGCAGCCGGCACGGACGATGGCTCCAGCGACCCGCCGAGCGACTCCCACGCATGCCAGCTGGTGCCGTCCCAGTAGCGGCCCCAGAGCGCCCCGTCCGGGAAGATCGCGAATACCTCGATCTCGTCGGGCGCCCACGTCACGACCGCCGGCGCGGAAGCGCACGTACCGCCGAGGTCCTCCTCGTCGGTCCAGCGCCCGGCGATCTCCGCTCGGTGCCGCAGCGTCCCGTCGTCGGCGACCCGGAAGAGGTCGATCCGGCCGGGCCCCCAGGAGCAGGCGGCGATCCCGCGCCCGGCTGTTGACGGCCCGCTCACGCCGGCTTCTCGAGCAGCGGCTTGACCTCGGTCACCAAGCGGGTCATCGATTCCTCGTCGTAGTCGGCCGGGAAGCCAGCGACCAAGTGACGGTAGCCGAGCTCGACGTACGGTGCCAGCATCTCGGCGACGTCCTCCGGCGTCCCGACGGGCTGGTTCTCCCACGACCGCGCGACCCTGTTCCGTTCGAACATGGCCCGGAAGACCCGTTCTGCCTCGGCACGGTCGTCGCGGATGACGACCACGCCGGTGCCGGTCGTGCGCTCGATCTCGGACGGGTCGCGGCCCACGGCCGCGCAGTGCTCCAGGAGGATCGCCTCCTTGCGCCGGACCGCCTCGATGCCACCGCCGACGTTGTTCATGTCGGCGTGCTTCGCGACCAGCTTGAGTGTGACCTTCTCGCCCCCGCCGCCCACACAGATCGGGAGATGTGGCTGGATGGGACGCGGATCGTTGCGCACGTGCGAGGCACGGTAGCGCGACCCGGGAGCCGCCGACGGCTCCGTCCCGTCGAGCATGCCGCGCATGATGGGGAGCGCCTCGCCGAGCCAACGGAGCCGCTCCGGCGCGCCCGACCCGAACTCGAAGCCGAAGTCGTCGGCCTCGCCCTGGAACCAGGCGGCGCCGATGCCGAGGATCGCGCGGCCGTTGCTGATGTGATCGAGGGTGGCGGCCATCTTCGCGACGAGGCTCGGTTCACGGTACGGGTTCGCACCGACCATCAGCCCGATCCGCACCCGGCTGGTCGCCTGCGCCCAGGCCGCGTTCGTCAGCCAGCCCTCGAAGAACGGCCCGCGAGGCTCGCCCACGATCGGGTAGAGGTGGTCCCAGCACCAGAGCGTGTCGTAGCCCAGGCGGTCGGCCCGGATGCCGGCGTCGAGCAGCGCTGCCCATTCCGTGTGCTGGTTCCAGCAGAGCGCGCCGAGCCTGACCGTGCCCATGTGAAGGACCTCCGCGGACGATGTGAGACCAGCGACCCCGCGATGATCCCACCACACGCCGGATGACGCGCCGCGCGTCTCTCGGTCGACGCGGCCCGCCCGAACGCGGCCGGGAGGCACTCCCCGCATGGGTCGGTCGGCCCTGCCGGGCGGCGCACGAAACATGGCACGCTTGCCGACGACCATCAACAGACCGCGGCCGCGCCACATCCGAACAACCGCACCCACAACGCCGCCCGAACTGTCCCAAGGAGCCGCCCCGTGCTCGAGTCTGCCACTCCCGCCCCAGCGTCCGAACCTCGCGCGCCCGGCGCCGCGGATCGGGCCCCGCACGGCGGGATGCTCATCGGGGACCGCTCCAGTGACGTCCTGGGCTACGGGCACAACCCGCTGGATTCGTTCTTCGCGCCGGCCAGCGTCGCGGTCATCGGGGCCACGGAGAAGGAGGGGAGCGTCGGTCGGACCGTCTTCTGGAACCTGATCAGCAGCCCGTTCGGGGGCACGGTCTACCCCGTCAACCAGAAGCGCACCAGCATCCTGGGCGTCCGCGCCTACCCGAACCTCGCGGCGCTGCCCGAGGTTCCGGAGCTCGCCGTCATCGCGACGCCGGCCACGACCATTCCCGCGACCGTCGAGGAGTGTGCCGCGGCAGGCGTGAAGGCCGTGGTCATCATCTCCGCCGGGTTCAAGGAGGTTGGCCCGGAGGGCGCGGAGCTGGAGCGCCAGATCCTCGAGACGGCCCGGGCCAACGGCATGCGGATCGTGGGGCCGAACTGCCTGGGCGTGATGCGCCCCCCGACCGGCCTGAACGCCACGTTCGCGGCCGGTATCTCCACCCCGGGAACGGTCGGGTTCGTCAGCCAGAGCGGCGCGCTCCTGACGGCGGTCCTGGACTGGAGCATCCGCGAGAAGGTCGGGTTCAGCGCGGTCGTCTCGCTCGGCTCGATGCTCGACGTCGGCTGGGGCGACGTCATCACCTACCTTGGCAACGATCCGGCGACCCAGAGCATCGTCGTCTACATGGAGACGATCGGGGACGCGCGCGCCTTCCTGTCGGCCGCTCGCGAGGTTGCCCTCACGAAGCCGATCATCGTGATCAAGCCTGGTCGAACCGCCGAGGCCGCCAAGGCCGCCGCGTCGCACACCGGCTCGCTCACCGGCTCCGACGAGGTTCTCGCCGCCGCCTTCCGGCGCGTCGGCGTGCTCCGTGTCGACGCCATCGCCGACCTCTTCAACGCCGCCGAGGTCCTCGCCAAGCAGCCGCGTCCCAGGGGCCGCCGCCTGACCATCCTCACCAACGCGGGCGGCCCGGGTGTCCTTGCCACCGACGCCCTCATCACCGGGGGCGGCGCGCTCAGCGAGATCTCGCCGGCCACGATGGAGGAGCTCAACGCGTTCCTGCCCGGGCCGTGGAGCCACAACAACCCCATCGACATCATCGGCGACGCCGCCCCGGAGCGGTACGCGAAGGCGCTGGAGATCGCGGCGCGCGATCCGGGGAGCGACGGGCTCCTGGTCATCCTCACGCCGCAGGCGATGACGGACCCGACCGCCACGGCGCGGGAGCTGGTCCGGTTCGCCAGGATCGAGGGCAAGCCGGTCCTCGCCAGCTGGATGGGCGGCTCGGACGTCGCCGAGGGCGCCGCGATCCTCCGCGAGGCGGGGATCCCGACGTTCTCCTACCCGGACGAAGCCGTGAAGATCTTCAACGACACGTGGCGCTTCGCGAGCCACCTGCGCCAGATCTACGAGACACCGACGCTCCCCTCGGACGAGGAGCGCCCGGTGGACCGGGCCCGGGCCCGGTCCCTCATCGAGGCCGCCCGCGCCGAGGGCCGGACGCTCCTGACCGAGGACGAGTCGAAGCACCTCCTTGCGGCCTACGGCATCCCGATCACCGAGACGGTCGTCGCGCCGACGCCGGACCAGGCGGTTGCCGCCGCGGACCGGATCGGCTACCCGGTGGTCGTGAAGCTCTATTCGCACACGATCAGCCACAAGACCGACGTCGGCGGCGTCCAGCTGAACCTGAAGGACGCGGCGGCCGTCCGCCACGCGTACGAATCCATCCGGGCGTCGGTCACCGAGAAGAAGGGCGCCGAGCACTTCGAGGGCGTGACCGTCCAGCCGATGGTCAACTGGACCGGCTACGAGCTGATCCTGGGCTCGTCGATCGACCCGCAGTTCGGCCCGGTGCTCCTCTTCGGGATGGGAGGCCAGCTCGTCGAGCTCTTCAAGGATCGCGCGCTTGGGCTGCCTCCGCTCAACACGACGCTTGCCCGGCGGATGATGGAGCAGACGAAGGTCTACACGGCGCTCGGCGGCATCCGCGGGCGCCGCGGCGTGGACATCGAGGCGCTGGAGCAGCTGCTGGTCCGGTTCAGCCAGCTCGTCGTGGAGCAGCGCTGGATCAGCGAGATCGACATCAACCCGCTCCTTGCCTCGCCGGAACGGCTGATCGCGCTCGACGCACGGGTCGTCCTCCACGACCAGTCCGTCACGGTGGACCAGCTGCCGAGGCTCGCCATCCGCCCGTACCCGCGCAAGTACGCGGGCACGTGCACGTGCAAGAACGGCGAGGTGCTGCGGGTCCGGCCCATCCGGCCGGAGGACGAGCCGCTCGTCGTCGAGTTTCACCGGACTCTGTCCGAGGAGACGGTCTTCCAGCGCTATCTCGCCCACCTGGGCCTCGACGAGCGGACGGCCCACGAGCGGCTCATCCGGATCTGCTTCGTCGACTACCACCGCGAGATGGCCCTGGTCGCCGAGCGCGACGACCCCGCCACCGGCCAGCCGGCGATCGTCGGCATCGGCCGCCTGAGCCGCGTCTTCGGGACGGAGGACGCGGAGTTCGCCATCCTCGTCACGGACGCGTGGCAGGGCCGGGGCATCGGGACAGAGCTCCTCCGGCGGCTGGTGGAGATCGCGCGCGCCGAGGGAGTGGCCGTCATCGGGGCCCAGATGCGGGCGGAGAACGCCGGGATGCGGAAGGCCGCCGAGCGGCTCGGCTTCACGATCACGGCCGGGTCGACCGACGACGTCGTCCGGGCGGAGCTGCAGCTCTAGGAAGCCCGGCTCGCCGGCGGCCGGCCGGCCCGGGGCCTACCCCCGGACGACGATGTTCACGAGGCGGCCGCCGCCGGCGTGGACGACGCGGTCCGGTGTCCTGCCCGCCAGGGCGGCAACGACCTTCGGGCGGGCGAGGACGAGCGCCTCGACCTCGGCTTCGGCGAGGCCCACCGCGATCTCCACCCGGTCGCGGACCTTGCCGTTGACCGAGATGGGCAGCTCGCGTGTCTCGACCGCCGCCGCGGCCGCGTCCAAGGCCGGCCAGCGCTCGGCGTGGATCGATCGCCACGCCTCTCTTCGCGCGGCGAGCAGGCGCGCCCAGAGCTCCTCGGCCACGTGGGGCGCGGCCGGCGCCAGCATGAGCAGGAAGAGCGCGATCGCCTCGTCCCAGGCCGCGCTGCCCGCGACCTCCGTTCCCCGGTAGCGGAACAGGAAGTTGGCCAGCTCCATCAGCTTCGCGACCAGCGTGTTGAAGCGGAACGCTTCGTAGTCGGCCGTGACGGCGGCGAGCGTGCGGTGCGCCGCCCCGCGGATCGCGCGCTCGGCCGTGGCCGCGACCTCCCCGGCCGGCAGCGAGCCGGAGGTCGGATCTCCGGGCTCCGTCCCATGCGGGTCCAACGCCAGGGTCCATGCCCGCCCGATGAACCGGGCAACGCCGCCGATCCCGGACGGGCTCCACGGTCCGCCCTGGTCCCACGGTCCCATGAACATGAGGAACAGCCGGACGGTGTCGGCGCCGTACTGCGCGACGAGCTCGTCGGGGTCCTGGACGTTGCCGCGCGACTTGCTCATCCGCTCGCCGTCGGCGCCCAGCACCTGGCCCTGGTTGAAGAGGCGCCGGAACGGCTCGCGCTCGGTCAGCAGGCCGCAGTCGGCCATCGCCTTCGTGAAGAAGCGGCTGTAGAGCAGGTGCATGACCGCGTGCTCGGCGCCGCCCGTGTACTGGCTCACGGGCGTCCAGCGATCCACCAGGGCGCGATCCACGGGCCCGCCCTCGAAGTGCGGCGAGAGGTAGCGGAACCAGTACCACGACGAGTCCATGAAGGTGTCCATCGTGTCCGTCTCGCGCTGGGCCGGGCCACCGCAGCGAGGGCACGGCGTGTTCAGAAAGGCGGCATCCCGGCGCAGCGGGTTGTCGCCGCTGCCCTGGTAGTCGACGGTCTCGGGCAGGCGGACGGGCAGGTCGGCGTCCGGAACGGGCACGATCCCGTCCGTCGGGCAGTAGACCACCGGGATCGGCGTTCCCCAGTAGCGCTGCCGGCTGACCAGCCAGTCGCGGATCCGGTAGGTGACGGCGAACTCGGCCTTCCCCTCCGACTTCAGTGACTCGACGATCGCCCGGAACGCCTCCGGGGCCGGCAGGCCGTCGAACCGGGCGGAGTTGACGAGGACGTCGGTGGCGGCCTTGCTGACGTAGGCGCCGCGGAGCTCGCCGCCGGGCCCACCCGCCGCTTCCGGGCGGATCACCTCCACGATCGGCAGCCCGAACTTGCCGGCGAACGCGAAGTCGCGCGCGTCGTGGGCGGGAACGGCCATGATCGCGCCGGTCCCGTAGCCGGCCAGCACGTAGTCCGCGATCCAGATCGGGATCCGCGCACCGTTGACCGGGTTGACCGCGTCCGCGCCAAGCGGGACGCCGGTCTTCTCGCGGTCGGTGGCCAGGCGCTCGATCTCCGTCTCGGCCCGGGACCGGGCGACGTATGCGTCGACCTCCGCGCGCCGCTCCGGATGGGTGAGGCGGTCCACGAGCGGGTGCTCGGGCGCCAGGACCATGAAGGTCGCGCCGAAGAGCGTGTCGGGCCGGGTCGTGAAGACGCGCAGCTCGTCGCCGCCCGGCTGGTGGTCGTCGGGCGCGGTGGTGAAGACGACCTCGGCGCCCTCCGACCGGCCGATCCAGTTCGTCTGCATGATCCGGATCGGTTCGGGCCAGTCGAGGCCCGCGAACTCCAGGAGCTCGTCGGCGTACTTCGTGATGCGCAGGAACCACTGGGCAAGGTCGCGCTTCTCGACCTTCGCGCCGCAGCGCCAGCAGCGCCGGTCGACGCCCTCGACCTGCTCGCGCGCCAGCGTGCCGTCGTTGGGGCACCAGTCGACGGGCGACGTCGTCCGGTACGCCAGGCCGGCCTCCAGGAAGCGCAGGAAGAGCCACTGGTTCCAGCGGTAGTAGTCCGCGTCGCAGGTCACGACCTCGGAATCCCAGTCGAAGCTGGCACCCATGCTCCGCAGCTGGCGGCGCATGTTCTCGATGTTCCGGTAGGTCCACTCCGCCGGGTGGATCCTGTTCTTGATCGCGGCGTTCTCGGCCGGCAGCCCGAAGGCGTCGAAGCCGACCGGGAAGAAGACGTTGTCGCCGTGCATCCGGTGGTAGCGGGCCAGGGCGTCGGTCGGGGTCTTCACGTACCAGTGCCCGACGTGCAGGTCGCCCGAAGGGTAGTCGTACATCGTCAGGAGGTAGTACGGCGGCCGGGTCGTGTCGTGAAGGTCGGTCCGGTAGAGGCCCAGCTCGGCCCAGCGCGCCTGCCAGCGCGGCTCGACGGTCGAGGGGTCGTAGCGTTCGATCCGGGTCCGTTCGGTGGTCACGGCATGGCCTCGGTATGCGAAACGACCCCCAGCCACACGGGCGCGGGGGTCGTCTCTGCGGCGCTGGTCAGGGGGCTGGTGGAGCTACGGGGGTTCGAACCCCGGACCTTCTGAATGCCATTCAGACGCTCTTCCAGCTGAGCTATAGCCCCATTCGTCCGGAGGCGGAGTATAGCAGGGGAGCACGGTGCGGCGAGCCGAGCACGCCCCCGCCGCGGTGGGCGACCCGGAGCTGCCAGCTGCCGGGGCACGGTCACGCGCTGCCCACGCCGCCGCTGCCCACGCCCCGCCTGTGGCACGATCCCCGGATGGCACCCCGCCCGCCGGACCGCCGCCACACCGCGATCGAGACATCCGCCCGCGCACGGCTGCGCGGCGGCGACCTCGACTACACGCTCCGGCGATCCTCGCGGGCGGTGCGCCTCCGCGTGACGATCGATCCGCGCCGCGGCGTGATCGCCACGGTCCCCGGCGTCCGGACCTCGGAAGGCCGGGCGCGAGCGCTGGTGGAGCCGTTCCTCGCGGAGCGCGAGGCCTGGCTGCGGCGGCACGTGGCGCGCCATGCGGCAGCAGCCGCGGCCCTCGCAGCCGCCGGCCCGGTCCGCGAAGGCACGCTGCTCCGCTACCGGGGCGAGCCACACCGGGTGCGCGTCGTCCCCGGCGCGCCCGGCAGCCGCCGCTCGCGCGTCGAGCGGGTCGGCGGGGACGACGAGGACCAGCTGGTCGTCACGCTCGCGGCCGCCGAGCGGCGCCAGCTCCGGGCCGTTCTCGAAGCGTGGCTGCGGGTCCGCGCGAGGGACGCGCTCGAGGCCGCGATCGCGCGCCACGCACCGGCCCTGGGCGTGACGCCCGCGCGCGTCACCGTTCGCGACACGCGGAGCCGGTGGGGGAGCGCCTCACGGGCGGGCCGCCTCTCGTTCTCGTGGCGGCTGGTGCTGGCGCCGCCCCCGGTCCTCGAGACGGTGGCCGTCCACGAGCTGGCGCACCTCCGCGTCTTCGGCCACGGCCCGACCTTCTGGGCGCTGGTCGCGGGCCGGATGCCGGACCACGTGGCGCGGCGGCGCTGGCTTCGGACCCATGCCGCCGAGCTACACGAGGCGCTCCGCGCCGACGACTGACCGCGGGACTGCCGCGAACGCGCTCCCGGGCGGCTACCACGCCCACCGATCGAAGCGGCGACCGCGGGCCGGCTACGCGTCGCGACCCGCGCCGCTCCCGCCTGACTCCACCACGGACGTCGGCGTGTTGTGGACCGCCACGATTGCCGGGATGCTGCCGAGCCGCCCGGCCTGGTAGTCCTCGAACGCCTGGATCACCTCTTCGCGGGTGTTCATGACGAACGGGCCCATCCACGCCACCGGCTCGCGGATGGGTCGTCCGCCCAGCAGCAGGACGTCCAGGTTCGGGCTCCGGCCCTCCTGGACAGGGGCGGCGGCGAGGGTGAGCGCGCTGCCCGGACCGAAGACGGCCAGCTGGCCGGTCTGCACCGGGCTCGCCGCGACGCCCACCGTGCCGTGTCCCGCCATGACATAGGCCAGCGCGTTGTACTCGGCGCGCCACGGGATCGAGAGCCGGGCGCCCGGGCTCAGGGTGGCGTGGACGAGGGTCATCGGCGAGTACGTGGAGCCCGGGCCTGCATGGCCCGCGACGTCGCCGGCGATCACCCGCACCAGCGCGCCGCCGTCGCTCGACGAGACCAGCGCGACCTCCCGGGCCCGGAGGTCCTGGTAGCGCGGCGCCGACCATTTCAGGGCCCGCGGCAGGTTCACCCAGAGCTGGAAGCCATGGAAGAGGCCGCCGCTCACGACCAGCGCCTCGGGCGGCTTCTCGATGTGGAGGATCCCGGCGCCGGCCGTCATCCACTGCGTGTCGCCGTTCGTGATGACGCCGCCGCCGCCGTTCGAGTCGCTGTGCTCGAAGGTCCCGTCGATCATGTAGGTGACCGTCTCGAAGCCGCGGTGCGGGTGCCAGGGTGTGCCCTTCGGCTCACCAGGTGCGTACTCCACCTCGCCCATCTGGTCCAGGTGCACGAACGGGTCCAGCTCGGAAAGGTCGACCCCGGCGAACGCGCGCCGGACCGGGAAGCCCTCGCCCTCGAACCCGCGAGGGGCGCTCGTGATGCTGCGCACGGAACGCTGGCGGGCGACCATCGGGTCGGGCTCGGGGATGCGCGGAAGGACGGTGATGTCGTCGACGACGATGGCGGGCATGGCGGCAATTCCTCTTCGGGTGTTGCGAGACGATTGCACGCGCAATGAATGTCGTCAAGGCCGGGGCCAACGCCGGGGAGACTCCGTCGGCGCGACGGAGACGGTTCGGGCCTGCCGTGGCCGGGCCGGACGGGCGCGCCATTTCCGGTATCCCGGTACGATCCCGGGCATGGACGGACGCGCGGTCGCCTGGCCGGGGCTCCCGCCGACGTGCACGCTGACGACGTGCGTGCCGCCTGCCCTGCCGGTCGCACACACGGCCCCGGTCGCGCACCGGATGGCCGGATGACGGCGGTTCGGCCTCCCGGCCCAATGGCCCGCCCGGTCGCGCCGGTCCCACCGGCCCACGCCGATCGCCGGGGAGACATCGAGGGCCTTCGCGCCATTGCCGTCGTCCTCGTGGTCCTCTTCCACGCCTCGATCGGCGGCTTCTCCGGTGGGTTCGTGGGCGTGGACGTGTTCTTCGTGATCTCGGGCTTCCTGATCACCGGGCTCCTGCTGCGCGAGAGGCAGGCCAGCGGAACCATCTCCCTGTCGACCTTCTACTCCCGGCGCGCGCGCCGCCTGCTGCCGGCGGCCCTCCTGGTCCTGCTCGTCACCCTGGCCGCCTCGATCATCCTGCTGCCGCCCCTGCTGATCCCCGGCGTCGCGACCGACACCGCGTCGGCCGCCCTCTACGTCTCGAACATGGGGTTCGCGATGCAGGCGACCGACTACTTCGCGGCCGGGCAGGCTCCGTCCCCGATCCTCCACTACTGGTCGCTCGGCGTGGAGGAGCAGTTCTATCTCTTCTGGCCGATCATCGTCCTGCTCGTGGCCCGGGGTGCGAGCCAGCCCGCGCGCCGCGTCGGGGTGGCACTGATCGCCATCGCCGGCACCTCGTTCGTGTTCGCGCTCTGGCTGACGTCGGCCGCCCAGCCGTGGGCCTTCTTCTCGCTGCCCGCGCGTGCCTGGGAGCTGGCGCTGGGTGGCATCCTCGCGCTCGCCGGGACGCGGCTCCGCCTCGTCCCGGAGCGGGCCGCCGCCGCGGCCGGCTGGGTCGGCGTCGCTCTGATCGTGCTGGCCGGGACCGTGCTGAATGAGACGACGCCGTTCCCCGGGTACGCGGCCCTCCTGCCGACCGTCGGGGCCGCGCTGGTCATCGTCAGCGGGGCTCGAGTGACCGCCGCCGGCCCCGCACGCCTCCTGGGCACGGCCATCCCGCGCTTCCTCGGGCGGATCTCGTATTCCCTGTACCTGTGGCACTGGCCGGTCCTCGTCCTGCCGGCCGTGGCCGCGGGCATCCCGCTGCCCCTGCCGGAACGCGTCGCCCTCGTCATCGTCGCGGTCGCCCTGGCCGCGGCGACGCATCGGTGGGTGGAAGATCCGCTCAGGCGGGGCCGGTTCATCGGGGCGCTGCCGCGTCGCAACCTCGCCCTGGCAGGCGCCGTCACGCTGGCGGTCGCCCTGGTCTCCGTGAGCGTGGATATCTCGAGCGCGGCCAGCCTTCGCGGGAGCGCGAGCGCCGGCACGCCCATCGCGAACGCCCAGCGGCTCGACTCGATCCTGAACGCCCTCGCGAGTCCGGCGCCGACGCCGTTCGCCGCCGCGACCCCCGGCACGCCGACACCCGGCACGCCGACGCCCGGAGCCGCGACCCCGGCGCCGAGCGGTCCGCCCGCGCGGCCGGCGACCCGGGACGGACCCGTCCCGGCCGACCTGCAGCCCTCGCTCGGTGACGCCAAGGGGGACTACCCCGCCTCCTACCTGGACGGCTGCCACACGCAGACCGAGCAGCCGCCCTCCACCGCGCCGTGTCTCTACGGGAACCTGAATTCCACGACGACGATCGCGCTTTTCGGCGACAGCCACGCCCTCAGCTGGTTCCCGGCGGTGGAGCGCCTGGCCAAGGACCAGGGCTGGCGGCTCCTGAGCCTGACGATGTCGGCCTGCTCTCCCGCCGACATGCCGGTCTGGAACGCGAACTACAACCGCGTTTCGGCGGCCTGTGCGAACTGGCGGACCCTGGCCATCGATCGACTGGTCAAGCTGCGCCCATCCCTCGTCCTCGTGACGGGGACCCGCGGGTTCGCCGTCGTCGACGGGTCCGGCAACCTGCTTGCCGGCGACGCACGGACCCGCGCCTGGGAGGCCGGGATGCAGCGCACCCTGGCCCGACTGATCCCGGCAGCGGGGCGGGTGATCATGATGGCGGATACGCCCCTCTCGCTGGTCGATCCACCGGTCTGCCTCTCGGCCCACCCCACGAGCGTCCTCGCGTGCGCGACGCCGGTCAAGAGCGCGATCAGCGCGGCCTGGCTGGCGGAGGAGCAGCACATGGCCAGCCAGGAGGGCGTGGGCTTCATCGACCCCACGCCCTGGGTCTGCCCCTCGAGCCCGTGTCCGGTCGTTCTCGGGAATCTCCTCGTCTACCGTGACGCCGGCCACCTGACCGCGACCTTCGCGGCGGCTCTCTCCGACCGTCTCGAGCAGGCGGTGCTGGCGGACCTGGCGCGGCGCCGCCCCGGGCCGATCCCCTGACCTCCGGTCCTCGCGGCAGGCAGGGTTCATGGCATCGCCGCGTCGGTCAGGCGGCTCCCAGGAAGTGCAGGATGTTGAGCGTCAGGCGACCGAAGCCCGGTGGCACGTGGTGCTGCGAACCCCAGGCCGGGTCGAGCGCCCAGCCCCAGTAGAACGTCCCCGCGCTGAACACGCGACCGCCGCTCGGGAGCTCGCGCCAGACCGCATCCGCCGTCCACCGCCACGCCGACTCACGTCCGGGCACCTGCCCTGCGGTCGCGAGCCGGTGGTCATAGACGCCGCCCAGCGGTCCCCACCACTCGGCAAACGGATAGACGCCGTCGACCTCGCCGCCGGCGATGAACCCGAGCGAACCGTTGGCCGCGAGCCCGGTGCCATCGAGGAGCCGTGGGTCGGCCCCGGCCGGGTCGATCGAATAGCGGCCGAGGACGGACGTGATCCCCCGGTAGCGGACCCCGAAGAGCGGTTCGCCCGGGAAGCTGCCCGTGTACGGGCCGGCTGGCCCGTAGGACTGGAAGCCGGCCCCGCTCCGTTCCTCGATGTCGCCGGGAGGCGGCGTCGCGGCAGCGGCCTCGGACGGATCCGGCGTCTGGCCGGGAGGCAGCAACGCCTGGGGGACGGGGCCGTCCTTGAGGCACACGAGGTCGCGCGGACCGTCCGGCGATCCCGGGCCGAAGCTGACCGGCCAGTACGCGCTGTCCGCGGCGAGCATCGCCACCCCGACGTCGCCGGCGGTGACGTGGCGGTCGAGCCAGTCGTACAGCGCCACCCCCCAGTACTCGCTGTGGCCGTTGAAGACGACGACCCTCGGAAGCGGCGCGGAGTCCGGGGCCAGCGAGAGGTCGTAGTCGGTCGTGAAGCTCAGGTCGAGACCCTGGCGTTCGAGCCACGAGATGAGCGGCAGCTCGTAGGTGAAGAGCTGGCCCGCGCCGTCTTCGTTCGTGTAGGGTCGGTCGAACGAGACCCCGAGCGCCCGGCGCAGGCCCGGCGCCGGCTCACCGACGCTGGTCTGGTAGACGCTCGACCCGCCCCAGTCGTTGTATGCCTGCCACGTGAGGGCGTTCGAGACGACGAGGACGGCGTGGGCCGAGGGGCTGCGGAGGACGAACGGGATGTACGCCTGGACGTGCTCGCTGCTGTCCAGCCGGACCAGGTACACCCCGGACTGCCACCAGGATGGGATGGGGAAGGAGTACGTGAGCGGCCATCGGGCGGCGACCATCCTCGTCGTCGGGTCGACCGTCGGTGCCGGCTGGATCCGGCCGGGCAGGTTCCCGGCGGACGCAACGCGGACGAAGGGGCTGTCGACGGGTGCCGCGCCGGAGACACGCCAGATCGTGAGGTCGTAGGTCGGGGCGGTCGTGGAGACGGCGAGGCGGAGGGTGTCGCCCGGCAGGTACGAGGGTCGCGAGGCGTAGCCCTCCAGGGCCGTCGAGGGCGATGGCAACGCCTGGATCTGCCAGGGCCGGGAGCCCGTGAACTCGAACATCGGGCGTGTGAGCGGGACAGTGTCCGCCGCGATGGTGGGGGACTGCCCCGGGGCCAGCGTCTGCCCCGGGAGGGTCGACGGTTGGACCACGCCACCGGTCGAGATCGGCAACGGCCCGCCTGCGGGCGTCGTGCTGCCCGAGGCGCCCGCCGATCTGCCGGGCGATGTCCCCGGGCGAGACGTCCCGGCGCCGAGGTAGGTTGCGAGGAGCAGCGCAGCAACGGTCGCCGTGGCCAGGAGCGCGAGTCCGACGCGGCGCCGGCGACGGGGAGCGTTGGTTGACGGCGTGTTCATCCGGGCCGAGACCAGTTTCAGGCGGTGGGTGGCGTGGGAGTGGTGGAGATGAGGGGACTCGAACCCCTGACCCCCGCGATGCGAACGCGGTGCTCTTCCAGCTGAGCTACATCCCCACGCGAGGCCGATCGCACGCGCTCAGGGGGCGATCGCCGGGCGAGAGTGTAGCACGGCCCCCAGAGCCGGCAGCCGGGCCGGCCGGGACGTCACGGCACGCCACATGGCCCTTCCCAACATCGAACAGATGTTCTATCGTTGGCCGTCCGATGGACCACCATCCCGACCGAGCCGCCGTCCTCGCCTCCCTCCGGGAGCGCTGGGGCGCGGCAGCTCCGCGGCCGG
>DAITNC010000011.1:19655-28897 GCA_036834865.1 Candidatus Limnocylindrales bacterium | reverse complement strand
CTCTTCGCGACGGACAGCGCACCCAGCGTGACGCCCTGGTAGAGCTTGACGTCGTTGCCGATGACGGCCGTCTCCCCGATCACGATCCCGGTCCCGTGATCGATGCAGAACGACCGTCCGATCGTGGCCCCGGGGTGGATGTCGATGCCGGTCCGGGTGTGGGCCACCTCCGCGAGGAGCCGGGGCAGGATGCGGACCCCCAGGCCGCACAGCTCGTGGGCGATCCGGTGGATGGCGATCGCGAGGAAGCCCGGGTACGCCGCGATCACCTCGTCGAGGCTTTCGGCGGCGGGGTCGCCCTCCGTGATCGCCCTGGCGTCCTGCTCCAGGCGGTCGTGGATGGCGGGCAGCGCGGCGGCGAACGCGTCCACGATCCGGTCGGCGTCGCCCGGCTCCGCGAGCGGCGCCACGAGATGACGAAGGTCGCGCTCGGCCAGCGCGAGCCGGGCCTGCAGCTCGTCGGCGGTGCCGGCGGCTCCCTCGGAGAGCTGTCCGAAGAGGATCCCCAGCAGCTCATCGACGAAGACGGCGACGTCGCGCTTGAGCGGGAATCCCCGGTCACCCGCCAGGCGCTCCTCGGCGAGGAGCGCGGCGAAGGCATGGACGCGATCGTGCGGTTGGCTCATGGGGTACGGGCGCTGGACACGGATGGGGACCTCGGGGGAACGCGGGCGTGAGAGCGACGGCAGGCGCCGCTCGTCGGGAGGAGGAGTCGCGAGCCCCGGTGGAGGTGGGTCCGGCGGTCAGCAGTCGACCGCGCGCGCACCCTGCACCGGCACCCGCCGGGGACAGGAGCAGCGGAGTCCGATCTGCGACACGCGGTGGCTCACGGCGCGAGCATACCCGGCCTGCCGCGAGCGCGCCACGGCGGGCCCCGGACGCCGACCGACGGCCCGGCCGATCATGCGCCGCGCCGCGTCACGTCCCGGTCGCGGTGCGGACGATCCGCGCGAGCCAGGCGTGGATCCGTCCGTCCGGAAGGCGCGTCTCGAGCCATTCGGGGTCGATGGCCTCCACGCGCCAGCCGTCGAGGAACGTCTCGCGAATCTCCCCGGGCGAGATCCGTCGAGGCCCGCGCCCGAACGGGTTCCGGTCGCTCCAGCAGAGGACGAACGCCCGGCCTCCGGGCCCGAGCACCGTGCCGAGGCTGGCCGCGTAGCGCAAACGTTCGGCATCGTCGAGGGTGTGGAAAAGCCCGACGTCGAGGACCGTGTCGAACGTACGGTCGAGCGCCGCGAGGTCCAGCGCGTCGGCGAGCAGGAACTCGGCCGGGAGGCCGCGGTCCGCCGCCTTGCCTGCCGCCCGTTCGATCGCCGCAGCCGCGACGTCCACGCCGAGCACGCGATGCCCCCGGGCCGCCAGGTAGAGCGCGTTCTCGCCCGTCCCGCACCCGGCGTCCAGCACGGATCCGACGATCAGGCCGCTGCCGGCGAGCCGGACCAGCGCGCCCTGCGGCCGCCCGATGTCCCAGGTCGGCCTCCCGCCGTCGCGGTATGCGTTGTCGAAGAACCCGACCATTCGCCGCCTCCGGCGCGAACGGTACCCCGCCCCGGAATCAAGCGGCCCGCGCTCCTGCGAGCGCGGGCCGCTCCCCCCGGGCAATGATCAGCCGAGACGCTTCCCTTCGGCAAACGTGCCGGGCTTCCAGTCTTCCGCGTGCTCGCCCTGCTCGCTCTCGACATCGTTCGGGAGCGAGCCGCCGGCGTAGATGGACCGGAACGCGGCCACCAGGCGCAGAAGCACGGCGGGTGCGACGCGATCGACATCCACGTGGCCGGCTGCCGCGATCGTCGCCCGCATCTGGTCCAGGTAGGTGGCGCACTCGTCGCACCCGGCAAGGTGCGCCTCGAACCGGGCCCGGCTGCTGTCGTCGAGTGCGCCCTCCAGGTACTCGGTGACCATCTCGACGACGCCCGCGCACGTGTCGGGATCCGGCGTGGCGGGCGCGCCCGTGAGGGGCGGCATCGGCGTCGTGTCGCTGCTCATCGACAAGATTGTCTGCCCCGGGCGGCCCGCCGTTACGTCGAACGTGCCGCACCGGAATCCCCGCACCCGGGCGGCTGTCCCGCGAGACGCGACGTCCCGTAGGATTCCGGGCGTGGCCCTCCCGATCGCGCGACGCGCGACCCGCCTCTCGCTGCCCCTCATCGGCGCGTTTGCCGTCGGTGCCATCGCGTACGGTGGCCTGTACACGTTCCCGGCGATCTCGGTCGCGCTCGCGAGCGAGTTCGGGATCAGCCGGACGCTTGCCGTCACGCCCTGGACCATGTTCCTCGTCGTCACGGCGGTGGCGAGCCCGCTGCTCGGACGGGCGTACGACGAGTGGGCCGATCGCGACCTCCTGACCGCGTCGATGGTCCTCCTGGCCGCGGGCTGGCTGACGGTCTACCTCGCGCGCGACATCTCGCTCGTGATCCTGGCCTACGCGGTCTTCATGGCGCTGGGGCTGCAGCTCTCGTTCATCGGGACCTCGACCGCCATCGCCCGCCGGTATGCCGGCATGTCCGGCCTCGCGCTGGGGATCGCCTACGCGGGCCCCGGGATCGGGGTCGCGATCGCGCTGCCGATCGCCGGCGGCCTCATCCAGACCGCCGGCTGGCGGTCGTCGTCGCTCCTCTTCCTGGCGACCTGCCTGGTGGGCGTCGCGTTCGTCTGGCTGATGACCAGCGGACCGGCGATCATCGTGCCGGCACGACGCCGCTCCCGGCCGGGCCCAGCCGGCGAGCGGCCGGGCTCCGGCCTGCCCGGCACGCGCGCAACGGAGGCAGGTCTCGCGGCCCGCGCGTCGGGCCTCCACGAGACGTCGGCCCCCGGCGCCGTCTCCGCCGCCCACGAGGTTCCGCCGATCGGCAGCGGCGAGCACGCGCACAGCGTGCGCCGGGTCGTGCACACGCGGCGGTTCTGGGTCCTGTTCGCCGGCGCCGCGGCGATCGGCGTCTTCGACGAGGGCCTCCTCCAGGCCTTCATCCCGAGCGCTGTCAACAGCGGCCTCGGAGCGGAGTGGGCCGCCGCGGCGCTGGGGCTCCAGTCCCTAGCGTATGTCGGCGGCCAGATCGTCGGGGGCGGACTGTCCGATCGCATCGGCCGCCGGATCGTGGGCGTCTTTGCCGCCGCCGCGGTGGCCGGCGGTGTCGTGGCGGCGCTCGGGCTGGTCGCCTCCGCGCCGGGACTGGCGATCGCCGGAGTGATCTTCCACGGCATCGGGACCGGCGCGACGATCGCCGTCCGCTCGGCTGCGTTCGGCGACGTCTTCGGCGGGACCAGCTTCGGGTCCATCTTCGGGCTGCTGGGAGTGGCATACCCGGTCGGCGGGACGCTGGCCGTGTACGCGGGCGCGATCGCGTTCGACACGACCGGCTCGTACCTTCCCCTGATCCCGGTCATCCTCGCCGCCCTGGGGCTCTGGTCGGTGGCCTTGTGGATCGCCGGCCCGCGCCGCTCGCCGGTGACAGTGGCCGGCACGTCGCGGCGTGGACGCACGGCCTGAACGGTCCTCCGCCGGTCAGCCCTGCGGCTGCCGTTCTTCGGGCGCGCTCACGTCCACGAGGGCGGCGTCCAGGTGGCGGATGAGGTCGGCCGGGGCAACGTGCACGTTGACGCCCCGCGCCCCGCCGCCGATTGCGACGACCGAGCGCTCGGCGATCGTGGCGTCCGCGATGACCGGCCAGGCGTGGGTCGCGCCGAACGGGGTGATGGTGTAGCGCTCGTACCCGGTGGCGGCCCGGGCCTCGTCGGCGTCCGGGAGCGAGAGCTGGCGCACGCCCAGATGGGCGCGGAGCTTCGGCCAGTCGAAGCGCCTGCCGGCCGGCACGAGGACGAAGACGTAGTCGCCCTCGCCGCGCCGGACGACGATCGTCCGCAGCAGCGACGCGAGCTCGATCCCCTGCAGCGCGGCGCTCTCCTCCGCGCTCCCGGCCGGCCCGGTCCGGACGACGCGGTACGGGATGTCGACGCCGGCGAGCGCCGGCAGGACGTCGAAATCCTCGCTCATCGCCCGGCCACCGACGGTGCCACCTGCTCGTGCCGCCTCGGCGCGATCACCCGCGCTCCGGTTCGGGCGCCCGGCGCGGTCAGGGCAGCGCGGCCAGGATCCCTTCGGTCAGGGAGGCGTCGCCGATCGAGAGGATGTAGAAGACGACGTCGCCCTTGACGTAGATCGCGAACCCCATCCCCGCCGCGCCCGCCTCCTGGACCTGCTTGCCGCCGACCGTGGTCGTCTGCAGGTCACTGGTCGAGGTGCCGGCCAGGACCTGGGCGAGCTTCGTCCCATCGACGCCGTTCACCTGGAAGGCCATGACGAAGCTCCCGGCCTTCGAGGGGTCGGTCGAGGTCGCCATCGCCATGGAGACGTCGGCAAGCGTCTTCCCGTTGGCCTGCAGGAACGCGCCGAGCGCGTCGGACCCGACCGGGATCGTCGCCGGCAGCGCGCCGCCACCGAAGCTGGTCTTCGTGAAGGAGACGCCGTTCACGGTCGACGGAAGCATTGCCTCGAGGTCAGGGGCCGAGCCCGGCAGGCCGGGGAGTCCCACGCCCGACCCGGCGCCGCTTGCAGCGGGCTCCTGCGAAGCCGGCGCCCCGGACGCGGCGGACTGCGAGGCCGCTGCCTCCGACGCGGCGGCGCTCCCGGGCGTCGCGGTTGCGGCGGCTCCGCCGCAGGCGGCGGCGAGCATCGTCAGCGAGAGCGAGAATGCGAGCGCACGGCGATCCAGCGGCATGGTTTCCTCCCACCTCGAGCGCGCATCTCCGGCACGAGCGCCCGCCGCAATGGTGCCACGCTGCGGGCGGCACGTCTCGGGCGCCGTGGCACCAAGGACCGGAGCGACCGCTCTCTCGCGCTCGGGTTCGACATGCTCGGATAGCTTCCGGCGCTACTCTGGACACGGGCAGGTGCGTCGCCGGTGGGCCGGGTCCACGACCTCGGTGGCTTGAAAGGGAAGACGATGCAGATCGGATTGGTCGGACTTGGCCGGATGGGCGCCAACATGTCGCGCCGCTGGCTGCGAGCGGGCCACACGGTGGTCGGGTATGCCCGTCACGCCGAGACGGTGGACGGGCTGCTTGCCGATGAGGCGCTCTCAGCCGGGGCCACCTCGCTCAAGGACCTGGTTGGACAGCTCGCCTCACCGAGGGTGCTGTGGCTGATGGTGCCGGCCGCGGCAGTGGATGCCACGCTCGACGAGCTCGTGCCGTTGCTCTCCCGCGACGACGTGATCGTCGACGGCGGCAACTCCTACTACGTGGACGACATCCGCCGCTCCGGAGCGCTCACCAAGGCCGGGATCCATTACCTCGACTGCGGGACGAGCGGCGGCGTGGCCGGCCTCGAGCGGGGCTACTGCCTGATGATCGGCGGACCGGCGGGCGCGGTGCGCCGCCTCGACCCGGTCTTCCGCGCCCTGGCGCCCGGCGTGGATGCCGCGCCCCGGACGCCGGGCCGGACCGGCGATCCGGACTCCGCCGAGAACGGCTACCTGCACTGCGGCCCGAGCGGAGCCGGTCACTTCGTGAAGATGGTCCACAACGGCATCGAATACGGGCTGATGGCCGCCTACGCGGAGGGCCTGAACGTCCTCAAGCACGCCGGCGCGGGCCGGCAGGAGCGCGAGGTGAGCGCAGAGGTCACGCCCCTGCGCGACCCGGACTTGTACCAGTACCAGCTCGACATCGCGGCGGTGACCGAGGTCTGGCGGCGCGGCAGCGTGGTCGCCTCCTGGCTGCTCGACCTGGCCGCCCAGGCGTTCCTGCGCAGCGGCGATCTCGCGGACTTCGAGGGCCGCGTCTCCGACTCGGGCGAAGGCCGCTGGACCAGCATCGCCGCGATCGACGTCGGCGCACCCACGCCGGTCCTAACCACGGCGCTCTACGAGCGCTTCACGTCGCGGGGCGAGGCGGACTTCGCCGGCCGGGTCCTCTCGGCGATGCGCCTCGGGTTCGGCGGTCACGAGGAGCCGAAGGGCTAGCCCCAGGTCAGTGCCGCCCTTGACGCGCTCGAAGCCAAGATCCGAGGAGTCGAGCTCGGCTGCTGCGCACACCGAGCCCGACCGCCCGCAACACGAGGTAGGTGCCAGATGCCCGACTCCCACCTGACGGCCGACGTCTCATCGGTCCTGCACCTGGGCCATGCCGCCATGCGTGATCTCGTGGCGGGACTGCCCGTGTCGGTGCTCGACTGGAAGCCGGGCCACGAAACGAACTCGATCGCGGCGCTTGTCGTCCACGCCCTCGACGCGGAGCGCCACCTCACCGGAGTCGTCGCCGAGCGCGCATTGCCCCGTGACCGGGAAGCTGCGTTCCGCGTCGAAGGGTTGACGAGCGACGAGCTGGTCGCCCAGATCGACGCTGCCGAGCGCGACGTGGACGGCCACCTGGCCCTCGTCGCGAGCGACCGCCTGGCGGCCACCATCGAGCGGCCGAATCGGACTGCGACGGGGGCGGGCTGGCTGGTCTTCGTCGCGGCGCACAGCCGGGAACACATCGGCCAGGCGAGCCTGACGCGCCAGCTCGCGGAACAGGCCGGCATGGACCGCCTCACCGGCTAGTTCCGCAGGCGACGTTCCGGCGGAGCCCGGGCCATCCATGAAGGTTGCCGAGCACGTGCGCGGGATCGCCGAGGATCAAGCCGGCGTGAAGAAGGCCCGCATCGGGTCGAAGTAGTTGTCCCGCCACCCCTCCTCGTAGCCGCTCTGGCCCTCGGGAATGTTCGTGTGGAGGAGCGTGAGCAGGGTGCCCTCCTCGACCGGTTCCAGGAGCACCTCGATGCGCGAGTCCGGGTCGTCCGTGGCGAAGTCCGACGTCCTCCACGCCTGGACGATCCGCCGGCCCGGCTCGAGCTCGAGGGTGGTGCCGGTGATGTAGCCGTCCCAGGCCCGGAACGCGCCGCCGGGCCGCGGGTCGATCTCCGCGCTGCCCCCGGTCATGGCGCCGTGCTGGTCGCTCGTCATCCAGGCGTCGTAGACGGCCTGCGGGGTTGCGGGAAGGCGATCCGAGACGCTGAAGCTGTATGCCATTTGACGTGCTCGCTCCGTTCTGCCGTCGGGCGCGATGGCGGACGGTCGGACACTACCGCGGCGATGCCGATCCCGCACGTTCGACAATGGCCAGGGCACGCAGACGGTCGCCCTGACGAGCGAGGTCCGGCTCTCTACGCCGGGTCCCGTTCTTGGTGCGTGGGCGATCGAAGCGGGTCGCTCCCGCCGAACCATGACGGCGAGGGCACCGCCCAGTAGGCGGCCATTGCCTCGAGTCCGGGGGCGTAGGTCGCGCGGGCGAGAGAGAACGCTTCCCACGCCTCTTCCGGCGGCATGAGGGTGTAGCCGGCGTCGAGGAGTCGCGCATACACCGAGTCGAACGCAGGACGGTCGATGCCGACGGAGCCCCCGGAGCGAAAGCCGAGGTTGCTGATGTCCTCGACGAGGTGCGAACCGACGCGCTTCACGAGCTCGGCGTGGCCTCTCGGGACGTCGCGGATCGTGGTCAGGACGAGGCTGGCCGCGTCAAGGACGGTCCCCAGGGCACTGATCCAGGACAGGTTGTCGTGGCTCGAGCGGAAGAACCCGAGAAGGGGGTAGGCGACGTGGGAGTCGAGGACTTCGGCCGCCCAGCGCTCCCATTCGCCGAAGAGCTCTGGCAATCGCGCCACGAGGTCCATCCGGGCAATGGACTCGAGCAGCACGACCGCGGACGGCGGGACGCCGGCCTTGGCTTCGAGCGTGACGACCGAGACCTCGCGTCGCTGGTAGGAGCCGAACAGTGAGAAGAGGAAGGTGACGACGAGGGCCACGATGCCGAGGCCGCTCGCGGCGGCGGCCACGACGACGATGCGGGCGAGACTGCCGACGGCCACGATGTCCCCGAACCCAAGCGTGAGGATGGAGCTCGCCGCGAAGTAGAGGGCCGTCCCGAGGTCGCGAGGAGCGGGTTGCAGCTCGGCGCGCAGCGCGAAGAGGATGAGGCCATACCCGAGGATGAGCCCGCTCAGCCAGGCCACGAGCAGGAGGACCGTCGCCGCCGGCGCGAACAGTCCCAGCAGCCGGTCACGCGTCGCACCGACCTCGGCTCCAACCGTCCCGCGGGCAGCACGCCACGCGCCTCGGATGAGATAGCGCCCGAGCCGAAACCGACCGGGCGTCGGTCGCGGGACGACGATCGTCTGGAACACGTCCCAGAACACGAGCGCCAGGAACAACAGGCCGACGGCCAGCTCGAGAGCCTCCATGGCTCACATCATCCAACACGTGACGCGCGGAGGTGCCACGCGTCCCCCACCGGCGACCGCACTGCCCTCAGCCAGGCCGACCGTCGCTGTGGATGAGGGTCCCGCCGGGCCGCAGGAGGCGGCGTTCCTGGCGGTGGATCTCGCGACGAATGCGTTCGGTGGCGGGCCCGTGCGCGGACCGGAATTCGGGCGAACCAAAGAGTCGGCTCTCATGGATGGCATCGAACGATCCGGTTGGCAGGAAGTCGAGGACGCCCGGGACTCCCAGGTCGACCCGATGATGCTCGAACGCCTCGCCGGCAAGGTCTCCGATGTCGAGCCCGACCGGGTGCGCCCCGAGCTCCAGGAGCAACCGACACATCCACGGCTCGAACTCCGGGGTCGGTCGGCCCGTGACGGGTGACCGGCTGGAGCTCGACCCACAGGCGACGTCGAGGACGGCCTGGCCGCGGATCGCCGTCAGCGAGCCGAAGGCGTCCATCAGGCGGGTCACGAACTCGGTCATGATCGCGGCGAGGTTCGGCTCCGCGGCGATCTTCGATGCGAGCTGATGATCGGTGTCCAGCTTCCCGAGGGCGCGGTCCAGAAGCGCTCGGTCCGAGGCTGTCCGGCCGAGCGCCACGATGTGGCCGAGCGCATCAGTCATCGCCCGACCTCCGGTGTCGGGGGCGAGGCGCCACTGCTATTGCCACGCCCGCATCGTATGCCGCTGCGCTGGAAGCCGCGTCTCCACCTACGAGCTGAAGCTGTACCGCGAACCGACCGACGAGGAACCGTCAGAGTGAGGCCTGGTGCGGTACGCGTCCGGATCCAGCCCGAGGAAGGCTGCCGGGCGCGGATAGGCAGCGGTCTTCGCCTGAGGCCGACCTGGTCAAGCCGCGGCTGTTCGCAGGTCTTGTCTGCTCCCGCGCGCAGAATGGCTCCATGAGCACGCGCGTCCGTGGGGGACGGAGCCTCGGCGATCGGACAGCGATCCTCTTCGCGGTGATCGGCCTCATCGCTGCCTGCGCGGGCCCAGCGTTCCCGA
>DAITNC010000011.1:0-19555 GCA_036834865.1 Candidatus Limnocylindrales bacterium | reverse complement strand
ATCCTCTTCGCGGTGATCGGCCTCATCGCTGCCTGCGCGGGCCCAGCGTTCCCGAGCGCCGCGTCCGCCTCCGCGCCGACCGCGGGCGTGGGGTCACCCGCGACCACGACCGCGACCACGACCGCGACCGCGACCGCCACGCCGCCCGCCGCGCCGTCCCTTTCGACGCCCTCGCCAGGCCCGACAGCCCAGACCTCGTGCGCGCGGGGGGTCCTGGATCGGATGAGCGTCGCCCAGCGGATCGGCCAGCTCTTCCTTCTTGGCCTGGCCGACGACCGGCTTGGCCCGGCCGAGCTCGGCGCCATCCGCGACCAGCACGTCGGCTCCGTCTGGTTCACGACCCAGACGTCGATCGGCGTGGCGGCGATCCGGACCATCGCCGACGCCGTCCAGGCGCAGGTGAGCCCAGCCTCGACGGCCGATGTGGGCTTCTTCGTGGCGGCGAACCAGGAGGGCGGGCTCATCCAGGCGCTCGCCGGCCCGGGGTTCTCCACGATCCCCTCCGCTCTGGTCCAGGGCGCGCGGCCATTGGGCACCCTGACCGCCGACGCCATCGCCTGGGGCCGGCAGCTCCGGGCCGCGGGCGTGAATCTTGACTTCGCCCCGGTCTTCGACGTTGTCCCGCCGGGCACCGACGCGTCCAACGCGCCGATCGGTGTCCTCGAGCGTGAGTACGCCCACGATCCGCTCACCGCCGGGAGCCACGCCGCCGCGTTCGTCGCGGGTATGACCGCGGCCGGCGTGGCCACGGCCGCCAAGCACTTCCCGGGACTCGGGCGCGTCGTCGGCAACACCGATGTCGCGGCCGGCGTGGTCGACGCCGCGACCACGCCGAACGATCCATACCTCGCCTCATTCCAGGCGGCGATCGCGGCCGGCGTCCCGTTCGTCATGGTCGCGCTCGCCACCTACACGCGCATCGATCCCGGGCACCTGGCTGCCTTCTCGCCCCTCGTCATCGGCGGTCTCCTGCGGGGCAGCCTCGGGTTCCGGGGCGTGGTGATGTCCGACGACCTGGGTGCCACAACGGCGGTCGCGGCGATGCCACCGGGCCAGCGGGCGCTCGACTTCCTCCTCGCGGGCGGCGACCTGGTCGTCTCCAAGACCACCGCAGCGACGGTGGCGATGGTCACAGCCCTGCAGGCGCGCGCGGCGACTGATCCGAAGGCGGCAGCCAGGATGGACGACGCGGCTCTGCGCATCCTGGAGGCGAAGCAATCGGCGGGCCTGCTCCCGTGCCCAGGTTGAGTCGGAGGCCGAAGGAGGCGCCCCTACACTCGCCGGTCCGGCCCTGACCGCCACCCGGTGCGGCCCTGGACGCCGCCTCCTGTCCGGTGGTCCGCCAGCGGGCGAAGCAAGTCCAGTCCCAGGCGATCATGCACGGCCGCTTGAGCGTGATGGCCTCGCCTGCGCGGGGCCCATCCGGTGAGCGCCCTGGGCGCTCCTCAGGACCGTTCCGTGAGCAGGACGGCCGCGCCGGCCACGCCGCCGGCCGCGAGCGCGCGGAGTGCCGCCACACCGTCCGCCAGGGGGAACGGATCGACCTCGGTCTCGATCGGGATGCGGGCCGCGAGATCGAGGAACTCGCGGGCGTCCTTGCGGGTGTAGTTCGCCACGCTTCGC
Organism: Candidatus Limnocylindrales bacterium; assembly: GCA_036834865.1. Taxonomy (GTDB): domain Bacteria; phylum Chloroflexota; class Limnocylindria; order Limnocylindrales; family CSP1-4; genus CTSoil-043. Next base: position 17,932 of record DAITNC010000011.1, on the reverse strand, counting down.
AGCCCGCGCTCGCCCCACAGGAGCTCGTACGGGAAGTCCGGGATCCGGTCGAGATGGATTGCGTTGATCGCGACGGTCCCGCCGCGATCGACGGCCCGGAGCGCGGCGACGACCACGCTGCCGGCCGGCGCGAAGGTGATGGCGGCGTCAAGCGGGACCGGCGGCGGGTCGTCGTAGCCGCCGACCCAGGCAGCACCGAGGCGGATGGCCCGTTCGCGCTCGACCGGGTTCCGGGTCGTGACGTAGACGTCGCAGCCCCAGTATCGAGCGACCTGGAGGGTGAGCAGCGCCGACGCCCCGAAGCCATACAGACCCAGGCGACTGCCGGGCTGCACGTTGGCGATCTTGAGGGCCCGGTACCCGATCACGCCGCCGCACAGCAGGGGCGCCGCGGCACGGTCCGATTGACCGTCCGGCAGACGCAGCGCGAAGTCCGCCTTCACTGTCATCCACTCGGCGTAGCCGCCGTCGCGGTCCCAGCCCGTGAACCGGGCATCGGGGCAGATGTTCTCGCGGCCGGACGCGCAGGCCGCGCAGCGTCCACAGGCGTCCGCCAGCCAGCCAACCCCTGCCCGCTCGCCCACGCTCCAGTCGGTCACGCTCCGCCCGACCGCCGCCACCCGCCCCACCGCCTGGTGGCCCGGCACGATGGGCAGCGTGCGCGGCGCCAGGTCCCCCTGCGCGAGCTGCAGGTCCGTCCGGCAGACCCCGCAGGCGGCGACCCTCAGGAGCAACTCGCCGGGGGCCGGGTCCGGGACGGGCTGCTCGCCGACACGAAGGCCGGCGAGATCAGGGCTGCCGGGTTCGACGAGGCTGAGGGCTCGCACCTCCGGATGCTACTTCTCCGGCTCGACGGCGTGCGCGACGGCGTGGAGCGCGCCGGCGACACGTCCAGGGCAGCACGATCCGCGGTGCGGGACGTGGCGGTTCACGTCCACTCGCCCCGACCATGGCCGACAGTCAGATCGAGCCGGTGCGGGACATGTTCCGCGAAGCCGTGCGCGGCGCTATCCGGCGGCTGGAACCGGCCCTTCGCGCAGGCCGAGCACGTTGCCCGCCGGGTCCTTGAACCAGGCACCTCGCGCCGGACCGAACTGGGCGATGAAGTTGACCGTCTTCGGCGTCTCGTACTCCTCGAAGGTGACCCCCCGCGAGGTGAGATCGCGGACGACGGCCTCGATGTCATCGACTTCGAAGTGCGCCACCGTCTGACCGCCGGCAGCGGGCTGCCCGCGCCGGATCGTGAGCTGTGATCCCCTGCCGGCACCGAACCGGCACCCTGCCGGGGTCTCATCGAGGAGCGTGAGGCCAAGCTGATCCTCGTAGAACCGCTTGGCCAGGTCGAGGTCCGTCACCACCAGGGTCGTGACCGCCAGGAACTCGGAAAGCATCGTCGTCACCTCAATCATGAGAAGAGTGGCTTCGCCGGGAGACTGGGCGGCGCCGCGAGGGCCCCCTGGCTTCGCGGCGCCCGGCCCTTCGGGGGTCCGGCTACTCCTCGATGTGGACCGTGATCGGAGAGATGACCCCGTGCCGCTCCCCGGCGGCGGCCTGCTCAGGCGTCGGCGAGGTCATGACTGCCTGCGCGCTCAGCCTTGCCCTCGAGCCACGTCTCGACGTCCTTGACCGCGTGCGTGATGACGACCTTCGGCATGCCACCCCCCTTCGGGGCACGTGTCGCCAACCTGATGGCCGGAACGTCCCCCGGTGCGAAGGCGGCGAGTATGAGGGTGGGCGCGCTCCCTGTCCCCAACGAGGCCAGGCAGGACCGGGAGCGCCACGAACAGGACCGATGAACCAGCAGGACAGGAACACGCTCGAGGTGATCAGCACCGCTGAGCCGGGCGGCGCCGGTCGGGGAGCCTGAGCCTCCCGCGAAGCCGCTCCCCGACGCGGCCTTGGACACGCCCACCGTGATCGGTGGCCGTCCTCTCGCCCCGGCGCCCGCTGGCAGCACCGTTCCGACGCCGGTGCCTCAAGCGTGCGTGCCCGGCGTCGAAGCGCGGCCCTCGATCACGGCGACTCGAACCGCTCTGGCGTGAACCTGGAGGTGCGCGACACTCCGGCCGGTTCCCGAGCGCTCGGGCCCATCCCACGTGAGCCTCCGAGGGCGTTCCGCGCCGGCGGGGATACCCTGACGTCAGACGCGACCCGGGCGTCCATAGCGGCGGGGAACAGGTCAGGTGGATGGAAGAGCGGCCCTCGCGATCGGCCTTCTCGTGGTCACGCTGGCCGCGTGCGGCGCACCCGTGCCGTCGCCAACGCCAGCCGCGGTGCCGTCCCTGACGCCCGCGGCCACGCCGGCCCTGTCGCCGACCCCGGTCTCAACGCCTGCCGCCCTTCCCACGCCCACCCCGTCGCCGACCACCGAGCCCACCCCGGCCGCGACGCCGTCGTGCCAACCCGGCTGCACCCAGCGTCCCGCCACCTTCGTGACGCACGGGCCGCGCACCGTCGAGGCGGTCGCGCTGACGTTCGACGACGGCTTCAACACCCCCGGCTGCATCTCGATCGTCAACACGCTGCTCGCGGAGCACGCGACCGCGACGTTCTTCCCGAACGGGCAGTACGTCCGCGAGAACCCGAGCTTCTGGCACTGGGTCGCGGCCAGCGGGTTCCCGGTCGGCAACCACACGACGACCCACCACGACCCAACGACCCTCACGTCCCCACAGCTCGCGCTCAACCTCGACTCCGAGCGGAGGATCCTCGACGAGACGCTCGGCGTCCCGTCGATCAACGCCTTCCGTCCGCCCTATGGCAGCTACGACAGCCGGGTCCTCGTGGTCGCGGCCGGTGCCGGCTACCCGCTGGCGGTCGGCTGGGACGTGGACTCCAGGGACCAATCGGGAGTCCCGGGAGTCTCGGCGGAGGTCGTGAACGCGACGGCGGGCACGAACGGCTCGATCGTCCTGATGCATTGCGGGTCGCCGCTCACGCCGCTCGCCCTGCCGGCGATCATCGACCGCTACCGGGCCCGGGGCTTCTCCTTTGTCACGATCCCCCAGATGTTCGGCCTGCCCTCTCCGACCGCCGGCTGGGCGCCACCGCCCGGTCCCGACGCGTGGCCGGTCACCGAGCTCGCCACGGACGATCCACGACCGAGCTGGAACGCCAGCCCGGCGATCGACGCGTCCGGCCATCTCCACCTTGCATACGAGACGCCGGCCGGCATCGTGTACGGCGACGACGCGTCGGGATCGTGGCAGTCCGAGACCGTCGCGCCGAGCACGAGCTCCGCGTTCGTATCCCGGCCCTCGATCGCCCTCGATCCGGGCGGAGGAGCGCACCTCGTCTACCTGTCGGCGACGACCTCGGGCACGCAGCTGCTGTACCGTCGCCGCTCGAGCGGTGGAACCTGGTCTGCCCCGACGACCGTCGCGGTGCTCGGCGCCCCGGCGTCGACGGCGACGATCGCGATCGACCGCGAAGGGCGGCCGGTCATCGCCTACGCGCTCCTTGGTGGTCCGCGAGAAGGCATCGCGCTCGCGCGCTCGACCGCGGGTGGCTGGAGCCAGGCCATCGTCCCGACGACGGACCGGACGTTCCTCAATCCGTCGATCGCGATCGACGGCCGCGGAGCCATCCATCTGGTCGAGCGCCGCAACGGCTACTCCGAGGTCGACGAGACGACGAACGCCTCGGGTGCCTGGACGACGAGCCGACTCTTCGGGGTCGCCGGCAGCGCGGTGCCGTTCGCGGCGTTCGACCCCTCCGGGCGGCTCGTCGTCGCGGCCCAGGAGTCGTACGGCGAGGCAGTGACCCTCGGGATCCGCCCAGCCGGTGGTTCGCTGGCGTGGACGGCCGTCACCGCGGTCGGGGACCTGTCGGGGCTGGCGATCGGAGCTGACGGCAGCCCGCTCGTGGCCTTCAGCCGGATCGCGCAGCCCGGCGGGGCGAGCCGGACCTGGCTCGCCCGTTCGCCACCGTGACGACGTCCACCACGTCGCGCCCGACGACAAGGCCGGAGGTCGCGGGCGGCTCGTGCGATCCGAGGTCAACCCGGTTCCTCGGCCGGGACTACACGGCGCCGGGAGCGCGAAGCCCCGCCCGGGGCGAGCCGCGCGGCCGGTAGACTGGAACCCCGGCCGGTCGGCGGCGAGTGGCGCGTGCGGACCGTTCGGGGCTGGAGGATGAGGCTACCGGGTTGGCGCGCAGGTCGTGGCTGGGAGCGCTGGTCGCCGTCTCCATGCTGGCGGGGTGTGGCGGCGGCGCGTCACCGACGCCGACGTCGATCCCGAGGGCGGCCGTCGCCCCGGGCACCTACACGTCGTCGTCGTTCCGTCCGCCGATCACCTACACGCTCCCTGCCGGCTGGCTGGTCGCCGACGACGCCGCCGATTACCTGGCTCTCGAACCGGTCACCTCGGACGCGACCGGGATCCGGATCTTCCGGTCGCCGAGGGCCGCATCGCAGGACCCCACCTGCCCGATCGCGTCCGCACCAGGTGTCGGGACGACGGCGAAGGACCTCGTGGACTGGATCCGGTCGCGCCCGGGGCTCGTGGCGGGCGATCCGGTCCCGGTCACGATCGGCGGTCTCGCCGGCCTCCGGATCGACATCGCGATTGTCGCGGGCTGGAAGCCTTCCTGCCCGTTCGCCAGCGGCCTTCCGACGGTGGCGCTCTTCGTCGGCTCGACCGACACCAGCTTCCGGTGGGTCGTCGCCGGTTCGGAACGCCTCCAGCTCAGCGTCCTCGACGTGCCCGGTGCGGGAACGGTCGTGGTGGACATCGACGCGTTCGACGGCTCGCTCATGGACGGCCTCCTGCCCGCCGCCGCGCCCATCATCGGGAGCCTGAAGTTCGGCCTGCCCTGAGGGTGGCGCGCGACCGACCAGGCGACAACCCGGCTGACTAGAAGTCCGCGCTGGCAGGGGTGCGCGGGAAGGGAATGACGTCGCGGATGTTCGCCATCCCCGTGGCGTACGCCACCGCCCGATCGAACCCCAGCCCGAACCCCGCGTGCGGCACGGTGCCGTACCGACGCAGATCGCGATACCACCAGTACGCCGCGGGATCGAGCCCAGTCTCGCGAAGTCGTCCATCGAGAACGTCGAGGCGCTCCTCGCGCTGGCTGCCGCCGACGATCTCGCCGATGCCGGGGGCCAGCACGTCCATCGCCGCCACGGTGCGTTCGTCATCGTTCAGGCGCATGTAGAACGCCTTGATCTGCTTCGGGTAGTTGATGACCACAACCGGCCGCTTCGCGTACTCCTCGCAGAGGTATCGCTCGTGCTCGGCCTGCAGGGCGACGCCCCACTCCACGGGGAACTCGAACGAGTGCCCGGAGCGCTGCAGGACCTCGATCGCCTCCGTGTACTCCATGCGCGCGAAGCTCGACGTCACGAAGCCCTCGAGCCGGCTGACGGCCTCCTTGTCGATCCGGTCGGCGAAGAACGCCATGTCGTCGGCGCGCTGGTCCAGGACGGCGCGGAAGCTGTAGCGAAGCAGGTCCTCGGCCAGGTCCGCGTTGGCGGTGATGTCGGCGAACGCGATCTCGGGTTCGACCATCCAGAACTCGGAGAGATGGCGGCTGGTGTTCGAGTTTTCCGCGCGGAAGGTGGGCCCGAACGTGTAGACGTTCGTGAGCGCCAGGCAGTACGCCTCGACGTTGAGCTGGCCGGAGACGGTGAGGAAGGCGGGCTTGCCGAAGAAGTCCTGCGAGTAGTCGACCCCGCCGTCCGGGGTCCGCGGGAGGTTGGCCAGGTCGAGCGTCGAGACGCGGAACAGCTCTCCGGCGCCCTCGGCATCGCTCGCGGTCAGGATCGGCGTGTGCACCCAGTAGAAGCCGTGCTCATCGAAGTAGCGATGCATGGCCATGGCAAGACAGTGCCGGACCCGCGCGACCGCGCCGAACGTGTTCGTGCGCACGCGCAGGTGGGCGACCTCGCGGAGATATTCGAACGTGTGCCGCTTCGCCGAGATGGGGTAGCTCTCCGGATCGTCCACCCACCCCACCACGACCACCGAGTCGGCGAGGAGCTCGACGGCCTGCCCCTGGCCCTGCGAGAGGGTGACCGTGCCGGTGACGGTGACGGCGCAGCCGGCCGTCAGGTGCAGGACCTCATCGGCGTAGTTGCCGAGCGTTGCCGGGGCCACGACCTGGAGGGCGTCGAAGCAGGACCCGTCGTGAAGGAGCAGGAACGAGAGCCCGGCCTTCGAATCCCGGCGCGTGCGGATCCAGCCGTGGACCGTGGCACGCGCGCCGACCGCCGTCCGGCCCGCGAGGATGTCGACGACTCGTTGTGCCTGCGGCATGAGGTTCTCCTTCCGGCCTCGAGGAACATGCTGCCCCGGGCCGTGACCATGGAGACGCTGGGCGGGCGGTGTGACCCGCTCAGGATGAACCATACGGATCGGGCAGTGCTGGCACACGAGCCCGGCTCCGAGCCGACGCCGGGCCGGGTGGCCGGACGGACGGATGGCGTACCCCTGTATCCATGCCGAACGGCCCCCACGATGTGCCATTCGGCAGGGTTATGCTGGGCCGCACGGCATGCACGCTTCGCTCCGATGAGGAGGCGACGGTGGCCCGGCCCGGGCACCGTGCGCGTGCCACGCCCGTGACCCGACCAGGAGGCCCGCATGCAACCTGGACCTTCGACGCTCCCCCCGTACACCGGCCGGCTGCTCCTCTGGAGCTTCGCGATCGGCGTCCTTCCGCCGCTTGCCCTGATCGCCGGCCTCGCGACCAGGAGCCTGCTCCTGCTCACCTTCGTCCACGTGATCACCGGCGGGACCTGGACCGGGTTCGACCTCTTCATGGGCCTGGTCATGTCCAGGGTCATGCGCTCGCTCGACATCCCCGGCAGGGTGGAGGTGGCCAAGCGGCTCACGCCCACCACGTTCTTCATCCTGCCGTCCCTGGCGGCCGTGGCGGTGACCTCGGGCATCTACCTGGCGCAGGCCGAGGCCAAGTTCGACCTGAGCTCGCCCTGGATCATCGCGGCCGGTGTCGTCGTGCTGATCCTGACCGCCCAGGGGTTCGGGATCTTCATGCCGAATGGCGTCAGGATCTTCATCGAGCTCGCCAAACGGCAGCCTGACACCGGGCTGATCGCCAGGCTCAACATGCGGAACATCCGTCTCGCGGGAGTCCAGGCGCTCCTGCAGGTCCTGATCATCCTGATCATGGCCCACCTTGCGGTGTACTGACGTCCTCGAGGGAGAGGGGGAGCGGATGAACGTGAACCTCGCAGCGCTGCTGGCCGTGTTCGCCTTCGCGGGCGTGATGCTCGCGATCTTCGGCACCCTCTACGCGGGGGCGGTGCGCAGCTACCACCGGGACGAGCTGGGCTTCGAAGGGATCCGGATCCTTCGCTGGGCGCTGGTCGGCCTGATCGCCATCTACGCGCTCCTGGCGGCGACCACGTTCCTCGAGGCGGGCGCCGCATTCAGCTAGCGCCTCGCCGGGCAGCGCCCGTCGCGAACCGCCCGCAGGCGGCTACGCGGTGAGCAGGTAGGGTGTGTCGTCGAGTCGTTCGGCGCCGGTCGCGGTCACGAGGAAGCCGTCCTCCACCCGCAGCCCGCCCCAGGGTGCGTTGAAGACCGGGATGTCCACCGAGAGCACCATGCCCTCCTCGAGCGTGCCCGTGCTGCTGGGGCCGAAGATCGGCGGCTCGAACTCGATGAGGCCCACGCTGTGGATGCCCGAGTAGAGGAAGTTCGGCCCGAGACCTGCTGCCTCCATGACCCGACGCCCGGCTGCCTCGACCTCGCGGCCCTCGATTCCCGGCCGAATCAGGGCGCTGCAGGCGTCCTGGGCCCGCCGTGCAGCATCGAATGCCGCCCGCGCCTCGCGGCCTGGCTTTCCCACGAACACGGGCCGCCCGATCGCGCCGTGGTAGCCCTGGTACCGCGGGGCCATCGTCAGCACCACCAGGTCATCGCGCTCGACCTGGCGGAACGTGGCCCGCCCGAGGATCGGCCGGGCGTTCGGTCCCGACGCAACGATCGTGTCGATCCCCGTCCCCTCGGCGCCGGCCCGGCGCATCGCCGCCTCCGCCTCGGCCGCGACGGCGCTCTCGGTCACGCCAGGGTGGATCGCCGCGACGGCTGCCTCGATCCCGGCCGCCGCGAGCCGGTATGCGCGGCGGATCACGGCGATCTCGGCGGCGGACTTGCGGGCTCGCAGGCCGCACATCGCGCGCTCGACATCGACCCACGTCGCGCCCGGCAGCGCCGCCACGAGGCCAGCCGACGTGGCGACGTCGAGAAGGCCCCTCCCGGCGATGCCGAGCCTGCGGACCGGCCGCGAGGGGCCAGTCAGACCGGCGACGATGTCCGACAGGGTCTCGATGTGGCTGAACGGGTAATCCTCGTCGGGGTGCGTGAACTCGCGGAGCACGCGCACGTCCCGGACCTGACCCACCCGCAGCGCGTACTGGTCGCTCTCGGGTCCACAGACCACCACCGGATCGCCGGCCAGCGGCACGAGGACGGCCATCGGCTCGAAGTGGACCGGGATGTCGGCCAGCCAGCGAACGTGCGCGGGGCCGAACACGGCGCGGTCGTTGCCGTAGGCGACGAGGAGGTCGATGCCTTCCGCCTGCATCAGCGACTGGACGCGTCGCCATCGACGCGGGTATTCCTCGGGCGGGATGGTCGGTCTGGCGACGTCCATGCGGCTCCCGGTCTGCGTGCGCCCCAACGCCGCCGATCGTAGCAGCGGCGCCATCGACCGGGGCCGTGGCCTCGGATCGGCCGTCGCGGCCGGTCAGATCCCTCGAACCGCGTCCGTCGCAGCGACCAGGCGATCGGTGATCCCTGGTTCCAGGGCGGAGTGGCCGGCATCGGGAACGACCTCGAAACGGGCCTCGGGCCAGCGCCGGTGGAGGTCCCACGCCGTCGTCATGGGGCAGGGCATGTCGTACCGGCCCTGGACGATGAACGCGGGGACGTGCCGGACCCGGTCAACCTCGTCGAGCAGCTGGTCCGGCCGGTCGAAAAAGCCGCCGTTCACGAAGTAGTGGCACTCGATCCTGGCGAGCGCCTCGGCGAATCGGTCCTCGGCAAACTCGCTGGCCGTGGCCGGGTCCGGGAGCAGGTGGCTCGTAGAGCCTTCCCAGGTGCTCCACGCGCGAGCGGCGGCTGCACGGACCCCCGGGTCGTCCCCTGTCAGGCGGCGGTGATAGGCTGCCACCAGGTTGCCCCGCTCATCCGGCGGGATCGGGGCGAGATACGCTTCCCAGGCATCCGGGTAGACGAAGCTGGCGCCCTCCTGGTAGAACCAGCGGATCTCGTGCGGTCGCAAGAGGAAGATGCCGCGCAGGACGATGGCCCGAACACGCCCCGGGTGTCGCTCCGCGTAGGCGAGCGCCAGGGTGCTCCCCCAGGAGCCGCCAAAGACGACCCAGCGGTCGATCCCGAGGTGCTGGCGAAGGCGCTCCATGTCCTCGACCAGGTCCCAGGTGGTGTTCTCCTCGATGCTCGCGTGCGGCGTGCTGCGGCCACACCCCCGCTGGTCGAAAAGGACGATCCGGTAGCTCGCCGGGTCGAAGAAGCGCCGCTGGACCGCTGACGTCCCCGCGCCCGGGCCGCCGTGCACGAACACCACCGGCGTCCCATCGGGCCGCCCACTCTCCTCGAAATGGAGCTCATGTCGGTCGGAGACCCTGAGGCGACCGACCCGGTACGGTTCGATTGCCGGATACAGCTGCAGCACGCTCGTCTCCCGTCGCTCGTCGTCGGACACAGGCGATGATGACGCACCGGCCGCCATCGGGCGCAGCGCCGAGGAGATCCGGCCCGACACCTCGGAGGGGGGAACCGTCGGGCGAACCTCGGAGCGTCAGTCGACGGTGATGGTCAGGTGGAACGCGATTCGATACTGGGGGCAGACGCCGGACGTGCAGTGCGGGCTCCCGACGGCGCTCAGGATGGTCGTGCCGGTCGCCTGCGCCGCGTAGATCCCCTGGGCCCCCACGATCTCCTCTCTCACGTGCGGGACGCCGCGGCAGTGGACCGCCGAGTCACCAGCTCCACCGGGAAGTCGAGCTCGTAGCCCCCGACCGGGACGGTCCCCGCGCCGAGGTCCCGGGGCGTCGCTCCCGGGGCGTCCAGCAGGAAACGCGCGGCCGCATAGCCTTTCAAGCGGAGCGGCTGCCGGATCGTCGTGAGGGACGGCTGGCTCCTGGCGGCCCCGGCGATGTCGTCGAAGCCCACGACCGACAGCTCGCCCGGCACGTCAACATGCAACTCCCGCGCCGCTGCGAGCACACCCAGCGCCAGGCGGTCGCTCATGGCGAGGATCGCTGTCACCGGCGCCGCCTGCTCGAGAAGGTCGCGCCCGGCCTGCCGCCCGAGCTCTTCGTCGCTGTGTGCGCACTCGTAGACCGACACCGCGCCGCTCTCCACCCCTGCCTCTGACAGGGCGGCGCGGTAGCCCGCGAGCCGGCGCCTCGCCACGTCGAAGGTCGCGCCGGCGATCCGGGCCTCGTCCCCGCGACCGGTGTATCCGTCGGGCTTGAACGGCAGGGTCACGATGCCGAGCCGCCGGTGGCCCAGGTCAACCAGGTGGCGGGCCGCCAGCCGGGCCCCGCCCGGATCGTCGACGCTGACCGTCGCCACTCCGGGCAGGCGCGGCTCATCCACGACGACGACAGGAACGCCCCGGACGAGCACCTGCTCCAGCACCGGGGTATGCCACGGCAGCGAGTAGGCGATGAACCCGTCGACCGCGACGTCGGTGATGGCGCGGGGGTCGCGCACCCGGATCGCCCCGGGAACCACCAGGAGGCCCAGCCGCCGCTCCTCGCACGCATCAGCAATGCCACGGATGAGCTCGCTGGTCGTCGGATCGTCGAGCGCGAAGGGCAACGACTCCGGCAGGATCAGGCCGAGGGCCCCGGCCCGCCCGGTCCGGAGCATCCGGGCCACCGGGTTCGGGCCCGCGTATCCCTCGGCTCGGGCAGCCTCGAGCACCCGCTCGCGCAGCTCGGGGGAGAGCTGGTCCGGGCGGCTGAACGCGTTCGACACCGTCGTCTTCGAGACGCCCAGGGACTCGGCCAGGTCGCGGAGCGTGAAGCGGCGCGGAGCCTTCGACTGCTGGTTCATCTCCGACCATCTTGACCGATCCAGAGATGTCGTGTACAGTGGCACTGTTCTTGATCGATCCAGAACCACCATCGCAACGGGTTGACCGGGAACAGGAGAAGCGATGAACACCCTCACGATGCCGACCGACGAGGACCTCGCCCGCGAGCGAATCGAGATGGCCTGGCGCGAGTACAACCTCTGTGGCGGCTGCGGTCAGCCAATGTCGATCGAGGCCCACGGCAACGGCCTGTGGATCGAGTGCGCCTCGCTCCGGTCCCTTCGCGGGGTTCGGCTGCGCCTTTCGGCCCGCTTCCACGACCGCCACCCAATCGAGCTGCCAGATCGCGGGATGTTCCTGGCGGCCGCCTAGCAGCCACGCTCCCCGGAGCCGCGCGACTCATTCCCAGGGCCATTCACCGCCGGGCCGGCCGCCTGCTTCAGCCCGCAGCCCCGGCTGATGAGTCACCCCCCGCGGCCGGCTCCGGCATCGTGCGCAGCGACCGCACCGGTGAGAGGAGCACGAAGAGGAACGGCAGGCACGAGCCGAACGCGCCTATCCAGATCGCGTCGTGGACGCCAACCCAGGTCGCCGCGAGGCCACCAAGGACCGCGCCCATCGGGATAGTCCCCCACACGAGGAAGCGCATCGTCGCATTCATGCGGCCCTGGATCGCGGTCGGCGTGATCGCCTGACGGTAGCTCGTGCTCATCCGATTCGTGGAGCCGGGTGGGTCCGGCGCCCTCGGCTCCCTGCTACGCTCACGGCAATGGAGCGCCGCCGGGTGTCATCTGGATCGCCGTTCGAGCCGCGAGTCGGGTTCAGCCGAGCCGTCCGGGTGGGACCCCGGATCCTCGTCAGTGGCACCGCCCCCGTCTGGCCGGATGGATCGTGCGATCCGGACCCGGAGAACCAGGCGCGCCGATGCCTCGCGATCATCCTGGCTGCCCTGTCAGAGCTGGGAGCGCGTCCCACCGACGTCGTCAGGACGCGCACGTACCTCGTCGACCGAGCCGACTGGGAGGCGATCGGGCGCGTTCACGGGGAGGTCTTCGGCGAGATCCGTCCGGCAAGCACGATGATCGTCGTCGCCGGCCTGCTCGACCCGCGCTGGAGGGTGGAGATCGAGGCGGAGGCGATCCTCGACACGGTCGGCGAAGCGCGGGACCACGCGGCTGACGGAACCGCGCCCTGAGCCCCCGAGAGGCAGCCATCCCGGGTCATCGCAGGGACCCGCCCGGCGGCTCCGGGGGATACGATGGCATCCTCGAATCGTGGTTCCCAGCGGAGGACGTCATCGGCAGATGGGTGGAATGTCGCGTCGGGCGTTTCTCGCGTTGGCGGGGCAGGCAGCCCTCGTGGGGGCGACGGCGCCTTCCGCCCTCGCCGCCACCCTCGACCCGGTCTTCCACGGCTCTCGAGACGCGCGGGTCATCGCGCTCACCATCGACGACGACTGGTCCCCTGCCCGGGTGGGCGCGATCTTCGACACGCTGCAACGCGGTTCCGTGCCCGCCACCTTCTTCCCGTACGCGGCCGCAACCCGGTCGGATCCCGGGCTCTGGCGCGCCATCACGGCGGCCGGCTATCAATGCGCGAATCACACCCGGACCCACCCGTTCATGACCACGCTCAGCCCCCAGGCGCAGGCCGCCGAGATCAGCGATGCCCGCTCGATCCTCGAGGGGATGACGGGGCTGCCGATGCTGCCGGTCTTCCGCCCGCCCTATGGGGCCTATGACGCGGGAGTCCTGGAGGTGGCGCGGGCGGCCGGCTTCCCCACGGTTCTCCTGTGGGACACGAGCGCCGCGGACACGTCGATCCGGGCCACGCCGGCGCAGCTCGTCAAGGCTGCCATGCGGGGCACGAACGGTTCCGTGCTCCTGACTCACGGCGGTCCGGCGCTCACCCCGCTGATCCTCCCCATCGTCATCTCGCTCTACCAGGACCTCGGCTTCCGCTTTGTCGGCCTGCCCGAGCTTCTCGGGTGGACGAAAGCTCCCGCGCCAACTCCCAGCTCGCGCAGCACGCTCGGACCGCGGGCGCTGTAGAGATCCAGTCTGCGGATCCTGGCGTAGGCTCTTCGTGGACCCGGCTCCCTCGGGTTCGATTCGAGAGGTTGTGCGATGCGCCTCCCCCGTATCTCCGTTCCCGGTCTCGTCCTTGCCGGAGGCTTCCTCCTGGGCGGCTGCGCGTCGGCCGCGACGCCGGCGGCAACGCCGGCGCCCGTCACCGCGGCCGCTCCGGCCGCGAGCGGCTCGCCTGCCGCGTCCTCAGCCGGTGCGCCGGCCACGATCGGGACGGGCAGCTCCGCGACTCTGGGTGCCTACCTGACCGGCGCCGGCGGGATGACCCTGTACATCCGGACGTCGGACCCGGCCGGTGGCTCATCCTGCACTGGGGGCTGCGCAACGGCGTGGCCACCGCTCACCGTCGCCGCCGGCGCGCAGCCGGTCGCCGGGCCGGGGGTGACCGGCACGCTCGCGACGTTCACCCGGTCCGACGGGACGCTCCAGGTCTCGTCCGACGGCCATGCGCTCTACTACTACGCGACGGACACGAAGCCGGGTGACACGACGGGCCAGGGCGTGGGGGGCGTCTGGTTCGTGGCCCCGGTCGCCGCAAGCGCCGGCGCGGCCTCCCCGGGCGCATCTGCGCCCGGGGCGACTCCTGCCCCCTCTGCGAGCGGGGGCTACGGCTACTGACACGGGACCTCGTCGAGACGACGCCCTCGCCGCACCCTTGAGCAACGCCCTCATGGAGGACGTCATCGACGCGACCAGCTCGGATCTCGAGAGCTGAGTCGGGGCGGGCTCGAAACCCGGGTCCAGGGGCCTTCCGCCGTCCCCTCAGGGCGCCGGTGAGGCGAAGAGGTTGCCGAACGGGTTGGCGCCGCCCGAGCCCATGAGCATCTGGAGGAGCTGGGAGGCGTCCTGCGTCTCGCCGGCAGGAGGGGCCTGGATCGAGACGGTCCCGCTGTGGGCCTTGATCGTGAGCGCCACGGTCAGCGTGCTGCCGCTGTCCGTGATGGTCGTGCTCACCTTCGAGAGCTGGCTCGACTCGCGGTCGATCCAGAACGTCACCGGGATGTCAGGCATGGAGGGCGCCACTGAGGGCAGGGGCACGCCACTGGTGCCGGCCATCGACTCGGCCTGGGTGAGCCACCCGGCGACGCTCGACCCCGCGAGGGTCACGGTCACCACGTCCTGGTCGCGCCCGTCCAGCTGCTGGACACCCGCCGACGTGATCCTCACGCCGGGATCCTTGAGGAACGGCGCCAGCATGGCCGATGGGTCGAACGACGGCGCGGCCGAGGGCACCGGCGCGGTGGATGGAACCAGGCCCTCTGCAGCTGACAGAGGCAGCGAGTACCAGGTGGCGCCGAGCGGGCTCGCCTGGAGGTAGGCAGTCCCGCCCACCACCCGGACGTCCGCCTTGATGTCGGACGTGGCCTGCACGCCCCTGAGGTCGAGCGTGACCTCGCCCTGCTTGCCCTCGGGGTCGATTGTCGCGGCCAGGCTCGATCCGGAGATGTCCATCGTCGGGCTGCCCGACTGGGCGAGCTGCCCGTCCAGGGTCAGTGTGATGTCCAGCGGCCCGGACAGCTTCGAGGTCGCTGCCAGGCTCCCGGTGAGCAGCGCGGACGGATCAGGAGGTGGCGTCGGGGTTGGCGTCGGGCTGGGCGTCGCGCTCGCCCCGCACGCGGCGAGCAGGCTCGCGACGACGATTGCGGCGGCGAGCCGGGCGCCGGCACGGCGGGGGTTCGGCAGGTGCATCGGTCACCCTTCCTCAGGGCCGGGCGCAGCAGGGGCACGATCGGCCTCCGCCCAGAGTGCCACGCTCCGGCCACACGTCAAGGGCCCTCTCGGGGCAGTACCGCGTCCGTATACTCGCGGCGCAATGGCTGCCGCGGAACCGCCCTCTCCGATCCCGCTCTCTCGTCTCGAAGCGAGCGTCGTCGCCGATCCGTCGCTCGCTGCCCAGGGCGACGCGCGCATCGCCTGGGCGCGCTCGCACATGCCGGTGCTCGGACGCCTGCGCGCCGAGTTCGAGCGTGAGCACCCGCTTGCCGGTCGGCGCATCGGCATGTGCCTCCATGTCGAGGCGAAGACCGCGGTGCTCGTGGAGACGCTTGTCGCCGGCGGCGCAGAGGTCGCCTGGACGGGGAGTCCCGCGACGACCGACGACGGCGTCGCCGCGGCCATGGCGGCGCGAAGCGGGGTGCGCATCTACTCGCTCAAGGCCGACGACATGCCCGCACATCACGAGCACATCGCGCGCGTGCTCCGCTCCGACCCCGACCTGCTCCTGGACAACGGCGCCGACCTGATCGCGGAAAGCCTCGAGAATCCCGCCTCGCGCGTGGTGGCCGCCACCGAGGAGACGACGTCCGGCCGCAATCGCCTGGTCGGCGAGCTCGCCGGGCGCGTGAGGTACCCGGTCATCGTCATCAACGACAGCCCGATCAAGCTCGGCTTCGAGAGCGAGCGCGGCATCGGGCCCGCTGCGGTCGACGGCTTCATGCGTGCCACGAACTCGCTCATCGCGGGGAAGACGTTCGCCGTGGTGGGATTCGGCTGGTGCGGCCGCAGTCTCGCGCGGACGCTGCGCGCCCTGGGTGCGATCGTCATCGTCGTCGAGATCGACCCCGTTCGTGCCCTCGAGGCAGCGTTCGAGGGCATGCACGTCACGACGATCGACCGTGCCGCCGAGCGTGCCGACACCGTCATCACCGTCACCGGCTGCCCGGGGGTCGTGAAGCGCGAGCAGCTCCTGCGCCTGAAGGACGGGGCGATGCTCGGAAACATGGGCCACTTCGCGACCGAGATCGACGTCGGTGCTCTTCGGGCGATGGCGACCGGATCGCGCCCCGTGAACACGCACGTGGAGGAGTTCGACCTGCCGAACGGCCGCCGCGTCCACCTGCTCGCCCGCGGCGAGATGCTCAACCTGACCGCCGGGACCGGCCACCAGATCGAGATCATGGATCTCGGCTTCGCCCTCCAGGCGCATGCCATGCGGATCCTCAGCCGGGATCCTGCCGCGTTCTCCCCCGGCTACCAGCCCGTCCCCGAGTCGGTGAATCGCGCCATCGCCGAGCACGGCCTGCGGACCCTCTCGAGCGTCGAGCTGGACTGACCCGAGGGATCCTGGGCCACGCGCTCCTGCGGGTTGTACTCTGTGCTACGATCTAGTACGCACTACGATACTGCCGTCGGACACACGGAGGCCCCAGATGCCGCGTCATTCCAGCCCGCAGGGCCAGCCGCCCGATCCGGGATTGCTGATCCTGACGAGCCTTGCCGGAGGACCGAAGCACGGGTACGCGATGATCGAGGACATCGCCCGGCTGGCCGGCACCCGCCTGGGGCCGGGGACCCTGTACGGGGCCCTGGCGCGACTCGAGTCCCGCGCGCTCATCGAGGCGTTGCCTGGTGACGATCGCCGGCGGCCGTACCAGCTGACCGGTCTCGGGCGCGAGGTGCTCGGAGAGCGGCTGGCGTCGATCCAACAGCTCGCCGAGGCGGGGTTGCGCCGCCTCGCCGTCGCCTGATCTCGACATGCGCCCCTCGCTCCTGGTCCGGCTCTACCCGTCGCGCTGGAGGCGACGGTACGAGGACGAGTTCCGAGCGCTCCTCGAAGAGGAGCCAGTGTCGGCTCGCCTGGTCCTCGACGTCGTCGCCGGCGCGTTCACCGCGCGCCTGGACCCGTACCCGGAACGCACCCTGGAGGAACGTGCCATGGCGCCTCGCCGCATGGAGACAGCCGCCGCATTCGCTGCGACGCTGCTCGTGCTCCCCGCGCTCGTCCTGCTGGCATCCGCGGCGGTCCGCCTGATGCAGCCCGTGCAGTACCAGCCCGCGCGCGCGGCGGACGCGATCTTCAACTGGTTCGTCTCGATCAACGCCGGTCCGGCCGTGCTCGTGCTCGGCCCGCTCCTCGCGCTCGTCCTTGGTCTGGTCGCCGTTTGGCGGCGATTGGCTGACGACGGAGAGCTGCGGACCGACGTGGGCACCTTCTTTGCGGTCTCGGGCAGGCTGCTGCGCCGCCCGGCTCTGGTTGCCGGCGTCTTCGCGGTGCTCGGATCGCTGGCGGTCCTCGCCTTCGTCGTGGACCACGCGATCGCGGGCTGACCGGACCCGCGGCGCCGGGCGCGGCCGGGTCGCGAACCCTTTGTCGTTCCGGCGGCCGAACGGCGATCATGCGCATGGTGGATGATCTCCGCAGGGCGCCGTGAGGATCGGCTGGTCATGACCGGGGAGTGAGATGACGCAGAGTGGCGAGCCCGTCATCCGGGTTGCCGACCTGAAGAAGCACTACGGGGACGTCAAGGCCGTCGACGGGGTCACGTTCGAGGTCGCGCGGGGCGAGGTCTTCGGGATGCTCGGCCCCAACGGGGCGGGCAAGACCACCACGATCGAGGTCCTGGAGGGCCTGCGTCCGCCGGACTCCGGCACTGTCGAGGTCCTCGGCCTGGACGTCCGCCGGCACCCGCAGTCGATCAAGCAGCGAATCGGCGTCCAGCTGCAGAGCGTGTCGCTCTATCCACGGCTCACCGTGACCGAGCTCCTGGACCTCTTCGGCAGCTTCTTCAGCCATCACATGCCGACGAAGCAGCTGATCGATGCGGTGGATCTCGGGGACCGGGCCAAGGCCTGGTCGATGAACCTGTCTGGCGGGCAGCAGCAGCGCCTGTCCATCGCCCTGGCGCTCGTCAACGATCCCGAGCTGGTCTTCCTCGACGAGCCGACAACGGGCCTGGACCCGCAGGCTCGGCGCTCGCTCTGGGACTTGATCAAGGGCCTCCAGGAGCGGGGCAAGTCGGTGATGCTGACCACGCACTACATGGAAGAGGCCACCGAGCTGTGCAACCGGGTGGCGATCATGGACCACG
>DAITNC010000010.1:0-29911 GCA_036834865.1 Candidatus Limnocylindrales bacterium | reverse complement strand
GCGCGGGAGCGCTTCCTGGCGCGCCTCGCCGGCGTGACCGACCCGGAGTCGAAGCGGAAGATCATCGGCGACGAGTTCATCCGGGTCTTCGAGGAGGAGGCGGCCAAGCTCGGCCGGATCGACTTCCTGACCCAGGGGACGCTCTACCCGGACGTGATCGAGTCCACGACCCCGGAGACAAAGGCCGCCCAGAAGATCAAGACACACCACAACGTGGGGGGCCTGCCGGACGACCTGCGCTTCACGCTCATCGAACCGCTGCGCTACCTCTTCAAGGACGAGGTGCGGCTGGTCGGGCTTGAGCTGGGCCTGCCCGAGGCGATGGTCTTCCGCCAGCCGTTCCCGGGTCCCGGCCTTGCGATCCGGATCATCGGCGAGGTGACGGCCGAGCGGCTCGACACGCTCCGCGAGGCGGACTGGATCGTGATCGACGAGATCAAGGCGGCCGGCCTCTACCGGAGCCTGTGGCAGTCGTTCGCGATCCTCACCCCGGTCCGCTCGGTGGGCGTGATGGGCGACGGACGGACGTACGCGAACGTCGTGGCCATCCGCGCGGTGACGTCCGAGGACGGCATGACGGCGGACTGGGCGAAGCTCCCCTACGACGTGCTGGGGACGATCAGCTCCCGGATCGTGAACGAGGTTCCCGGCGTCAACCGGGTCGTCTACGACATCAGCTCCAAGCCGCCCGCCACCATCGAGTGGGAGTAGGCCTGGAGCCGGCGCGCGTCGAGCGCGAGCAGGGGTTGCGCGGACGCGCCACAAGGCAGGGCTGGGCGTGACTGACGGAGACGCGGTCCGCTAGCATCGCGGGTGCATGGCCGACACTGATCTGCCCGGGATCCCGCTGCCGCCTCCGGTGGCTCCCGGCGCGCGCTGCCCGTGGTGCTCGGCGCCGCTCGCGGATCCCGATGACGTGGCGTGCGGCGCGTGCGGGGCAACGGTCAAGGGTGATGCAGCGCTCGAGATTCCCGGCGTCACTGCTCTCGACGCCCAGCACGCCGCGCGGGCCGTCACGCCCCGCAAGGTCCGCCGAACCTTCGGCGCGCTGTTCACCGGCGGGGACGACGAGATCCTCCCGCCCGCGGAAGCCGAGCTGCCCGCGCTCGCGCCGCCGGACGCGGAAGTCCGCCGCGAGATTCTGCGCCTCCAGATGGACGCCGAGCTCGTGAAGCTCACCGCCCGCGCGGCCGCCCTGGCCGCGGAGAAGGGGATCCCGTTCCCCGCGGTGCCGCCCGGCGCCCCGGAACCAGGCGCGGCGCCGGACGAGCCGTCGACCGACGAGCCGTCGACCGACAAGCCGTCGACCGACGAGGTCGACCCACAGCAGGCGTCTCCGCCTGACGAGCCGGCGATCGGCGAGACGACTACCGCCTTCGAGGCCGCCCTGCCCGAACCGCCAGCGCCGGGACCCCGCCCGTAGACGTTCGCCGCCCCGGTATCCTGCCCTCCTGATGCCCCGGCTTCCCCCGCCCGGACCCTCGTACCTGCGCGAGCACGAGATCGTGCTCGGCGACCGTCGCCTTCGGGCCGGCATGGATCGCCCGACCGAGATCGAAGGCTGGTGGCTGGCCGTGCTATGGGTTGCCGATGCGGACGGCATCGTGGCCTGCAGGGCCGCGGCCCCGGCGGCCGGGCCGCCGCCCGATCCGCCACTCGCGCGGCTCGGGCCCCTGTTCTCCGGGGGGCTCGCCGGGTTCGTGCTCGAGGACGGCGGCCGCCAGCAGATCCGCCTCCGCCTGCCCGTGCCGCCCGAGGACCCGGAGCATCCGTGGTCGGCGCCGCTCGTCGTCCAGGCCGCCATTCGCTGGGAGCCGGCTCGTGCGGCGGCCATGACCCAGAACGCGCTGGCCGACGTGGCCCTGGCAGCCTTCCGGCGGGCGATCGAGGGCATCCACCGGCCCTGAGCCGTCCCCTGGCGCGCCGACAACCTCGGGCAGGATCCCCGGGACCCGCCGGCCGGGCGTGGTCGGGACCGGGCGCCCTCCCGGGACGGGTACACTCATCCACATGCGCGACCTGTTCGACGATTTCATGAAGGAGCTGGCGGAGCGCCAGCGTCAGGCCCAGGCGGCGGCACGTGGCGAGCGCGCCCCTGCGCCCGGCGAGCCCCCAGAGGGGGCAGATCCCGAGGCAGGATCAGGTCCTGACGAGGCCGTTGACGGTCCGAGCGCCGAAGCCGGTGACCGCGGTGGCGCCGACCATCCGGATCATGGCGCCGCCCGGGAGCCGGACGACGAGCCGGAGACGCTCAACCGGCCGCGATCCGTCGGCGACGGACATCGCGCGCCGCCGGGCGTGCGCCCGCGCCGGCGAGGCCCGGGCGGCCCGCGGGATGGCGGCTCGGAGCGGCGGCTCGGATCGCTCGGCCCGCAGGTGGTGCTGACCGTCGTCGCGCTGATCCTGCTCAGCGCCATCTTCCTGGTGGGATTCGGGATCCAGCTCGTCACGGACGCAACCTGGTTCAAGAGCGTCGGGTTCGACCCGGTCTTCTGGACGCGGATCGGGGCGCAGGCCGGGCTGTTCGCGCTGGGCCTCGTGATCGCGCTGGTCTTCCTCCTCGGCAACATCTGGCTTGCGGGCCGCCTCGCGCCGCCGCCCGGGACCGGGGCCGGCGAACGGTTCCGCGCGTTCATCGACCGCCTGGGCCAGAGCGCGCGGTCCGCCGGCGAGAGCCCCCTCCGTACCCGCTACGACGCATTCGGCGGGCCGCGCCGCGGACCCTTCGGTGAAGACGACGCCGACCGCCTTCGCGGGATGCGCCCGGCGGGCCCCGGCCTGACCACGGCGGACCTCCCGGACCTCCGACCGATCGGCGTGGTCGTCCTCGTGATTCTCGCCGTGCTCGTGGCTCTCGGCACGGCCGGCGCCCTGTCGGGGAGCTGGGAGACGGTCGCGCTGTACGCCAACCGCGTCCCGTTCGCCACGGCCGGCGCGGCACCGGTGGTCGACCCGATCTTCGGCCGGGACATCAGCTTCTACTTCTTCGAGCTGCCGTTCCTGCGGCTCCTCCAGGCGACGGCCGGCGGGCTCCTGATCGCGGCGCTCATCTTCACGCTCGCCCGATATGTGGTGGCGGCGCTCAGCGGGAGCGGCTTCACGACGCCGGTCCGCGTCCACCTTGGTGTGCTGGCCGGCCTGTACCTGCTCACGGTCGCGGCGGGCTACCAGCTGGACAAGCTGGAGCTGGTCTACAGCACGAATGGCGTCGCGACGGGCGTCAGCTACACCGACCAGGCCGCCCGCTTCTTCGCCTTCGACGCCCTGACCATCGTGGCCGGCGTCGTGGCCGCCCTGCTCGTCGCGGGCGCGTTCACCCGCTGGGTCGCTCCGCTCGGGGCCGGGGTCGCGATCTGGCTGGGCCTGTCGCTGCTCCTGGGAACCGTCTACCCGGAGGCGATCCAGCGCTTCACGGTTGACCCGAACCAGTACGCCCAGGAGCAGCCGTATGTCGTCAACAACATCGCGATGACGCGCCTGGCCTACGGGCTGACGGGCTGGCACGTGCAGAACTACGGCGGAGAGACGCCCCTGACCGCCGCTGCGGTCGCGCAGGACGCCTCGACATTCCAGAATGCCCGCCTCTGGGACTACCGGCCTCTCCAGACGACGCTGGAGCAGATCCAGACGGTCCGCCAGTACTACCAGTTCGTGAGCGTGGACACGGACCGATACACGATCAGCGGCAACCTCCGGCAGGTCATGCTGTCCGGTCGCGAGCTGGCGCCCGAGCTGAACCCCCAGGGCGGAAGCTGGGTGAACCAGCGGATCGCGTTCACCCACGGCTACGGCCTGGCCATGGTCCCGGTCAATGAGGTTGACAGCCAGGGCCTTCCACAGCTGATCATCAAGGATCTGCCCGTGACCGTCTCGGCCGGGGCTCCTCCGGTCAGCGAGCCGCGGATCTACTTCGGCAAGCGGCCCAGCGACTGGGTGATCGTGGGCGCGCGCCAGGCCGAGTTCGACTACCCGGTGGGAACGTCGAGCACCGGCGCGCCGACCTCGCAGGTGGAGACGCGCTGGACCGGGAACACCGGGATCAAGCTGGACTCCATCCTCACGCGCCTGCTCTTCGCGGCGCGCTTCACGGACCTCAACCTCCTGATCTCCGACCAGGTGACCTCCGACAGCCAGCTTCTCATGTACCGGAGCCTCGGCGAGCGCCTGAACCTCATCGCGCCGTTCCTGGCCTACGACAAGGACCCGTACCTCGTGGTCACCGGCGCCGGGCGTCTCGTCTACATCCAGGATGCCTACACCATCTCGGATCGCTTCCCGAACGCACAGCCGTTCGACGATTCCGTGCTGAGCCAGGGAAGCGGGCTCACCGGGCAGTCGTTCGACTACCTGCGCAACAGCGTGAAGGTGGTCATGGATGCCTACGACGGCTCCATGACGTTCTACGTCGCCGATCCGACCGACCCGCTCATCCGGGCCTGGGAGGGCGTCTTCCCGACGCTCTTCAAGCCGCTTTCCTCGATGCCGGCTGACCTCCAGGCTCACCTCCGCGTGCCGGAGGACCTGTTCAACGTCCAGACGGAGATGTACGCGAAGTACCACGTGACCGATCCGGCCAACTTCTACCAGGGCAACGACCTGTGGACCGTGCCCCAGAACCAGGCCACGTCCGCAACCGGCCAGCTGCCGCTGGAGGCGTACTACGTCAACATGCGGATGCCGGGCGCGGACAAGACGGAGTTTCTGCTCCTCCAGCCGATGGTCCCCAAGTCCCGGCCCAACATGATCGCGTGGGTGGCGGCTCGCAACGACGCGCCGAACTACGGGGCGGTCGAGGTCTTCAAGTTCCCGCCGGACACGTCGGTCTTCGGGCCGGCGCAGATCGAGGCCCGGATCGACCAGGAGCCGGCGATCAGCTCCCAGCTCACGCTGTGGAACCAGTCCGGCAGCACAGTCGTGCGGGGCAACCTGATCGTCGTGCCGGTCCAGGACTCGATCATCTACCTGGAGCCGATCTACCTGCAGTCCACCGGCTCTGCCATCCCCGAGTTCACGAAGATCGTCGTGGCCAGCCCGACCAGGGTGGTCTGGGGCGACACGCTGAGCGAGGCGCTCACCGCGCTCCTCGCCGGGTCGGCCCCGTCGCCGTCAGCGTCGCCAGGCGTCAGCCCGTCGCCCGGCGGGCCGTCGCCCTCGCCCGGCATCAGCCCTCCGCCCGCCGCGTCCGCCATCCCGGGGCCCAGCGGCGGTCCGGGGGTCACCCCGCAGCCGAACGACGTCAAGGGGCTGATCGACTACGCGAACGCGCACTTCGAGGCGGCCCAGGCTGCGCTCCGGGCCGGCGACTTCGCGACGTACGGCGTGGAGATCGCGAAGGTCCAGGCGACGCTGCGCCAGCTCGGGGTCGTGGTGATCCCGAGTCCGACACCCGCGCCCTGACGGGCGCCGCGCCCACCACGTGACCTCGACGCTCCCCGTCGGCGTGCTCGAGGAGCTCGACGGCCGGCCGATCGTCCCGCTCCCCGGGCCATCCCGCGTGATGGCCTGGCCGCGAGCGATGCTCGCGGCGTCGGCCGCGGTCGCATCGCGGCCGCGACTATGGGTCCTGGCGCTGCTCGCGTTCCTCGCGCGCGGCGGCGTCGTGCCGCTCGTGATCCCGATGCTCGTCCTGCCGACCTTCGTCGGCGTCTCGAACATCGTCGGGCCGACCTCGGTGACGGCGGCGGGCCCGACGCCACGGCTGGTCGCAATGGTCGCAGCGTGGCTGGGGGTCGTGCTCGTGGCGATCGTCGCCGGCACGCTCATCGCGGCCGCAGCCGAGGTCGCGCTCCACCGCGCCACGGGTGGGCCCGGGGCGGACACGACCGGGGGTGGGCTTCCGTCCAGCTCGGCGGCCCCGGCCTTTCTGTCCGGCCGCCGGGCCGCGCTGCGGGTTGCGGCGGTCCGGCTCTGGCTCCTGTTGCCCGTCGCGCTGGTGCTGGTCGCGGCCGTTCCGGCGTGGGTCCAGGTCGCCTACCGCGAGCTCCTGCTGCCGTCGGACCTGGGTGTCCCGCTCCCGGTTCGCGTCATCGCCGGGGCGCCGCTGCCCGCGGTCGGGCTGGTCGCTGCGTGGCTCGCCACCGAGGTGCTGGGCGGCCTGGCGGCGCGGCGGATCGCGCTCCGCGGATCCTCGATCGGGGCTGCCCTGAAGGTCGCCGCCGGCGACGTCCTGCGCGCACCCGTGGCGGTCCTCCTCACCGTCGCGCTGGGGATCGCGGGCACGCTGCTGGTCCTCGTGCCGGCGATCGCCCTGGTCGGCGGTGCCTGGGACCATGCCCGGGTCGCGCTCGTCGACGGTCCCGACGCAGCCGGCGTGATCCTCGCCACGTTCGCGCTCATCGCGGCCTGGGCGGCCTGTCTCGGCGTGGCGGGGATCACGGCCGCGTGGCGATCGCTGCTGTGGACGGCGGACCTCGCTCGACGCTCTCGGGCAGGGTGAACACACCGGAGCTGGACGACCGTGCCACACTCGCGGCGTACCGCAGCGAGGGGAGCGTCGACCGATGACCGAACCGCGCGTCTGTCCCGAATGCGGCGCCGCCGTGGCGACAGGCCGCCTCTCCTGCGGGGCGTGCGGCGCCCTCCTCGCGTCGGTCGAAGGAGGCCGGGCCGCCCCGGCCGCGCCGACCCCCGCCCCGCCTCCGTCGGCCCCGACGGTGCAACCCGCGGCCCCGCCGACCGCCGCCCCGCCTCCGTCGGCCCCGACGGTGCAACCCCCGGCCCCGCCGGACCCGCCGGTCGCCGTCCCGCCTCCGGTCCCGGTTCCCGTTGCGTACCTCCCGCCGTCCACCGTGCTGCGGAGCGCGCCGGCCGCGGGTCCAGCGCCGGCCCCGCCCTCGACGACGTCTCCGCAGCCGACGATTCCCGCCCCGTTCCCGCCGGAGGGGGCGTCCCTGCCGGGCGGCGCGGAGCCGGGCCAGGCGATTCCCGGGCAACCGGCCCGTGTTCCCGTCCTCGAGCTGCCGTTCGCGCTGGCGCCGGGCGTTGGTCCACGGCTGGTGGCCGTCGGGGCGGCGCTCACCATCGTCGCGTTCGTGATGCCGTGGGTCTCCGATCGAGGCGTCGTGATCGGCGGTGCCCCGGGGAGCGGCTACGTCGCCACGTGGGGCCTGGCCGCGGTCGGCAACATCCTCCCCTTCCTGCTGGCGTGGACGAGCCTGGTCGTCGCCATCTTCCCGAACCGGCTGCCGCGGTACGCCACGCTTGGCCTGCTGCCGGTCTTCCTGGGCGGGTTCCTCGCCGGGGTCGCATGGACCAATCTCGTCGCGTTGCCCGGCATCGGGATCGGGCTCTGGGCGCTGGCGGTGGGCGCGCTCCTGCTGCTCGCCGGCGGGTTTCTGGACCTCCGCACCGGTCGTGCCCCCGCGAGCCGCAGCTGATCGTCGCGTGACGTCGAACGCGGCGGTGCCGTCGCGCGGGCCGGCGGTGCCCCGCGGGACGGCTGCTACACTGCGCCGCAGCGAGGCGGGGGATCGAGCCTGAGCCGGGCGATGAGCCGCCACGCGGGTGATGAGGCCGCATGAACCTCGACTTCCTCTCGGGCATCGGCGACTCGATCGGGTCGTTCTTCGGCTCGCCGGCGGTCCAGCTCGGGCTCAAGGCGATCGGCATCTACATCGTCATCGTGTGGCTCGCCGCCGCGTTCTGGGCGTTCCGCGACATGCAGCTCCGGTCCGCCAACCCCATCGTTCCCTATCTCGCCGCCGCCTTCATCATCGGCTTCACGCCCGTCCTGTTCGTGTTCGCGGTCCTCATCTACAAGATCATCCGGCCGCAGGAGCGGCTCGGGGAGGCGTACGAGCGCGGCCTGGCGGAGGAGGCGCTGCTCGCCGAGATCGACGCGATCGAGCACTGCGCGACATGCGGCCGAAAGGTAAACGAGGAGTGGATCCTCTGCCCGACCTGCCGGACGCGCCTGAAGCGCGTCTGCCCCCACTGCAGCCGGCTGGTCGGTTTTGAGTGGTCCCTCTGCGCCTGGTGTGGCCGCGACTTCGATCGCCCGATCGGCGCGGTCGGCGCAACCGGGCCCGCCCGGACGCAGGCCGTGCGCGTCGAGGAGGCGCCGGCCCCGACCCCCGCAGCGATTCCGGCCGTTCCACCCCGCGCTCGCCGGGCGGCTCCGTCGACGGTCAGGGGCAGCACCACGGTGCCAGCCGCGACCGGGTCCAGCCCGACCGTGTCCAGCCCGACCGTGTCCAGCCCGACGCCGCGGCCCTGAACCCGTCCGACTCCCAGGCGGGCGGCGAGCCGGCGACTCCGGCACCGGCACGGCACGGCACGTTCGACCTCGACGGGCGGGCGGCCCCCGGTCTCTACGTCGCGGGCTGGGGTCTCGGCACCGCCGGCCTGGCGGCGCTCTTCGTCGGGCTTGCAGCGGGTGGGGGCGGCGCGGGGCCGTGGGTCTTCGTGGCTGGATTCGGCGTTTTGGCGCTCGGCCTCGTGGCGGCCGCCGGGGCGCAGGGTCTCCAGCGCGCCGCCGACGGCGTCGCCGGGTACGCGGGTCCGTCGCCCTACCTCGTCTTTGCGGCGGCATTCCTGGGGAGCCTCTTCATCGTCAACGTGCTGGTGGTCGTCCTCGACGCCGTCGGAGTGACGGTCGACGACCAGGCGGGCGTCCTGATCTCCTCGCTGATCTCGGGCATCGTGTCGGTTGGGCTCATTGCCCTGCTCGTGGTCGGGCCCGGCTCGCTGCGCTGGAGCGACCTCGGGTTCCGCCGACCCCGGCCCGGGGAGGGCTCGCTCGTCTCGGACGTCGCCTGGGGCGCCGCGCTGGCCGTCCCGGCGATCCTGGCCGCGGCGTTTCTCGCTGCGCTCCTCATCGCGGTCCTCGGCACGACTCCCGAGCCGACCCTGCCTCCGACTCACGATCCGTTCGGGGCCACGCTGAACCTGCTGGCCGCCGTGGTGGTGGCGCCATTCTGGGAAGAGCTGTTCTTCCGCGGCTTCACGACGACGGCGTGGGCCCGGACTGCCGGCCCGCGGGCGGCGATCCTGCGGGCCGGTCTCTTCTTTGCCCTGGTCCACGTCATCACCGTCCTGGGGAGCGACTTCTCCACCGGCCTGCGCGTGGCGCTCATCGCGTTCGCCATCCGGATCCCCGTCGGGCTCCTCCTGGGCTGGGTCTTCCTCCGCCGTCGGACGCTCGCCGCGCCGATCGCCCTCCACGCCGTCTACAACGGGATCCCGCTCGTGCTCTTCCTGCTGGCGGGCTCGCGGGTGATCACGGGATAGGGCCTGCCGGCCCGCCGACGCTTCCCGTCGCAGCGACCGCCGACCCTGCCGTCCGGTGAGTGGCAGGCAAGACCGTGATGAGGGCGCGATGAGGGCCGACCCCTAGGCTTCGCAGCGTTCCCGGGTCCGGATGGCGGAGGAATCGGCGGGCTCCGTTGTCCGGGCCCGGGAACACCACCACTGACGCACCTGGAGGATCCTCGTGACCGACGCCGGCTCCACGGCTCCGCTGCACCGGCCGGCCGGCCGGCGCCTCCGGGAGATCCCGGCCGAGGACCGCCCCCGCGAGCGCCTCGCCGCCCGCGGCGCCGCCGGCCTGACGACGGCCGAGCTGATCGCCCTGGTCTGGGGGTCCGGCGCGCGCGGCATGGGTGCGGTGGACCTCGCGGAGGAGGCGCTGGCCCGGCACGACGGGCTGGCGGGCCTCGCCCGCGCGAGCGAGCTGGAGCTCGTCGACCTCCCGGGCGTCGGGACGGCAAAGGCGGCCCAGCTGACGGCATCCTTCGAGCTCGGGCGCCGCCTCATGGCCGACTGGCCGGCGGGCCGCTGGACCGTCCGCAGCCCGCGCGACATCGCGGACCGGCTCATGCCGCTGATGGGCCACCTGGAGCGCGAGGAGCTGCGGGTGGTCCTGCTGAATGCGAAGAACGCCGTGCTCAAGGTGGTGACGGTCTACCAGGGCAACGTCTCGGCCTCCCTCGTCCGCGTCGGCGAGCTCTTCCGCGACGCAGTCCGGGTCAACGCCGCCGGGGCAATCCTCGTCCACAACCATCCTTCGGGTGACCCGACCCCCTCGCCAGACGATCTCCACCTGACCGCGGAGGCGCTGGCCGCGGGACGGCTCCTCGACATCGAGCTGCTCGACCACCTGGTGATCGGGCACGACGCCTTCGTCTCGCTCCGCGACCGGGGGGTCTCGTTCGATCGGCCCGGCGCCCGGGGGCTTCGCGCCGCGGCGGGCTGAACGGCCGCGGGCGGTATACTCCCCGAGCGTCCGCGCATGCTGGCGCCGCCTCGCGCAGCCCGCGTCCACGCGGCGCCCGAGCCTCAGCTGAGCCGCAAGGTCGAAGGGACCGCTGCCCGCATCATGTTCGACGCGCTCCTCGGAATCTTCTCCCGGGACATCGGGATCGACCTCGGGACTGCCAACACGCTCGTCCACGTCCGCGACCGCGGCATCGTCATCAGCGAGCCGAGCGTCGTCGCCATCGACGCGAAGACCAAGAAGGTGCTCGCGATCGGCGCCGAGGCGAAGCGGATGGTGGGCCGGACGCCGGCCAACATCATCGCGATCCGCCCGCTCCGCGACGGGGTCATCAGCGACTTCGACGTGACCGAGCAGATGATCAAGTACTTCGTGCACCGGGTCCATGACCGGATCGGGCTGATCCCGCGGCCACGGATGATCCTGGGCGTCCCATCGGGCGTCACCGAGGTGGAGAAGCGCGCCGTCCGCGACGCGGCGCTCAACGCCGGCGCTCGCTGGGCCCGCCTGATCGAGGAGCCGATGGCCGCCGCGATCGGGGCCGGCCTCCCGGTCTCCGAGCCGACCGGCAGCCTGATCGTCGACATCGGGGGCGGCACGACCGAGGTCGCCGTGATCAGCCTCGGCGGGATCGTCGTCAGCCGGAGCATCCGGATCGGCGGCGACGAGATGGACGTGGACATCGTCAACTTCGCCCGCCGCGAGTACAACCTCCTGCTGGGCGAGCGCACGGCCGAGGACATCAAGATCGCGATCGGATCGGGCTACCCGGGTGACTGGGACAGCCAGCGAGTCCTGCTCCGCGGCCGTGACCTGCTCACCGGGCTGCCGCGCGCGGTGGAGGTCGGCGCCGACCAGATCCGCGAGGCGATCGAGCCGTCCGTGCAGCAGATCGTCGACACGATCAAGGACACCATCGAGGAGACGCCGCCGGAGCTGGTGGCCGACATCATGGACCAGGGGGTCGTGCTGGCAGGCGGCGGTGCCCTCCTGCTGGGCCTCGACCGGCGCGTGGCGGAGGCAACCCAGATGCCCGTGCACATCGCGGATGACCCGCTGACCTGCGTTGCCCGCGGGACAGGCATCGTGCTCCAGGAGCTGGATCGCATGAAGCGGGTGCTCGTCGCGGACACGTACGCCGGGCCGCCCCGCTAGGCGCCCGAGGGTTCGCGATCATGTCGGGCCGCCTGCTGGGATACGGGCACCGGGCGCCTCGAGTGGTGCGCCGGCGTCTCGTCGCCTATGGGATCCTGCTCGCCATCTCCGTCGTGCTGATGGCGAGCAGCTCCACATCCGCCGTCATGGAGCTCCAGGGCGGCCTCGCGTTCGCGCTGTCGCCCGCCCAGGACGCGGTCAACGGGATCGGCGTGCAGGTACGCTCCATCATCGGGGCGGTGGCCGAGATCGACCAGCTGCGGCGTGACAACGGGACTCTGCGCGCCGAGAACCAGCGGCTGACCGCGGAGAACCAGCGCCTCGCGGCACTGGGCCCCGAGAACGAGCAGCTCTCCACGCTGCTCCAGATCCGCGACTCGTTCCAGTACGCGACCGTTGCCGCGCGCGTGATCGGCCGCGACGTGGCAGCCGTGAGCCGGGTGGTGACCATCGACCGGGGAACGGCCGACGGCCTCGCCATCGGCGACGTCGTGGTGGGCCAGGGGGGCGCGCTCGCGGGGCGGATCACGCAGATCGGGGCCCACGCTGCGCGCGTCGTGCTGATCAACGATCCGACCTCGACCGTGATCGGCGAGGTGGTCACGAATCGCGCAACGGGCGAGGTCGTGGGAGACCTCGGCGGGCAGCTCGTGATGAACAACGTGGACGCCACCCAGCGGATCACGATCGGCGACGAGGTCGTGACGGCCGGGATCACGCTCGGCAACGGGATCCGTTCCCCCTATCCGAAAGGCCTCGTGATCGGCCAGGTCATCGACGCCACCCGCGACCCGAACGCCGTGGTCCAGACCGCGTACCTTGAGCCGGCGATCGACCTGGATCGCCTGGAGGTGGTGCTCGTGATCACGGACTACCAGGGAGGGATCCCGGATGCGACTGACCTGCCGACGAACCAGGTGAACCCCGACGGGACGCTGCCCGGTTCCGAGCAGCCGTTCGCCACCCCGGCCCCCACGGCACGCCCCACGAAGCGCCCCGCCGCGTCGAGCGGGCCGAGCCCGAGCCCATGAAGGGCGTGATCCTTGCCGGGGGCACGGCGACCCGGCTCTTCCCACTCACGATCGTGACCAACAAGCACCTCCTGCCGATCTACGACCGGCCGATGATCTACTACCCGCTGGAGACCCTCGCCGGGATGGGGATCCGGGAGGTCATGGTCATCGTCGGCGGGAAGAGCGTCGGCGACGTCGTCGAGCTCCTTGGCGACGGCGAGCACTTCGGCCTTCGCCTGACCTACCGGTACCAGCACGGCGCGCTCGGGATCGCCCACGCCATCGGGCTCGCTCGAGACTTCGTGGGCGGCGACGCGTTCTGCTGCGTCCTGGGCGACAACATCCTCCGGGGGCCCGCGCTTGCGCCCGTCGCCCGCGAGTTCGAGGCGGGGCCCTGGGGCGCCGGGACGCTGCTCTACAGGGTTCCGGACCCGGAGCGGTTCGGCGTGGCCGAGCTTGCCGCCGACGGCTCGGTCCTCGGCTTCGAGGAGAAGCCCGCCATCCCCAAGAGCGACCTGATCCCCATCGGCGTCTACTTCCTGCGTCCCGACGCGTTCGGCGTGATCGACCAGCTGGCCCCATCCGGCCGCGGCGAGCTCGAGATCACCGACGTCCTCAACCACTACATCCCCGGCGCCGGGCTGTTCGCGCCGCGCTTCGAGGGGCAGTGGACCGATGCCGGGACGGTGGCGTCCCTCCTCCGCGCCGCCGAGCAGGCGTCGGCCGCCGACGAGGCCGGCCAGCTCTCCGCGCCGCCGCCGCGGCCGCTCGCGTGATCGAGACCGCCCCGACCGCCCGGCTCCTTGTCACCGGCGGCGCCGGCTTCATCGGCAGCTGCTACGTCCGCGACGTCCTGGCGCGGCGGGACGGCACGCGGATCACCGTGCTCGACAAGCTCACGTATGCCGGCAACCGGGCCAACCTCGCCGCCGTGGAGGCGGACGCGGAGCAGGCCGCGCGCTTCGCGTTCGTGCGCGGCGACATCGCCGACCCGGAGGCGGTAGGGCCGCTCGTGGGGGACGCCGACGCGGTCGTCAACTTCGCCGCCGAATCGCACGTCGACCGGTCCATCCTGGACCCGGCCGCGTTCCTGCGGACCGGCATCGACGGCGTCCACGTGCTGCTGGAGGCCGTTCGCCGCGAGGCGGAGCGCGCGTCCAGCGGGGTGCGTGCGCGTCCACCGCGCCTGCTCCAGGTCTCCACGGACGAGGTCTACGGGTCCGTGGAGGAGGGCTTCTCCCTGGAGGGCGACGCCCTCGCGCCGCGCTCGCCCTACGCCGCCGCGAAGGCCGCCGGCGAGCTCCTGGCGCGGAGCTACCACGTGACCTACGGGCTGGACGTGGTCGTCACGCGTGGCTCGAACACGTACGGGCCCTACCACCATCCCGAGAAGCTGATCCCGCTCTTCGTCACGAACGCCCTCGACGATCGGCCGCTCCCGCTGTACGGCGACGGGATGCAGGTCCGCGACTGGCTCTACGTCGCCGACCACGCCGCGGCGGTCGACCACGTCCTCCGTCGCGGCGTCTCCGGCGAGGTCTACAACGTTCCCGGCTCCCACCACGTCCCGAACCGCGACGTCGTGGCACAGCTCCTCGCCTACCTCGGGAAGCCCTGGTCGCTGGTCCGGTTCGTGGAGGATCGGCCGGGCCATGACCGGCGCTACGCCATGGACGGCGCGAAGCTCGCACAGCTCGGCTGGTCGAACCGGGTCGCGTTCGCCGACGGGCTCGCGGCAACCATCGACTGGTTCCGGGCGAACGAGGCATGGTGGCGGACCGCCCGGTCCGGCGACTGGGACGCGTACTACGAGCGCCAGTACGCCGGCCGGCTGGCGAATACCGACGCCGCCGCCGGGGCCCAGCCGGTCGCCGAGCCAGTCGCCGCGCCCGTGGATGTCGCCCCCGGCAGCGCTCCCGCGGACGCGGGCGCCTGATGCGCGTCGCCGTCACGGGCGCCGGCGGCCGCCTGGGCCGCGCCCTCATGGCCGCGCTTCGCGACGCGCCGTTCACCGGCCACGCCGGGCCGCAGGCGTGGAGCCGGCCCGACTACGACATCGACGACCCGGAGGCGGCGGCTCGCTGCATCCGGATGACGGCGCCGGAGGTGGTGGTCCACGCGGCCGCCTGGACGGACGTGGACGGCTGCGCCCGCGAGCCGGAGCGAGCCATGCGCCGCAACGCGATGGCGGTCGCCGAGCTCGCGGACGCGTGCGCCCGCGCCGGCATCGACCTCGTGGTCGTCTCCACCAACGAGGTGTTCGACGGGCGGCGGACCGACGGCCGCGGCTACGCGCCGGACGACCGGCCCCTCCCAGGCAATCCCTACGGCACCAGCAAGCTGGCCGGTGAGACCGCGGCGCAGGCAGCCTTCCTGCGCCACGGCGGGCTGATCGACGGTCCGGTCACCGCCGGCGCCGGCCCGTCGGCCCCGCAGCTGGCGATCGTCCGGACCGCGTGGCTCTACGGCCCGCCCGGCAACGACTTCCCGGCCCGGATCCTCGCGGCCGCCGACCGGGCTCGCGCCGGCGGAGAGCCGCTCCGCGTCGTGGGTGACGAGATCGGCTCGCCGACCTTTGCCCCGGACCTGGCGGAGGGAATCCTGGAGCTCCTGGCGGCCGGGACGTTCGCGGGGATCCACCACGTCGTCAACACGGGTTCGGTGTCGCGGGCGGGCTGGGCGCGACATGTGCTCGCGGCAGTGGGCGTGGAGGTCCCCATCGTCGAGGTTCCGCTCGCGACGTGGGCCCGGCCGTCGACGCCGCCGGCGTGGGCGGTGCTGGCACCGACGCACCTGCCCTCGGACGAGGACCTCCGCCCCTGGCAGGCCGCGTTTGCCGACTACGCCCCGATCCTGCTCCGCGAGCGGGCCGCGGTCGCGCGCCGGTGACCCGCCCGTGAGCGATCCGACCCGCAGCGGGGCGGCCTCCGCGATCCCCGGCGTGCGATGGGGCGCCGTCGCCCGCCATGCCGACGAACGGGGCAGCTTCCGCGAGCTGTGGCGGGCCGGCTGGTTCGCCGACCAGGCCGGCAGGGGCGCCCCGGAGCCGCCGTTCGTGCAGGCGAACCTCTCCACGTCGGCGGCCGGCGTGCTCCGCGGGCTCCACCTGCACCGCCGCCAGCTCGACTTCTGGGTCGTGGCGGCCGGTCGCGCGTTGGTCGCGCTCGTGGATGCGCGGCCGCTTCTCGAGGGGACCGGCGCCCGGCCGATCGTCGAGACGCGCGAGATCGCGGCGGACGCGACGGTCACGATCCCTGCCGGCGTGGCGCACGGGTTCCTGGCGCTCGAGCCTCTCCAGCTCGCCTACTTCGTGACGGCCGAGTACGACGCCAGCGACGAGCTGGGCTTTGCCTGGGACGACGCGCTCGCCGCGGTCCCGTGGCCATCCGTTGCGGACACGCCCGACGGGCGCCCGATCCTGTCCGGCCGCGACCGCGCGAACCCGCCGCTTGCGACGCTCGTGGAGCGCCTTCTTGCCGGGTAGCCGCCCGGACCGCACCGGACCCCACCGGACTGCCCGGCGCTCGACCGCCCGCTAACCCGATAGTCGGGGGCCATCGATCCGACCGGGCGATTGAGATCGTCCCGTTCGACCGCCAAGGTGACCCTGCTTCATCCGAAACAGGAGTCCTGCCTCGTGCGCCGCCTGGTTCCCGTGCTCCTTGCCGGCCTTCTCGCGGCTGCGGGCGCCGTGGCGCCCTCCCCCCTGGCGTCCGCCGCTGCCGCGGCTGCGTCCGGGCCGAAGATCGTGCTGATCGTCGGGGCAACGCATGCGGCCACCGATTCGTACCGGGCCGACATGGACTCGGTCTACGCGACCGCGCTCCAGTACTCGTCCAACGTCGTGAAGGTGTACAGCCCCAACGCGACGTGGTCGGCCGTGAAGGCCGCCATCCAGGGCGCCAGCATCGTCGTCTACATGGGGCACGGGAACGGCTTCCCCAGCCCGTATCTCTCGACGCTGTGGCCCGACCGGATGGACGGCTTCGGGCTCAACGCGGTCGCCGGCCAGGGCGACAGCAACACGACGTACTACGGCGAGTCCTACATCGCCTCCTCGGTCAGGCTGGCCCCGAATGCCGTCGTGATCCTCGCCCACCTCTGCTACGCGTCGGGCAACTCCGAGCCCGGCCTTACCCCGCCGACCCTCGGGGTCGCGGAGGCGCGGATCGACAACTTCGCGGCGGGCTTCCTGCAGGCCGGCGCACGCGCCGTCATCGCCGACGCGCACTCGGACACGTCGTGGTACCTGGACCAGCTGTTCACCACCCACCAGACGCTCGACCAGCTCTTCCGGACCAAGCCGTCCGGCGCGGGCAACACGTTCACGTTCCCGAGCAGCCGGACGCCCGGGCTCACGGACTACTCCGACCCCGACACCGCCGCGCCGCCCAGCGACTTCTACCGCTCGATGGTCGCCCAGCCGACGCTGCGCACCGACGATGTCACCGGCGCGGCATCCCCCGCGGTGGTCGGCCAGCCCGTCACGCTGACGGTGCCGGGCGCCGCCGAGGTGACGGCAGCCGGCGGCATCGGGATCTACCCGGACCCGAGCATGGCTCCCAACCCGGCCACCGGCGCGGCACCTGCGCTGCTGCCGGACGGGACGCAGCTCCACGTCCTGGCGTCCGCGACCGCGCCGGCCGGCGGGCTGGCCTACCAGGTCGCGACGCTGGACGGCATCCGGACGGGCTTCGTGGCCCCCGTGGGGCTCGCCCAGCGCGACGGATCGCCGCCGGTGATCAGCGGCCTCACGGTCATCCCGGCGGCGTTCAACCCGACCCTCGGGCAGGCAGCCGCGATCTCCGCGACCGCGAGCAAGCCCGTTGCCTGGTCGGTCGCGATCACCGACGGCGCGGGCAAGACCATCACCACCTTCACGGGCTCTGGCCCGACGTTCACTGCCACCTGGAACGGTCGCGACGCCTCCGGGCAGGCGCTCCCGGACGGCGCGTACCGGCTGGTCGCCACCTCGAACGATGCCTGGGGCAACCCGCCCGTCACCGCCGCGGCGACGCTGGGCCTGTCCGGCACGCCGCCCGTGCTCTCGCTCACCGGGACGCGGAGCCTGCCGATGCTGGTCTCGCCGAACGGTGACGGGCTCAACGACACGGCCCGCCTGACCTTCGTCGTCTCCAAGCCCGCCACGATCGTCACGAGCGTGCGCGATGCTGCCGGCGGAACGGTCCGCACGCTCACGCTCCAGGCGAACGCCGGGCCCGGGGTGGTCACGTGGGACGGCCTGGGCGCAGCCGGAACGCCGGTGCCGGACGGGCAGTACGTGCTCGAGCTCACTGCTCGCGATGCCGCTGGGAACGTCGGCGCCGGCGTGACGGTGCCCGTCGTGATCGCCACCGCGCGCAGTCGCGTGGCTGCCGCCCCGGCCTGGATCTCGCCGTCCGGCCGCGGCGCGGATCCGCGGGTGTCGACGCTCACCTTCGCCCTCGCGCGGCCAGCCACGGTGACGTGGCAGGTCACCACCGCGGCAGGCGTCCGCGTCCGGACGTGGTTCATGGATGCCCCGCTCGCTGCCGGCGTCCACACGGTGAGCTGGAACGGACGGGACGACGCGGGCGCCCTCGTGCCTCGCGGGCGGTATCTCTCGCAGGTGACCGTGTCTGACGGCGCCACGTCCACCACCGAGCAGGCGTGGGTATACAGCGACGGCATCCGGATCCTGGCGTCCGACACGACACCGGCCGCTGGCCAGCTCGTCACGTTCACGGTGGTTGCCGTCGAGGCGCTCGGCGCGAACCCGACCGTCTGGATCACGCAGCCGGGCCGCGCCCGGATCGGCTACCGGACGGCGAAGGTCGGGACCTCCACCTACCGCGTCCAGCTCCGGCTCCGGACGGGTCCGGCGGGCACCCTGACCGTGAAGGTCACCGGGGTCGACCGATTCGGCCGTCCCGCCGGCGCGAGCCTCGCCTACCCGCTTCACTGAGCCGGGCCGCGGCGGCGCGGCGGCTGCCTCCCGCGCGATCGGCTCGCAGCCCTGCAAGGGACTACCATCTGCCTGCCCCGACCTACCGGTGGTCGTCTTCCGGGTCGTGCCCGCCCTGCCGTCGACAACCGCGCCGCCTCCCGCCGGCACGTGCGTCGGCGCCGGCGCCGACGAGGACCGCCCGTGATGCACGCTCGCCGACCCGCCCTCCGGCCGTTCCGCCTCCGGAGCGCCGCCGTCGTGCTGTGTGCTGCCCTTGCGGCGACGGCCCTGCTCGCGGCGGCCGTGCCGGCTGCGGTCCCGGCCCGCGGCGCGGACGCGAGCGCCCCCGTCCCTGCCGTCGCGGCTCCTCATGCCGTCCCGGCCGCCCCGGATCTCGGCCCGCTCGTCACGCCACCCAGCCAGGTCCCCAGCGAGATGTACCTCGACGCCCAGCAGCACGCCGCGGATCCGAACACGTTCGAGCCCGGCGGCAGGGTGACGGTGGGGTTCCAGCCGCGCGGGTCGACGCCCGACCCGGTCGCGATGCCCGCCCGCGCGGCGAGCTTCGCGGTCCCTGCGCCGGCGGCTCCGGCGCCACTCGCAGCGACCACCCATCGACGTGACGTTTACGGGTTCCTGCCGTACTGGGAGATCTCGGACCCGTCCACCCGGCTGGACTTCAGCGTGCTCTCCGACGTCGCCTACTTTTCGCTCGGCGTCGATGGCAGCGGGAACCTCCTGAAGCGGAACAGCGACGGGTCGCTCACGACCGGCTGGGCGGGCTGGACCAGCGCCCGGATGACGGACGTGATCACCAAGACGCACGGTGCCGGGGTCCGCGTCACGCTGGCGCTCTCCGTGTTCGCCTGGACCCCCGGCGCGGCGTCGATCCAATCCGCGCTCCTTGACAGCGCGACCGCCCGCGCCCGCCTCGCCGCCCAGGCCGTGGCGGCAGTGCGAGACCGAGGCGCGGACGGGATCAACCTCGACGTCGAGCCGCTCGTGGCGGGTCACGAGGACGGGTTCGTGGCGCTGGTCAGGTCGATTCGGGCCCGTCTCGACGCCATCGGACCCGGGTACAGCCTCTCGTTCGACACGACCGGGCAGCCGGCCAACTACCCGCTGGAGCAGGCGCTTGCGCCCGGGGGTGCCGACACCGTCTTCGTGATGGGGTACGACTACCGGACAGACGGCTCGGTCAACGCCGGCTCGATCGACCCACTGAGCGGTCCCGCGTACGATCTCACGGAGACCGTCCAGGCGTACCTGGCCAGGCTCCCCGCGAGCCAGATCATCCTCGGCATCCCGTACTACGGCCGGGCCTGGTCCACGGTCTCCGACGCCCAGAACGCCCGAACGCAGACCGGCGCGACGTACGGATCTTCCGTCTCCGTCACGTACGACAACGCGGTGGCCCTCGCCGCGCAGCACGGCCGCCGGTTCGACAGCCGGGAGGTCTCCGCCTGGCTCGCGTACCAGAAGCGGACCTGCACGGGAGGCAGCTGTGTCACCACCTGGCGCCAGCTCTACTACGACGACGCCGCCACGCTGCGCGCCCGGTACGACATGGTGATCCGGTCCGGGATCCGGGGCGTCGGGATCTGGGCGCTCGGGTACGACGGCTCGCGGCCCGAGCTGTACAAGGCGCTCGCGGGCAAGTTCCTCACCGACACCACGCCGCCCCAGGCCGGGATCGACCTCCTCCCGGCGAGCCAGGTCGACGAAGGGTTCGCCGTGAGCTGGACCGGCGTCGACGCGTGGAGCGGCATCGCCTCGTATGACGTCCAGGCCTCGACGGACGGCGGCGCGTGGACCGACTGGCTCTCCGGCGCCCGCGCCACCAGCGACGTCTGGCTGGGGGCGGACGGGCACGCCTACGCGTTCCGGGTCCGGGCGCGTGACCGCAAGGGCAACCTCTCGGCGTGGAACGTCACCAGCGTCTTCGTGGCGGCACCCGTGCTCGGTCCCGGTGGCTTCGGGCGCGTCGTGGCGTCACAGCTCAACGTCCGGATCGCGCCGACCACCTCGGCGATGCGGCTCGCGTCCGCGACGGTGGGCGATGTCCTCGCGATCACCGCCGGACCCGTCGTCGCGGACGGGTACACGTGGTACCAGGTCAGCGGCCCGATCACGTCGTGGCAGTCCGCCCGGTATGTCCGGGCCGATGGCTGGGTCGCGGCGAGCGGCACCGGCGCCGCGAACCTGGTGCCAATCCCCGCGCCGAACAGCACGAC
Source organism: Candidatus Limnocylindrales bacterium (assembly GCA_036834865.1). Taxonomy (GTDB): domain Bacteria; phylum Chloroflexota; class Limnocylindria; order Limnocylindrales; family CSP1-4; genus CTSoil-043. Next base: position 9,370 of record DAITNC010000010.1, on the reverse strand, counting down.
CGTCGCAGCCGCGATCAGCGGCGTGACGTTCGGCTCCCCATCCGGTCCGCAGTCGAGCCCGGGCACGAGCCCTGCCGCCATCGCGGCGCGATCCTTCTCCCCGAACGGCGACGGGTCGAAGGACAGCCTGGCGATCAGCTGGACGAACCGGCAGGCCCTCACCGCCCTGGACCTCCGGGTCTTCGGGCCGGGCGGGAGCCTCGTGGAATCGGTCCCCCTGCCGGCGAACCTGGCGGCGGGCACGCAGTCTGCGACGTGGGATGGGCGCATCGGGGGAGTGGCCGCTCCGGACGGGGGCTACGAGCTCCAGCTGGCGGGGACGGCCGCCGGGATCGCCGTGGCGTGGCCCTCCGGCACCCCGATCACCGCGGCCCAGCGGGCCGCCTTCGGGGTCACCGTCGACACGCAGCCTCCCACGCTGAGCGGGGCCGCCATCAGCGCCGCCCGCCTCTCGCCGAACGGCGACGGGCGGTTCGACAGCGTGGTCGTCACGGGCACCGGGTCCGCCGACGCGGTGAGCTGGTCGCTGGTCGTGGCGCCGGCGTCCGGCGGTCCGGCCGTTCGGACGCTTGCCGGCGCGGGTCCAGCCGCGAAGGCGGCATGGGACGGGAAGGCGGACGATGGGTCGGTCGTCGCGGACGGTTCCTACGTCCTGAAGCTCGCGGTCTTCGACGCGGCGGGCAACGCCGCGGCCAGGGCCTGGACCGTGGTCGTGGACACCACGCCGCCGGTCCTGGGCCTCACCGCCACGCCGCCCACGTTCAGCCCCGACGGGGACGGCATCGCGGACCAGTCGCGGCTCGCCTGGACGAGCAGCAAGGCGGGCGCGGGCACGCTCCGAATCCTTCGCGGAGCGACGCTGGTCCGGGAGTGGGCAGTCGCCGGGACCTCTGGCCTCATCTCCTGGACGGGCCGCGATGCGGCCGGGCGCCCGGCTCCCGACGGCCGATTCACGGTCACGCTCGACTCGACGGACGCCAGCGGGAACCGCGCCACCCTGAGCACGCCGCTCGTGGTGGACCGGACCGTCGGGTTCCTGCGCGCTGCGCCGGGCCTCTTCTTCCCGCAGGACGGCGACGCGCTGGCTGCATCGAGCACGATCTCCTTCCGACTCACGCACGCCGCGACGGTGACGCTCGCGATCCTCGACGCGTCGACGGGCACGGTCGTGCGGCGCGCGATGACCCGGGTCATCCGTGCCGCCGGGACCTGGACCTGGCGGTGGGACGGCCGCATGGCCGGCGGGGCCTGGGCGCCGCGCGGCACGTACGTCGCCTCGCTCACCGTCGTCGGCCCGTACGGCACGACGGTGCTGCGACGGTCCATCGTGGCCGACGCTTTCTCCAGCACGCTCTCGGCCGTGACGGTCGGGGCGGGCCAGCCGGTCACCGTCCGGTTCCGTTCGGCCGAGCCCCTCGCCTCGCTGCCGTCGGCGAGCCTGCGGCAGGCGGGCGCGGCGCCCGTCGCGATGAAGGTCACAAAGCTGGCGGACGGCTCGTTCAGTGCCATTGCCACGATTGCCCACGGGGCGCCGGGCGCCGCGACCATCGTCCTGACGGGACGCGACATCCTGGGCCACGCCAACAGCTCGGTGCTGCGGCTGACCGTCGAGTAGGCGCGCGTCCCTGGCGTCCCGCACACGAGTCGGCGCCCGGGCCGCCTCGCCCTACACTGCCCGCATGATCGAAGCAGCACGCGCAGAGCCGCGGCCCGGCCCCTGGGTCGTCCTCCCGACGTACAACGAGGCGGAGAACCTGGAGTCGATCGCCGCCGCGATCCTCGCCGCACTCCCGGCCGCCACGCTGCTCGTGGTCGATGACGGCTCGCCGGATGGCACCGGGCAGTTGGCCGACCGGCTGGCCGTGGCCGACGACCGCGTCCGGGTCCTGCATCGGACCGCCAAGGCAGGCCTCGGCCGGGCCTACCTGGCGGGGTTCCGCGTCGCCCTCGACGGCGGCGCGACGGCGGTGCTCCAGATGGACGCCGACTGGTCCCACGATCCGGCGTCGCTCGCCGCGCTCCTCGAGCCCGTCACCGATGGTTCGGCCGACCTTGTCATCGGGTCTCGGTACACGCCCGGCGGAGGTGTCGTGGATTGGGGGTTTGCGCGCCGAGTGATCAGTCGTGGCGGCAGCCTCTTCGCCCGGCTCGTGCTCGGCCTGCCCGCCCGCGACCTGACCGGGGGCTTCAAGGCGTGGCGGGCGGCGACGCTCGCGACGATCGACTTCGGCGGCGTCCATGCCGGCGGCTACGTGTTCCAGATCGAGATGACCTATCGCGCGAACCGCGCCGGCACGCGCATCCGCGAGGTCCCGATCACGTTCCGCGATCGTCGGGTCGGCCAATCCAAGATGAGCCGCCGCATCGTGCTCGAGGCGCTCGTCGTGGTCTGCCAGCTCCGTATCGACGAGATCAGGGGTCGCGGGCCCCGCCGCGCGCCATGAGGCTGGGAACCGGCCCGGCCCCGCTCGATCCGGCCGGAACGCGCGTCCTGATCGACGTCCGGCCGCTCCAGGACCCGGAGCGGGCCCCGGTGACCGCCGCGTACCTGCGCCGGCTGCTGGCGGCCTATGCCGCGGAGCCGCTGCCGGGCGAGTCGTTTGTCGCCCTGCTCGACCTGGGCGCCGAGGATCCAACGGCCGGCTTCCCCGGCCTCGCGCTCGCCGGGCGGCGCCGGCTCCCGCCGACCCGGATCTTCCGTTCGGGAGCCCTCACGCTCGACCCGTTCTTCGTCCGCGGGGCGGGACTCGGGGCCGGACGCGGTGCCACCGCGGCGGGGGCGGTCGGTGTCGTGGCACATGCCGTCGCCGGGGCGCTTCCGATTGGGCCGGGCCTGCCCGTGGTCGCCACGCTCCTGGACCTGGCGTCGTGGGAGCTGCCCGAACAGTACCAGCGGACGCCCGCGGCGCGCTTCGGCCAGCGTCTCCGCGCGCAGCTCCTGCGCGACGCGGCCTGCGTGCTGGTAGGCAGCGACGCGGTCGCCGCCACGGCGATCCGCCTCCTTCGGTTGCGTCCCGCCCGGGTGCGCATCGTGCCGCTTGCCGGGGACGACGCGCTCCGACCGCCCGACCCCGCCGGCACGCCCGACGGCGACGCCTCGCGTGCCCGCCTCGCGGCCGAGCGCGAGCGTTTCGGCCTGCCGGAGCGGTACTTCGTCTACCCGGGTCGGTATGACGCCCGCCAGGACCTGGGGACCCTGCTCGAGGCGCTCGCCCGCCTGGCCTCTGCCGGCCGCCCGGCGCGGCTGGCGAAGGCGGTCGGCTGGCCGCCGCGCGTGCTCGTGCTGGGTGCGTCGCCCGACGACCGCGCCGCGCTTGCGCGCCAGGCGTTCGAGGCCGGCGTCGGGGATGCGCTCGCGTTCGCGCCGGGCCTGGCCGGGGAGCGGGCCGCGCTGCTGCGTGCCGGCGCCTGGGCCTCTCTCCACCCCGTGCTCGCGGATGGGAGCGCGCTGCCGGTCCTCGACGCGCTCGCGATGGGGACGCCGATCGTGGGGAGCGCAGTCGGGGCGGTTCCGGAGGCCGTCGGATCGGCCGGCCTGCTTGTGCCCCCGCGTGACCCGGACCGCCTGGCGGCCGCCCTCCGGGCGGCGTGGGCGGAGGAGCGGGTCCACCGGGCGATCGCCGAGGTCGCCGCCGAGCGCGCTGCGCCGGGCCGCCGAACCTGGGCGGACGTGGCACGGGGGACGCGCGAGGCCTACGTGGCGGCGGCCGCGACGCGTTCCTAGCGGGGCACCGGCCCCGCGCCGCCGACCTGGCTGCCGGCGACGATCAGCACCGGCGTGCCCGGCGGGACGACCTGGATGAAGGTCTGGCCGGCCGTGAGCACGACCTCCTGCCCGCCGCTGCCGTAGAAGCGGGTCGGGGCGGCGGTCGAGGGCTTGCGCCATGTGCCACGGACGGTGACGCCGTTCGAGGCGATCCAGGCCGGGCCGCTGCCGACGTTCTGCGCTTCAAGGCGCTTCTTGTCCGGGTGCCCGTCGTTGAGCGGCCCGAACACGACCGTCATGATGACCACGTTCGCGGGGGCCACCTGGCGGCCGTCGCCGGCGTCGACCTGGGGCGCCCCGAAGACGAAGCGACGGTACGTGTTCGAAGCCCGGTCGAAGCGATAGTCGATCTGGTTGGCCGGATAGGTGATCCCAAGGCGAGCGCCCGCCGGCCGCTCGGCGATCGGCGCCCCGGGGCCGAAGGTCCAGGCCGGCCGGGCCGGCGCTGCGGTCGCCCCAACCCGCGCTGCCAGCGCCCGGAGATGGGTCCCGTCCGTGTAGACGTTGTGGGGCGCGAATCGCTGCGTGATCCTCCACAGGTACGTCCCGCCCCACTGGAACTCGTCGGCGTTGTAGACGAGCTGCCCCTGGCCGGAGGCGGCGAGCGTGGCCAGCGCCTGGGGCGAGCCACCGACATGGACGTAGAGCGCGTTCCACTCGGCGGCCCACGTGATGAAGTACTGGCGCGAGCTGCGGACCGGCCCGACTGCCGGCGGGTTGCCCTCGCCGAAGACCAGCATGTAGCGAGGGATGCCGCCCTCCGCGGGCGCCTGCCAGACCACCGACGCAGCGTTGAACCCCGACTGCGGCCGCGCCTCTACCTGGTCGTCCACCATCACCGCGATCGGATGCCGCGCCGCGAGCGCCGGGGTGACCAGCAGCCCGGTGAGCGGCGCCGGGACGAGCACCGGGGTCGGGATCGGCGTGGCGGACGCAGCCGGAGCGGGCGTCGCCGTCTCGAGCGTGGCGGCCGATGCAGCGGGGCCGGGGTTCGCCGAACCGGCCGGCGACGGCGTCGTCGAGCGCCCGACGACGGGATGCGGCGCGACCTGTCCGGCCAGGCCGGCGGCGGCGAGGGCGGCCGCAACCACGGCGCCCGCAAGGACCAGGCCGGCCACTCGTCCACGCATGCGCTCGGCAGGATACCCCGCCGGCCGGGCCGCCGCCGCAGTAGGCTGACCCTGACCGGGGCGCGTCCAGCGCCGCTCGCGCCCGGCGAGGAGAACCCGATGACCGACGAGCCGACGATCCCTTCCAGCGCAACGCCGCGGCCACGCCGCCGACGTGCCGCAGATCCCGCAGCCCCCGGGCCCGCCCCGACGACCGCAGCCGCGATCCCGACGGGGATCGACGCCGAGGCTGCTCCCGCTCCCGCTCCCGCTCCCGTCCCGGGGTCGCGCGCCGCTCCGGCAGTCGAGTTCGCGCGCGGCGCAGTCGGCGGGATCCGTGCCCAGGACGTGCACGTCCGCACCGGCATGGTGGGCGGCATCGCCGGCGAGCGCGCCTCCGTGGAGATGGGCATGGTGGGCGGCATCGCGGCGCGCGAGGCGAGCGTCTCGCAGGGCGCGGTGCAGGCGGTCCTCGCCCAGGAGGTCCGGATCGAGCAGTCGCTCGTGCGAACGATCGTGGCGAACCGGGTCCAGGCCGGCCCGACGACCGCGATCGCGTTCGTCATCGCGGGCCGGGTCGACGGCAACGCGAGGATCCTGTTCGACTGGCGGGGGGCGATGGCGTTGGGAGCCGCGCTCGGGGCGTTCCTCGCGCTGATCCGGGTGTCCCGCCACCGGGCGTGAGCGCAGTCGCCTGTATACTCGGACCTCGGTCCGCGCTCGCTCTCCGCTTCGCCCTTCTCGCCGGCGCGACCCCACAGGAGCCCGCAGGCCGAACGTGATCGATCCCACCGCGCGCGTCCACCCCTCCGCCGACCTCGAGGCAGGCGTCTCCATCGGCGCCGGGTCCAGCGTCTGGCACCGCGCCCAGGTCCGCGTCGGGGCGAGGATCGGCGCCGAGTGCATCGTGGGGCGCGACGCGTTCATCGACGAGGGCGTCACGATCGGTGACCGCGTCAAGATCCAGAACGCCGCGCTCGTCTACCACGGCGTCAGCGTGGAGGACGGCGTCTTCATCGGCCCGAACGCGATCCTCACCAACGACCGCTTCCCCCGGGCGATCACGCGGACCGGCGAGCTGGCCCGCGCGGACGACTGGACGGTCAGTCCCATCCTCCTGCGCCGCGGCTGCTCGATCGGGGCCGGCGCAGTGGTCGTGGCCGGGACGGTGATCGGGCGGTTCGCGACCGTCGGTGCGGGCGCGGTCGTCACGCGCGACGTGCCGGACCACGCGCTCGTGGCCGGCAACCCGGCCCGGCGCCTGGGCTGGGTCTGTTTCTGCGGCCAGCGCCTCGTGGGGCCGACCGGCGAGCGAGCCGTGTCCGATCACGCCGGCGCTGCCCGCTGCCCGCGCTGCGATGCGGCATTCGACATTGCCGGCGACGCCTGCGTCGCGGCCTGAACGGAGGCATTCGATGATCCCCATCTCCCGTCCCGACATCGGCCCGGCCGAGGAGGAGGCCGTCCTCGAGGTCCTCCGCTCCGGGATGCTCGCGATGGGGAAGCGGACCGCCGCGTTCGAAGAGGCGTGGGCCGCCTACTGCGGCGTGCGCCACGCGATCCTCATGAGCAACGGCACGGTCGCCCTGGAGGCGATCCTCCACGCGCTCGGGATCGGGCCGGGCGACGAGGTGATCACCGTCTCGTTCAGCTTCAACGCCACGGTCAGCGCGATCCTCCGGGTCGGTGCCACGCCCGTCTTCGTCGACGTCCGCGAGGATGACTTCTGCATCGACCCCGCCGCGGTGGAGGCCGCGATCACGCCCCGCACGAAGGCGATCCTGCCGGTCCACCTCTACGGCCTGATGGCGGACATGGGCCCGCTCGTCGCGATCGCGGAGCGCCACGGCCTGCGGATCGTGGAGGACGCTGCCCAGGCCCACGGCGCCACGTATCGCGGGAAGCGCGCCGGCGGGTTCGGCCCCGCGATGTTCAGCCTGTACGCGACGAAGAACCTGATGACCGGCGAGGGCGGCTTCGCGACGACCGACGACGACGACGTGGCCGATCGGCTCCGCCTCTTCCGCAACCACGGGATGCGCGTCCGCTACCACCACGAGTCGCTCGGCACGAACTTCAAGCCCACCGACCTCGCCGCCGCGATCGGTCTCGCCCAGCTCCCCCGGCTCGACGAGCGGACGGAGCAGCGCCGGAGCAACGCCGCCTACCTGGGCGCGCACCTTGCGGACTACTGGACGCCCGCCGTCCCAACCGGGCGCGGGCACGTCTGGCACCAGTACGTCATGCGGTTCCCCGGGGAGCGCCAGCGGGTCATCGACGGCCTGACAGAGCGCGGCGTGGGCACGCTCATCTACTACCCGGTGCCGATCCATCGGCAGGCGTACGTCCAGGCGTACATCCCCGGTGCCGCCGACCTGCCCCTGCCGGTGACCGACCGCCTCTCGGACGAGGTGCTGGCGATCCCCGTCCATCCCCGGCTCTCTGGGGCGGACCTCGAGACGATCGTCGCCGCGGTCCGGGCCGTGGCCACGCCCCGGCCGGTCGCGGTGCCGCGGGCCGGCCGATGAGCACGCCGGCGCCGCTGCGGGTCGCCCTGGCGGGCCTCGGCTCGATGGGCCGCAACCACCTGCGGGTCATCTCGACGCACGCGGAGACGCGGCTCGTCGCGGTCGGCGACCCCGACCCGGCGATGCTCGCCGCGGCCACCGGCCAGACCGGCGCGGCCGGCTGGAGCGACCCGCTGGCGATGGTTCGCGAAGCCTCGATCGACGCGCTCGTGGTGGCCGCACCCACGACCGCCCACGTGCCGCTCGCGCTGGCCGCGATCGAGCGCGGGATCCCGGTCCTCGTGGAGAAGCCGCTAGCCGCGACGCCGGCCGAGGCGGTCGGGATCGTCCGCGCGGCGCAGGCCCGCGGCGTCCCGGTCCAGGTCGGCCACGTCGAGCGCTACAACCCCGCCGTCCTGGAGCTCGGGCGGCTCCTCCGCGCCCGCTGGCTGACCACGGTCTACTCCATCGTCAGCCGGCGCGCGGGTCCGTTTCCAGCCCGCGTGCGCGACGTCGGCGTGACCGTGGACCTCGCGACGCACGACGTGGACATGCTCTGCTGGATCGCCGGCGAGCGCCCCACCCGCGTCTACGCCGAGCTCGCCCAACGGAAGCACGCGACGCACGAGGACCTGCTCTTCGGCCTGCTCCACTTCCCGTCCGGGGCGGCCGGAATGCTGGACGTGAACTGGCTCACGCCGGCCAAGCGCCGCCAGCTCGTCGTCATCGGCGAGGAGGGGATGTTCGAGCTGGACTACCTCACCCAGCGGTTGACCTTCACGCGCTCGGACCTCGCCCACCCGGAGCTGATCGGCGGCTTCGCGCCATCGTTCGCCGGAGACGTCGCCGAGATCCCGGTCGTGACCCACGAGCCACTCGGGGCCCAGCTGGACTCGTTCGTCCGGGCCGTCCGGACCGGCGAGCGCCCGTACGTGGACGGCGAGGACGGCGCCTGGGCCGTGGTGATGGCGACTGCGCTGCTCGACGCTGCCGCGTCCCGCCGACCGGTGGACCTGCCGCCGGACGGGGAGCTGGGCAGGTGACCATCGTCGCGCGCCCGTCCGTCGGCGCATCGATGCTTGGCGGGTCGATCCATGTCACGCCCAACCCGTGCCGTCACGCGGCGTCGCGAGCTGTCGACCCGTGGATCGGCGAGGACGGGACGGCCGGGACCGTCGCCGTCGTCGGGGCCGGCAAGATGGGCCTGCCGCTCGCGGCGCAGTTCGCCGTGCACGGGTGGCGCGTCATCGCGGTGGACGTCAACCCGGACGTCGTCGCGAGCATCAACGCCGGACGCTCCCACGTCGGCGACGAGCCCGGCCTCCCCGAGCTGGTCGGCCGCGTCCACGCGGAGGGCCGGCTGCGCGCGACCCTGGACGCCGCATCGGCCGCGCGCGGGGCGGACGTCGTCGTCCTCATCGTGCCCGTCATGCTGAACGCGGAGCAGCAGCCCGACTACCGGTACATGGATGCCGCGGTCGCCTCGATCGCTCCCGGGGTCCACGCCGGGAGCACCGTGATCTTCGAGACGACGCTCCCGCTCGGCGACACGCGGCGTCGCTTCGCCCCGGCCCTCGAGGCGGCCTCGGGCCTGGTCGCCGACCGCGACTTCTTCGTCGCCTTCTCGCCGGAGCGGCTCTTCTCCGGTGCCGTGCTGGAGAACCTGGCGGTCTACCCGAAGCTGGTCGGCGGGATCGGGGAGGCCTCCACGGTCCGCGCGGCGCGCTTCTATGCGAGCGTGCTCGACGCGGAGGTCGTGGCGATGAGCTCGTCGGAGGCGGCCGAGTTCTCCAAGCTCGCCGACACGACCTACCGGGACGTGAACATCGCGCTGGCCAACGAGTTCGCCCGCGCCGCGGACCTGCATGGCATCGACGTGCAGGAGGTGATCGCCGCCGCCAACAGCCAGCCGTACAGCCACATCCACCAGCCGGGGATCGGCGTCGGCGGGCACTGCATCCCGGTCTACCCGCACCTGCTCCTCTCCC
>DAITNC010000009.1:0-30436 GCA_036834865.1 Candidatus Limnocylindrales bacterium | reverse complement strand
GGCGACCGATGCTGGCGGCGGTGATGCCCTTCCCGAGGGAGGAGGTGACCCCTCCAGTCACAAAGACATACTTCGCCATGGGCCGAGATCCTCCGGGGTTTTTCCGATGCTACCGGAAAGCGGGCCGGGGCGCCAGAGGCCGGCTGCACAGGACAGGGAGCGAGCCATGGAATTCCGCGACGTGGTGATGAGGCGGAGGGCGGTCCGCCGCTTCGAGGAGGGCGGGGTCGGACGCGCGACGATCGACGAGATCGCCCGACTCGCCCAGCGCACCCCATCGGCGGGCTTCAGCCAGGGGCAGCGACTGGTCGTCGTGGTGGACCGCGACCTGCGCCGGGCAGTGGCGCGCGCCGCGGGCGAGGACGAGTACGACGACTTCGGGCCCTGGATCTCCGAGTGCGCCGCCCAGTTCATCCCGTGCGTCTCAGCGGACATCTACCACCGCCGCTACCAGGAAGCGGACAAGGTGCAGGACGATGGCTCGGAGATCGACTGGCCGGTCCCCTACTGGTACGTCGACGTCGGCGCCACCATGATGGTCGTCATGCTGGCCGCGGTCGATGGCGGCCTTGCCTCGGGGTTCGCCGGCGCCTTCGACCCGGACGCGATCCGGCTGCTCCTGGGCATCCCCGGCGAGTTCGTCCCGATCGGGGTGATGCCCGTCGGCCGCCCGCTGCCGGACGTCCGGTCGCCGTCGCTCAAGCGCGGCTGGGTTCCCTTCGAGGAGTTCGCCCGGTTCGACGGCTGGAGCTGATCACCGCGATCAATCCGGCGTCGGCCGGGGACGTCAGTCGCTCACCCGGTCGTGGAGCGTTGGTACAGGGATCGTCCGCCCCACTTCCCAGGCCTCCGGGCCGCAGATGAAGCCGGGCACCTCGGGCCGGTGGACCGCCCGCCACGCGGACAGGTCCGCGTGCGTCGCCGGGAGGCGACCGTCGCGGAGCGCGGCCATGAGCCAGGCCTCGATCTCCGAGAAGCGATCCCAGGCGAGGAAGTGACGGCCCGTGTCTTGGCCCCAGGCCAGCAGGGCATCCTTGGCGAAGACCACGTCGGCGTGATGGGCAGCGTAGCGGTCGCTCGTCCCGTCGCCGACGAAGACCACCGCGCGCCCACCGGCTCCGTGGAGCCGGACCCGCTCGCGCTTGCACGTCCCGCAGACGAAGCAGGCCGGGTGGCCGTACGGGAAGCTCACGCCGTCCGGACCATCGACCCGGTTCGCGTTCGTGGCAACCGGCAGCCCGGCCAGGGCGGGATCCAGGCGGGCGAGGTTCGAGGAGACGTAGAAGCCCAACCCGTCGCTCACGATCTCGACGACCGCGCCGGCAGCCCGCGCCGAACGGACGAAGGCCGGGAAGGTCTCGTCCTGGGGGATCGCCGCCGCCTCGGTCCGCAACAACGCGGCGTCCCGGGGCAGGACCTTCATGTCCCAGCAGGTCAGGTCGCGCGAGCCGAGCAGGCCGTCAGCGTAGGCGCGATCCATCTTCCGCACCAGCTCCTGGTCGGCGACGTGTCGCTCGAGCAGGAGGGTGCCAACGTCCTGGGAGGCGACGGTGCCGTCGTAGTCGACGAGGATGCTCACCGGGGCACCCGCGGTGGGCAGGCGCGGAACCTGCGGCGCGCGGGTCATCGCGCGCGCCGGCCGGTGATCGCCAGCCAGCGGGCGCGCGGCGCAGCCCGCGGCTGGAGGGGTGGGATGAGCTAGACGCCCTCCTGCTCGAGCTCGAGGGTCTCCTCGTCGCTCTCCTCGGTCAGCTTCAGCCACACGAAGAGGCCCGCGAGGACCGCGAGCGGGATGACGACGAGCGCCGCGAGCGTGACCCCGAGGGCCGTCGCCACGATCTTGAGGGCTTTCATCGGCCGTGCCTCCTACGCTGGGGGACGCCGGTTCCGCTAGGCCTGGCGGGCCTGGGGTGCCTGCGCGATCATCGCCTCGATATCGTCCTTCGTGAACTCCGCGAGCGTGTGGTGACCGCCGGTCGGCGTGACGCGGTAGAGGCGGACGACGAACGCGCCGCCCTGCTCGAAGAAGAAGATGTCGCGCGGCTTCTCCTGGTCGATCCACCGCCCGATGACTCGGAACGACTTCTCATAGTAGCCCGCCGCGTTCCAGTCGGACGCGGTGCTGCCGGCATTCCGGCGCGCCATCGCCTCGTCCATGAAGCGGGCGATGTCGTCGTCGAGGAAGGTCAGGGTCTCCTTCACCTGGTGGCCACCGTCCTCGGACCAGGTGCCGGTGCTCCCCTCCACCGCGAGGCCCTGGAGGATGAAGCCGTCAGGCGCCTCCACGAGCAGGACGTCGCGCATTCCCCGCTGGTCGAGGAACGCGCCAATGGAGCGGAGAACCTCCTCGAAGTCCTGGCGCGGACTCCCCTCGTAGATCCGCATCGTCTCTCCTCATCGCTGCTGGCCGGACGTCACCGCGGCCGGTCAGCTGCCGGTCGTCTGGTCCAGGAGGCCGCGCTCCCGCGCGCGCCGCTCGAAGAAGCGGAAGACCGCCCACCCGGCGAGTGTAAGCACGAAGGTGGTCGCGAGCAAGGCGAGAAGGACGCGACGAGGAACGCCCCGCCTGTGGCGCGAGCGCGGGCCCCCCGGTCGGGCGCGGGTCAGAGAGCGGCGGCAAGCAGGCCGGCGACCCTCGCGTCGTTGATGATGAGGGCCGTGTTGGCGCGCATGGACCTGCCATCCGTCAGCTCCGCGATCCGCTGAAGGACCCATGGCGTCAGGGCCGGGCCGTGGATCCCCGCCGCCGCGGCGTCCGCGGTCGCGCGGCCGATCGCGGCCATCGCCTCGGCGCGCGGCAGCTCGTCGGCAGCTGGGACGGGGACGCAGATCAGCACGCCCGAGCCCAGCTGAAGCGCCATGTGCATGCGCACGAGGTCGACGACGGCGGCGATGTCCGCGACGTGCTGCGGTGCCGCGATGCCCGACGCACGCGAGAAGAAGCCGGGCAGCTCGTCCGTCCCCAGGGCCACCACCGGCACGCCGCGCGACTCGAGCACCTCGAGCGTCCCGGCTACGTCGAGAATCGCCTTCGGGCCGGCACACACGACGACGACCGGCGTGCGCGCAAGCTCCTCGAGGTCGACGGACACGTCCAGGCCGGGCGGCCGCGGCGTGCCGTCGGGCGCCGTGCCCGTCTCGAACGCGCCTGGATGGACGCCACCGATCCCGCCCGTCGCGAAGACCCGAATGCCGGCCGCGGCACAGGCGAGCATGGTGGCCGAGACGGTGGTCGCGCCCAGCACGCCGGCCGCCAGCGCCCCCGCCAGCGTCGGCCGCGCCACCTTCCGGACGTCGGCGGTCGTGGCCAGCTCCACGAGGAAGGCCGCGGCGAGCCCGACGATGACGCGACCGTCGCGGATCGCGATCGTGGCCGGCACGGCGCCGGACTCGCGCACAGCCGCCTCGGCCGCCGTCGCGACTTCGAGGTTCAGCGGGTACGGGAGACCGTGGCTGATGAGGGTGGACTCGAGGGCCACGACCGGCCGGCCGGCCCGGAGCGCGTCGGCGACCTCCGGGGCAATCACGAGTCGATCGCGGAGGCCACCGGCAACGGGATCGTGCATGACCAGAGGGTACCGTCGGAGGGACCGGCACGTCGCGGCTGGCACGTCGCGGCTGGCCGGCGGAGGCGTAGGCTTGGCCCGATGCCCCAGGGCCTTCGCGCGCCAGTCTCTCCCGCGCGGCTCCTGCGCCGCCAGGTGGTGCTGGAGGAGCACGACCCGCTGCCCGGCGGCGGCGGCGCCGTCGTCGTCGAGCGCTTCGTGCACGCGGAGACGTACCGGGCGCACCTCCGCCTGGTCTCGTTCGGGCGGTCACGGGCTGCGGTCCGCCTGACCACGGGCGCCGTCCGCGACTCGTCGCCGCGCGTCAGCCCCGACGGCCGGCGGCTGGCGTTCCTCCGCTCGTTCCCGAACGAGCCGGACCGATCGACCGCGGTCATGGTGGGCGGGCTCGACGGACGCGAGGCGTGGGTCCTGTGGGTGCCCGAGCACGGCGTCTCGGAGATCGCCTGGTCGCCGGACGGGTCGCGGCTCGCGTGCGTGGCCGGCGGCGCTGCGGCGCGCTTCGTGGTCGGGCCCGACACGAAGGGCAGGTCCGTGACGGCGCGCCGAATCCGGCGCGCGGACTGGCGCTGGGACGGGGTGGGCCACCGGGACCGCTGGGAGCAGGCGTGGTCGATCGCGGTGCGCCGGGGCGCGCGACCGCGGCAGCTGACCCGGGGCGAGGCGGACGTCAAGGGGATCGCCTGGGCGCCCGACGGGCGTTCGATCGCCTACGCCGCCGATCCGCGACCCGATGCGGACATTCGCCCGCGGCCGTCGATCTGGGTCGTGCCGGCGGTGGGCGGCGAACCGCGGGAGGCGATCCGCCTGGCCGGGTGTGCCGGCTCGCCGTCCTTCTCGCCCGACGGGCGGTGGCTGGCGTGCATCGGCGTCGATGTGGCGGATCCGCTCGACGACGAGCAGCCGGGGCTCTTCCTTGCACCGGTGGCGGCCGGCCCCGGCGCCGACGGCGGCGCGGTTGCTCCGCGTCGGGCCGTCCCCATCACACCAGGTTTCGACGTGCCGGTGGGCGCCTGGAACGACACCGACCTCAATGGCTGGATGGCGTCTGCGCGGCCGGGACCGTGCTGGGACGGGTCGGCCTCGCTGGTCGCGCTCGTGAGCGAGGCTGGGCGCGTTCGCCCGTGGCGGTTCCCCATCGATCCGGCGACCGGCCGGCCTGCCGCGCCCCCCGGGCGGCTGGTGGACGGCGACATCGCGGCATGGACGCTCGGGGTCGCCGGCGGCGTGGTCTCGATCGTGGCAACCGTCGACGACCGCCCGATGGAGCTGCTGGTGCTGGCGGGCCGCGGTGTGCACGCCTCGCCCCTGCGGCGGACGACCCTGGGCGGTGCGTGGCGCCGCGGGCTGGCCTGGCCGGAGATGCGGCGCGTCATGGTTCCCGGCGCGAGCGGCCCGATCGAGACGTGGATCGTCTCGCCGGCGGGCGCCGGGGAGGACGTCCTCCCGGCGGTCGTCAACCTCCACGGGGGTCCGCTGGGCGCATGGTCGCCGGCGCCCTCGACCGAGAACGTGCTCCTCGCCGCCCACGGCTACCGGGTGATCCTCCCGAACATCCGCGGCTCGGCGGGCTACGGGCGGGCCTGGATCCGGCCGCAGCTCGGGGACTGGGGCGGCGTCGACGCGGCCGACACGCTCGCCGCCGTCGACCACGTGGTGGGGCTGGGCCTTGCCGATCCCGGACGGGTGGGGCTCCTGGGGCTCTCCTACGGCGGCTTCCTGGTCAACTGGCTGGTTGGCGCCGCGCCCGGCCGCTTCCGCGCGGCGGTCAGCGAGAACGGCGTGACGAACCAGCTGAACAGCTGGGCAAACTCCGACTCGGGCCCCGAGTTCGACCGGATGGCGCTCCTCGGCGATCCGCTCGAAGAGGAGGGCGTCGCGAAGCTCTGGCGCCAGTCGCCGCTCCGCCACGTCGCCCGGATCCGGACCCCGCTCCTCCTGCTCCAGGGCGAGGCCGACCTGCGCTGCCCGGCGGCGGACAACGAGCAGCTCTTCGTGGCGTTGCGCCATCTTGGCCGCGAGGTCGAATACGTGCTCTACCCGGAGAGCTGGCACACGTTCGCGATCACGGGCCGGATCGACCGCCGCATCGACCGGAACGAGCGGATGCTCGCCTGGTTCGACCGGTTCCTGAAGCCGTAGGCCCGCCTACCCCAGCACGAGCTCGGGCCGGGGCGTCCCGACCTGGCGCGCGGCGGCCCGGTGGCCGGCGACGACGGCGCGCCGCAGGACCGCGGGCGTCGTCGCAGCGTCAGCGGCCAGCCACGATGCGAGGAATCCAGCGTCGAACGCGTCGCCGGCCCCGGTCGTGTCGGCCACCTTCAGGGGACGCGTCGGCACCTCGAGGCGGACGCCGCGCGTCGCCGAGCCATCGGGGCCGCGGATCAGCAGCGCGGCCCCGGCTGCCCCGCGCTTGACGACGGCGATCGGCGCGAACGCCAGGAGACCTGCGGGATCGGGCTCGCCGAGGAACGCAGCGGCCTCGTGGCCGTTCGTGAAGATCAGGTCGGGCGCGACCTCCCGCAGCAGCGCGTGCGCGGCGGGACGGCCGGCAGCCAGGAGCGGCCAGGCCGAGGCGAGATCCACGCTCACGCGCGCCCCGGCCGCGCGCGCGAGGATGACCGCCGCCCGCCCGGCATCGCCGAGTGGCGCGCCGAGAAGCGAATACGCCGGCAGGTGGAGCGCCGCGCAGCCGCGGAACCAGCGTGCCTGGAGGTCCGCCGCCCGGAGGAGGTCGGCCGCGCCGCGCTCCGCCACGAACGACCGCTCGCCGGTGGCGTGGTCCACCAGCATCCCGATCCGGGCGGTCCGCGCGCCGCGGGGTCGCGTGACCCTCACGCGGACGCCGTCCGCCCGCAACGCCGCCACGAGCGCCCGCCCGACGCCGTCGCGCCCGACCGCGCAGACCAGCGTGACCCGCGCGCCGAGCCGGGCAAGCCAGCGGGCCGCATTCGCAGCCGAGCCGCCCTGGTGCAGCCGGACGGCGCCGGGGACGTCTGTCCCCGGCTTGAGCAGGGCCGCCGGCGCCAGCGCCACGTCGAGGGCGAGGTCGCCCAGGACCACGACGCGGGCGGGCCCGGGGCGGGATGAGAGCAGGGGCATCGGGCCCGAGGATACGCCGAGGCAGGCATCGGAGGTGCCAGCGGGCCCGGCCTACAATGGGCGTATCTACCCCGCGCTCCGCATCTCCGCCCAGGAGGGCGCCCGCATGACCCTCAACGCCGAACAGCTCGACCGGCTGGCGGTCGACACGATCCGCACCCTCGCCATCGACGGCGTCCAGCAGGCGAACTCCGGCCATCCTGGCGCCCCGATGGGGATGGCCCCGATGGCCTATGCGCTCTGGACGCGCTTCCTGCGTCACGCGCCGACGCACCCCGACTGGCCCAATCGCGACCGCTTCGTGCTGTCCGCCGGGCACGCGTCCATGCTCCTCTACGCGCTCCTCCACCTGACCGGCTACGACGTGACCCTCGACGACCTCCGGCACTTCCGCCAGTGGGGCTCGCGGACGCCGGGCCACCCGGAACGCGGCATGACCGCCGGCGTGGAGGCCACCACGGGCCCGCTCGGGCAGGGCATCTCCAACGCGGTGGGGATGGCCATCGCCGAGCGTCGCCTGGCCGCGGAGTTCAACCGGCCGGGCCACGCGATGATCGACCACTGGACGTACGCCATCTGCTCCGACGGCGACCTCCAGGAGGGGATCGCGTCGGAGGCGGCCTCGCTCGCGGGCCACCTGCGGCTCGGCAAGCTGGTCGTCCTCTACGACGACAACCACATCCAGCTGGACGGGCCCACGTCGCTGGCCTTCTCGGAGGACGTCCTCGAGCGATTCGACGCCTATGGCTGGCACACCCAGCAGGTGGAGGACGGCAACGACCTCCCGGCGATCGAGGGCGCGATCCGCGCGGCACGCGCCGACGGGCGCCCATCGATCATCGCCGTCCGGACCCACATCGGGTTCGGATCGCCCAACAAGCACGACACCTCGAAGGCCCACGGAGCGCCCCTGGGCGTCGACGAGGTCCGTCTCACGAAGGAAGCGTACGGCTGGGATCCGGACCGGACGTTCTACGTGCCGGACGATGCCGAAGGCCTCTTCAGCCGGGCCATCCCGTACGGTGAGCACCTCTTCAACGACTGGGAGGACCGCGTCAGGCGCTACGCCGCGGCGTTCCCGGCCGACGCCGCGGAGCTGCGCCGGCGGCTGGGGGGCGAGCTCCCCGAGGGCTGGGACACGACCCTGCCGGCATATTCCGTGGGCGAGGATTTCGCCACCCGCCAGGTCAGCCAGGCGGCCATCCAGGCCCTGGCGACGAGCCTCCCGGAGCTGTTCGGCGGCTCCGCGGACCTCTCCGAGTCGAACCTGACCGACATCAAGGGCGAGCCGGACTTCACCGCCGAGGAGGCCGGCCGAAACCTCCGCTTCGGTGTCCGCGAGCACGGGATGGGCGGGATCGTCAACGGGATCGCCTGTCACGGCGGCTTCCTGCCTTTTGCCGCGACGTTCCTCACCTTCAGCGACTACATGCGTGGATCGGTGCGCCTGGCGGCGCTGTCGCGGCTGCACGTCGTCTACGTCTGGACGCACGACTCAGTGGGCCTGGGCGAGGACGGACCAACGCACCAGCCCGTGGAGCAGTACGCCGCCCTCCGGGCGATCCCGAACCTCTGGTTCGTCAGGCCGGGCGACGCGAACGAGGCTGCCGCCGCCTGGGCGCTGGCCGTCGAGCACGCGGAGGGTCCGACCGCCCTTGCCCTCACGCGGCAGAAGCTGCCGACATTCGGCGCGACCGCCGCGCTGGCCAGGGACGGAGTCCGCCGCGGCGGCTACGTGCTGCGCGCGGCCTCCTCCGAGGCCGGGGGCCGGATGCCCGACCTGGTCATGATCGCGACCGGCTCGGAGCTCCAGCTGGCAATGGGTGCCGCCGGCGCGCTCGAGGCAGAGGGCATCGCGACGCGAGTGGTGTCACTGCCGTGCTGGGAGGCGTTCGATGCCCAGGATCCCGCCTATCGCGAGGCCGTCCTGCCCGCGGCCGTCCGGAGGCGCGTCGGCGTCGAGATGGGCGTCTCGCTCGGCTGGGAGCGCTGGACCGGCGACGAGGGGGCGATCATCGCGCTCGACCATTTCGGGGCATCGGCACCCGCCGCCACGATCCTCGAGCACTTCGGCTTCACGGTCGAGCGAGTGGCCGCCGTCGGCCGGGCCGTCGTTCGAGACGGGCTGCACGGTCGCGTCCCGACGCTCGTCGGCTCGCCGCACGCGGAAGGGCCGGCGTGATGCGAGTCGCGTTCGCGGCAGACCACGGAGGCGCCGAGCTGCGCGACGAGCTCCTCCGCCGGCTGGCCGACACGGGGCACGAGCTGGTCGACCTCGGCGGCGACGGGACCGACCCGACCGACGACTACCCGGACTTCGCGCGGCGCCTGGCCTGCGCCATCCGGGACGGTGAGGCCGACCGCGGCATCCTTGTCTGCGGTTCCGGGATCGGCGCGTCGGTGGCCGCGAACAAGGTCCGCGGCGTCCGCGCGGCTATCGCCCACGACACCTATTCGGCGCACCAGGGCGTGGAGCACGACGATCTCAACGTGCTCTGCCTCGGCGGCCGGGTCATCGGCGTCGAACCGGCGGTCGAATGCGCCCGCGCGTTCCTGGGCGCGTCGTTCTCCGGCGCGGAACGCCACGCACGGCGTGTCGCGAAGGTGCTCGCGATCGAGGCGGAGGAATTCGGCGGGGGCTGATCGCACGTCTCGCCCATCCTCGGCGGACCGAGGCGAACGTCGGGCGTCGAGTGCGGCCCGGCTACACTGCACCGATCAGGAGGCAGCTGATGGCAGAAACGCTCCCCACCTTCGCCCCGGACACGCTGGACGCGCGGATCCACGATCCCGCGCTTGCCACGTCCGTCGAGGCCACGCTCAGGCGCGCCGACACCGAGCGTTGGGTAGAGCGCCTGCACGACCGGGACGGCACCCTCTGGTCGGCGGACCCGGCGGTCCAGGCGAAGATCGCCACGCGCCTCGGCTGGCTCGACGCCCCGCTGGATTTCGAGGAGAAGATCCCGGCCCTCGAGGCGTTCGGGGAGAGCATCCGGGCGGCGGGCTTCACGGCCGCGCTCGTGGCCGGGATGGGCGGCAGCAGCCTGGCACCGGACGTGCTCGCCGACGCCTTCCGCGACATCACCGACTGGATGGCCGTGCGCGTCCTCGATTCCACCGATCCGGCAGCTGTCGAGGCGGTTTGGGACGGCCTGGACCCGCTCGCGACGCTCGTCATCCTGGCCACGAAGTCCGGGACGACAACGGAGAGCCTCGCCTTCCAGGCGGATGCCTGGGCCCGGATTCACGCCGCGCTGCGCTCGGCCGGCGAGCGCCGCGAGTCCCCCGCCGATCTGATGGTCGCGATCACGGACCCGGGCCGAAGCCTGGAGGCGATCCCGCATCACGACAGCCTCCGCGAGGTCTTCCTGAACCCGGAGGACGTCGGCGGGCGGTATTCCGCCCTCACGTATGTCGGCCTCGTCCCTGCCTCGCTCCTCGGCATCGACCTTGACCCGTTCCTGGCGTCGGCGGTCGCGATGCTGGCCCGCACGCACGCCAGCGAAGCCGCCGCCAACCCGGGCGCCGCGCTCGGCGTCGTGCTCGGCGTGCTCGGGCGCGCGGGTCGCGACAAGCTGACGCTCGTCGCCGACCCCGCCGTGGCCCGTTTCGGCTCCTGGCTGGAACAGCTCATTGCGGAGAGCACCGGCAAGCATGGCGTCGGAATCGTCCCGATCGCGGGCGAGCCGCTGGGGAATGCAGCCTCGTACGGGCCGGACCGGGTCTTCGTCCGGCTGGCTCTCGAGGGAGCGACTCCCCCGGGCCCCGCGCCGGATGGGACCCCCGCCGACGCGCTCCTCGACGCGCTTGCCGCGGCCGGCCATCCCGTGCTGCGCATCGTGCTCACGGACCCCATGGACCTCGCCGCCGAGTTCATCCGCTGGGAGTTCGCGACCGCGGTCGCCGGCGTCGTCCTGGAGATCAACCCGTTCGACGAGCCGAACGTCACCGAGTCGAAGGAGAACACGAAGCGCGTGCTGGCCGACCTCGAGCGGACCGGCGCCTTCCCCACCCCGGCGGTCCTCGCCGAGGGCGATGGGCTCGTCCTGGTCGGCGATGCGAACCTTCGCCTGAGCGCGGGCGACGGCACGCCCGTTGGCGAGCTGCGGCGCCACATCGCCCGCGCCCGCCCGAACGCCTACCTCGCGATCCAGGCGTTCGTCGCGCCGAGCCTGGCACGGGCCGACGCGCTGGATCGGCTGCGCGGGCTGCTCCGGGACGCCACCGGACGGGCAACCACCAGCGGCTTCGGCCCCCGATTCCTCCACTCCACGGGCCAGCTCCACAAGGGCGGCGCCCCTATCGGCTGGTTCCTCCAGCTCACCGCCGACCACCCGGTCGACGTGGAGATCCCGGGGCGCCCATTCAGCTTCGGCCAGCTCGTCGACGCCCAGGCCCTCGGCGACTTCGAGGCGCTGGAGGCGCACGACCTGCCGGTCCTCCGGGTCCACCTGGGCGCGGACGTGGACGCGGGCCTGGCGGCGCTGGAACATGCGCTCGTCGAGGCGCTGGCGTAAGTGGAGCGTGACCGTCCTCCATCACGCACGGTGCACCCGGACGGACGACGACGAGGATCCGCGATGCGCATGGGCCCGATCCGTTCGCACCCGGACGAGGGCTCCGGCTGACATGACGGAGCGCGCACGCCCGGGCCGGGCGGCCGATGAAGGCCCGCTGACCGCGCGCGAGCTGCGGCTGGCGCGGCTCGGGAAGCGTCGCGCCGTGGGCAGGCCGCTCGACAACCCGCTCCGCGAGGGCCTGCGCCTGGAGCGGATCCCCGACCCGGCCACCTTCGTGCTCTTCGGCGCCACGGGAGACCTGGCCCACCGCAAGGTGGTGCCGGCGCTCTTCCAGCTCTGGCGGACCAACCTGCTCCCGCACGAGTTCGCGATTCTCGGGATCGGGCGGCGGCCGTACACGGACGACGCGTTCCGGGCTGAGCTTCGGGTCTCGCTCGACCAGTTCAGCCGCGTGCTTCCCATCGAGACCGCCGTATGGGACGAGTTCGCGGCCCGGATCCGCTACCAGCGCGGCGACTTCGACCAGGCCGCCCTGTACGACGAGCTGGCCGCCAACCTGGACCGCCTGGACGTCGAGCGGGGGACCGCCGGAAACCGGCTCTTCTACCTTGCGACCCAGCCGTCCGCCTTCGCCGAGATCATCGCCGAGCTCGGCCGGGTGGGGCTGGACCACGAGCAGCACGGTGGCGGCTGGCGCCGGATCGTCATCGAGAAGCCCTTCGGGCGCGACCTCAACTCCGCGATCCGCCTCAACCGGGAGGTGGGCAAGGTCTTCCGCGAGCCGCAGGTCTACCGCATCGACCACTACCTGGGCAAGGAGACGGTCCGCAACATCCTGGTCTTCCGCTTCGGGAACGGCATCTTCGAGCCGATCTGGCACCGCCGCTACGTGGACCATGTCCAGATCACGGTGGCCGAGTCGATCGGGGTCGAGAAGCGGGGCGCGTTCTACGAGGAGGCAGGAGCCTCCCGTGACTTCCTCCAGAACCACCTGATGCAGCTGCTCTCGCTCGTCGCCATGGAGCCGCCGGCGACGTTCGATGCGGAGGCGCTCCGCGACGAGAAGGTCAAGGTGCTGCGCGCCATCGAGCCGATGAGCCCCGAGATGGTCGCCGCGAATGTCGTGCGCGGCCAGTACGGGCCCGGCTGGGTGACGGCCGAGCAAGCGACCGGGTACCGGAGCGAGCCGGCGGTAGACCCGGCATCGGAAACCGAGACGTACGTCGCGGCCCGCCTGTTCGTGGACGACTGGCGCTGGGCGGGCGTGCCCTTCTACCTGCGGGCCGGCAAGCGCCTGCCCAAGCGTGCGACGGAGATCGCGATCCAGTTCAAGCAGGTGCCGCACGCCCTGTTCAAGGATTCGAGCGCCGATCCCGATGCGAACCTGCTGGCCCTGCGGATCCAGCCCGACGAGGGGATCCTCCTCCGGTTCGCGGCCAAGGTGCCCGGCCTCGGCGTGGACGTGCGACCCGTGAACATGGACTTCACCTACGGCTCGGCCTTCAGCGTGGACAGCCCGGACGCCTACGAGACGCTCATCCTGGACGCGTTGCTCGGCGATGCATCGCTGTTCACGCGCGCCGACGAGGTGGAGAAGGCCTGGGCGATCGTCAACCCGGTCATCGACGCCTGGGCTGACGCCCCGGCACCGGAGTTCCCGAACTACGCTGCCGGCACGTGGGGCCCGGCCGCCGCGGACGACCTGCTCGCGCGGGACGAGCGACGGTGGCGCCGGATCTGAGCGGGCCGGCCGGCGGGGGGCCGGGCGAGGCCGT
Source organism: Candidatus Limnocylindrales bacterium (assembly GCA_036834865.1). Classification (GTDB taxonomy): domain Bacteria; phylum Chloroflexota; class Limnocylindria; order Limnocylindrales; family CSP1-4; genus CTSoil-043. Next base: position 17,473 of record DAITNC010000009.1, on the reverse strand, counting down.
CACGCCGTTCGGAAGCCCGGCCGCGCCGGGCGGCCCGACCCTGCGCTGGTCCAGCCGGGCCACGACGATCCAGGGGATCGAGCACGAGCTGGCACGGATCTGGGCGCTCCCGGAGGCCCCGGCGACGGCGCACGGCACCGTGGAGCAAACGGTCGCCCCGCGAACCAGCGTGCTCAACCTCGTGGTGGTCGCCCGCAGCCCGGAGCTCGGGGAGCGGGCCGCGTCGACGATCTCCATGCTGACCGGCCGCCATCCCTCGCGGACGCTCATCCTCGTTCCGACCGACCCCGACGGGCCCGGCTGGCTGCGCGCCGAGATCAGGGCGTATTGCATGGTCCCCCGCGCCGGCGCGCCCGAGACCTGCGCCGAGCAGATCTACGCGACGGCCGGCGGTGCGACGGGGCGCAACCTCGGGGCGATCGTCGCGCCGCTCCTGGTCCACGATCTCCCGGTCACGCTCTGGTGGCCCGGCGAACCGCCGTTCGGCACGGCCCTGGCCCGCGACCTGATCGGGATGGCCGACCGGCTGGTCGTGGACGGCTCGAGCTGGGAGGGCGACGGGCTGGACCGCCTGCGTGCGCTCGCGGCACGGGGCTCGGGCACCCTGGCGATCTCCGACTTCGCGCTCATGCGCCAGGCGCGCTGGCGCGAGGCCGTCGCGTCCATCTTCGACCGACCCGAGTTCCTGCCCTACCTCCGCTCAGTGCGACGCGTGGCGGTCACGTACGGGACCCACGGCGGGCCCGACGCCGAGGCGCGGACGAACATCGTCAAGCCGATCTACCACGTCGCCTGGCTCGCCTCGAGGCTCGGCCTTCGCGTCGTCCGGCCGCTGGAGCGGACCGGCCGGCCGGGCCCGCGCCGGCGCGCGGCGCCGTCGGCTGCCCCGGATCCCGGCCGCGGCATGCGGGCGCTCCTGGAGTGGGAGCGCGGCGCCGAGGTCGAGGTCGTGATCCGCCCGGTGATCTCGGGGATGCCCGCCGGGACGACGTTGCGAGTGGAGATTCTGGCGGAACGGCGCGGGACCGAGCTTCGGTCCGAGGTGACGGCGGAGGCGGAGAGCGTCAACGTCCGCGTCTGGGAGGACGGCGTCGAGGCCCTGGAGCGCACGTTCATGGCGCCCCGGGCGACGGACGTGGACCTGCTCGCGGAGGCGATCGAGGCGGGCGGGCGGAACCTCGTCGCGGAGGGAGCCACCGGCTCGGCGGCCGCCCTGGCCGGTCCGGCCGCCGAGCTTGTCGCCGCAGGGGCCTCGGTCGCGGCGTCCGACGGGGCCCCCGCGGCGGGCAACGGGACCCCGGCGTGACGCAGCACCCCGGTCGGGAGCCGGGCCACGACCTCACGGGCCCCGGTGAGCCCGAGATCGTCGTCGGGGCCACCCCGGCAGCGGCGGCCGCGCTGGCGGCCGGGCGCCTCGCCTCGGCAATCACCGATGCGGTCGGCCGGCGAGGGCGGGCGGACGTCGCGACGACCGGCGGATCCACCTGCCCGGAGCTCTACCGGGCGCTCCTCGCGCGGCCGCTGCGCGACCGGATCCCGTGGGATCGTCTCCACCTGTGGTTCGGTGACGATCGCTTCGTCCCGCGCAACGACCCGGACTCGAACCTCGACGCGGTGGACATGGTCCTGCTCGCCGGCGACGCGGGGGCGGGCCTGGCGCCCGCGCCGTTGCCGCCCGGGAACCTGCACCCCGTTCCCGTGGACGCGACTCTTGCGGCGGGCGGGGGCCCGGCCGAGGCCGCGGCGGCCTACGAGGCAGCCCTCCGGCTCGCGCTCCCGGTCGACCTTGCCGGGCGGCCCGTGTTCGACGCGATCCTCGTGGGGATCGGGCCCGACGGCCACCTGCTGTCCGTCTTCCCGGGAAGCACCGCGTTCAACGCGCCCGGCTGGGTCGTCGCGATCCCGGCGCCGACCCATGTCGAGCCGCACGTCCCGCGGGTCTCGCTCACGCCGCGCGCCCTCGACGCGACCCCGGCGCTCTTTCCGATGGCGTTCGGCGCCGGCAAGGCGGCGATCCTGGCGGCAATCCTCGCCGGTCCGCGCGACGAGCGACGCCTGCCGGCGCAGCGGGCGCGGCGAACGGGCGCCACGTGGTTCCTGGACGTGGCCGCCGCCGGGAACCTGCCGCGCGCCTGACGCGTCGCCGCTATGATCTTGGCTCGGAATGCGTCCCCGCTGGACGCGGCGCGACCGGCTTCCCGGTCAGGCAGCGCGAGGCGCGTGTGTTCTCCCGGGTCACGATCGGGTTCGGTGTCGCGTTGATCGCGCTGAGCGTCCTCGCGGCGGCCACCGGCGCGACGACGGCGGGCACGGCGGGCGTTCCGGCAGTGATCGGAGGGTTCTTCATCCTGCTCGGATGGCTCGACCGGCGGATCTCGCCGCCGCAGGCGGGGCGCCTTCAATCGCGATCGAGGTTTCCGATCATCGGGGCCGCGGTGCTCGTGCTCAGCTCGGCGCGCGGGATCACTCTCGTCACCGACGCGCCCGGCCCCGGTGCGACGCCCAACGGCACCGAGGCCTTCCTGATCGCGACCATCGTTGGCGGGGTGGCCTACATCATCTTCGGCGCCTGGTCGGATGTCGCGGAAATTCGCCGGGCTGCGCGTGCCCGCGCCACAGCCCCGCCCGCAGCCCTGCGCGCCGGCGCCCCTCGCGCCACGGCCCGTCCACGGCGGCGCGCTCGCCGCTGAGGCGCGCCGATCGGGCCGCTGAGCCTGGAGTTGCGCTCGGGCGCTCACGCGGCGGTGCCCGCGGCGGCCTCGTCGCGGGGTACGATTGCGGCTCGTCCCGGTTTCCCTCACCAGGCCCGCACCCCAGCCTTCGAGGATCGCCACCGATGACCGACAAGCCCGCAGCAGCTTCCGTCCCCGCCGTCCCGGTGGCTCCCACCGCCCAGCCCGCAGAGCCACGGACCGCGCATACCGTGGACGGGCGGCCCTACTCGCCCGGCCTCGAGGGGGTCCTCGCGGCGGAGACCGAGCTCGGGCTCGTGGACGGCGCCAACGGCCGCCTCATGTACCGCGGGTACCGGATCGGCGACCTGGTCGCCCACGGGACCTATGCGTCCGTCGCCAACCTGCTCTGGACCGGCAACTGGGACCCCAGGGCGCGCATGTCGACGGGCCGGATCCCTTCGGCCGTCATGTCGGCGCTGCGGGCCCTGCCCCGCACGGCAAAGCCGATGGACGCGCTCCGGACGGCGGTCTCGGTCTGGGGCGCGACCCAGATCCTCGACTGGCCGCCCACAGAGATCCAGGCCCGGGCGCTCACCGAGTTCTCGCCGTCGGCCCTCGCGGCGTTCGCCCGCATGCGCCAGGACCTCGAGCCGATCGACCCGGATCCCAGGCTGGACCTGGTCTCGGGCTTCCTCTACCAGCTGACCGGCGATCGCCCCGACAAAACGACCGCGCGCGCGCTCGATGCCTACTTCATCGTCGGCGCCGAGCACGGCCTGAACGCCTCGACCTTCACGGCCCGCGTGATCACCTCGACGCGGTCGGACATGGCCTCCGCCGTGGCCGGCGCGATCGGCGCGATGAAGGGGCCGCTCCACGGCGGCGCGCCGTCGGAGGTCGTGGAGCAGATCCACAAGGTCGGCTCGCCCGAGCGTGCCGAGGAGTGGGTCCGCGATGCGCTGGCCCGGGGAGAGCGGCTGATGGGCTTCGGCCACCGCGTCTACCGCGCCTACGACCCACGGGCCGCGGCGCTGCGCAAGGTCGTGGAGGCGATGCCGACCAAGCCCGACTGGCTGGAGCTGGCGATCAAGGTGGAGGACGTCGCCCTGCGGGTCCTCGAGGAGAAGTATCCGGATCGCCCGCTCAAGACGAACGTCGAGTTCTACGCGGCGGCAGTGCTCCAGGGCGTGGGCCTCACCCCGGACCTCTTCCCCGCCACGTTCGCGCTCGCACGGCACGCCGGCTGGACCGCCCACGTCCTGGAGCAGGCGTCGGCGAATCGCCTGATCCGGCCGGACGCGAGGTTCATCGGGATCGAGGAGCGCGACCTGCCGAAGTAGGGCGGCGCAGGCAGGCCGCGCGCGGCGGCCTGGTCAACCGGCCGACCGGGTGCCCGGTCTCAGGCTGCCCGGGCGCGCCGCAACGAGACCGCGACGCCCGCTCCGCCGACGAGGAAGACCCCGGCCGCGACCACGAAGGGGGCCGGGATCCCGCCGACCCCGGCCGCGACGGCCCCGACCGTGGGCCCGACGATCCCGGCCAGGTAAAGCGGGAGCAGGACGAGGTTCAGGGTCGCTGACCGTCGCTCCGGGGCCACCTCCACGGCCACGAGCCCGAAGACCATGGCCTGGGTCGCCGCCTGCAGCGCCGCGTAGACGACCACCACGCCCGCGAGGACCGCCACGGAGGGAGCAAGCGCCATGCCGAGCAGCGTGACGCCGGCGCCGAGCAGCGCGCCGGCCAGGACGGCCCGGAAGCCGATCCGGTCGCCCAGCGGCCCCGCGACCGGCGACAGGAGCGCGCCGGCCAGGACCGCCACGCCCGTGACCAGGCCGATCGCCGAGGCAAGGTTCGGCTGCCCGCCCTGGAGGCTCTTCACGAGCAGTGGCAGGTAGGGCCGACTCATCTGGTTGGCGAGGATGGAGATGCCGAAGATCAGGAAGATCGGGCGCACCGCCGGATCGGCAAGGACGCCGGTGATGGCTCGCCGCGCGAGCGCGAGGGCGCTTCCGACCGGGGCCACGGCCGGCCGGATGTCCTTCGATCCGAGCAGAAGCAGCGCGATCACGGCGATGGACAGGACCGCCGCAAGCCAGAAGACGTCGGTGAGGGGAAGGTGCAGGCCGTCGATCATGAACGCGCCCAGCACCGGCCCGAGCGCCATGCCCAGCGGCCCGGTCGCGCCGAACAGGCCGGTCACGGTGCCGACCCGGTCGCGTGGTGTCACGTCACGGAGCGCCGCCAGCATGACCCCGGTGTTGCCGAGCTGCAGGCCCACCATCAGGAGGCTCGCCGCGAGCTGCCACGGCTCTCGGGCCAGCGCGACGCCGGCGAAGACGACGGCCTCGACGAGCGCGCTCCGAACGATCACCGCCCGCCGGCTGTACTTGTCGGCCCAGACGCCCCAGAACGGGACCAGGAAGATGCCGAAGACGAAGATGAGACTGCTGAACAGGCCGGTGAACGTCGGGACCTGCGAGTCGGGCAGCCCGACCTCGCTGAGCCGGGTCGGGAGGAACGCGAAGACCTGGGCGACGCCCATCGACTCCACGGCCGAGGTGATCGCGTACACGAGAAGCAGGCTCCGCCATCCCTGGAGGGGAGCGCGTTCCGGCGCGCGCGCGGCGTCGCCTGGCGCTGCGGGCGCCGGGATGGTCCGGGGTATCACCGCGGGAGTGTAACGGCGGGCGGCGCAACGGAGCGGAGATCGACGTGGCAGGATGCCCCGGTGAGCGATCTGCCCGCCCTGACGGTGCGCCGCGCGACGGCGGCCGACATCCCCGCCCTCGTCGAGCTGCGGGTCGCCTTCGACCAGGAATTGGCCGGCGAGATGCCGATCGGGCCGGCCGACGAGCATCGCGCCCGCATCGATGCGTACCTGCGATCGCACGTGCCGGATGGACGCTTCCGCGTATGGGTGGCCGACGCGGCCGGCGAGGTGGTCGGGATGGCCGGGCTCGTCGTCGTCGATCGCCCGCCCCACCCGCGGTCGCGGCGGGCACCCGAGGCGATGGTCTTCAACGTGATGACGACTCCCGCGTGGCGCCGCCGGGGCGTCGGCCGGGCGGTGATGGAGGCGGTGATCGCGGACGGCCGGGCGCTCGGCTGCCGACGCCTCCTGCTCCGCACGAGCGACGACGGAAGCCACTTGTACGCGGCCCTGGGTTTCGCGGACCCCGGCAACTGGCGGCAGCTGGACCTGGACTGATCCTCGGGGCGGGTCGTCAGAGCCCGTCCGGAAGGATCATCCCTCCCGTAGCTTCGAGCCAGTCGGCGACTCGGTCCCGCGAGGGCCTCGGTCAGGTGCCGACGTAGGCCGCGAGGTGCTCGCCGGTGAGGGTGGAGCGGGCGGCGACGAGGTCGGCGGGTGTGCCCTCGAAGACGATCCGGCCGCCGTCGTGGCCGGCGCCGGGGCCGAGGTCGATGATCCAGTCGGCATGCGCCATGACCGCCTGGTGGTGCGAGATGACGATGACCGACTTGCCGGAATCGACGAGCCGGTCGAGCAGGCCGAGCAGCTGCTCGACATCGGCGAGATGGAGGCCGGTGGTCGGCTCGTCGAGGACGTAGACGCCGCCCTTCTCCGCCATGTGAGTGGCCAGCTTGAGCCGCTGCTGTTCACCACCCGACAGCGTGGTGAGCGGCTGGCCGAGGCCCAGATACCCGAGCCCGACGTCGGCGAGCCGCTCGAGGATCGCGTGCGCGGCCGGCGTGCGCGCCTCGCCCGTGCCGAAAAAGGCGACCGCGTCGTCGACGGGCAGGTCGAGCACTTCGGCAATGTTCAGCCCGCCGAGCCGGTAGTCCAGCACCGAGGCCTCGAACCGCTTCCCCTCGCACTCCTCGCAGGTGGTGGCGACGGTGTCCATGAAGCCCAGCTCGGTGAAGATGAGGCCGACGCCGTTGCAGCTTGGGCAGGCGCCCTCGGAGTTGGCGCTGAACAGCGCCGGCTTCACGCCGTTGGCCCTCGCGAATGCGTTGCGGATCGGGTCGAGCAGTCCGGTGTACGTGGCCGGGTTGCTCCGCCGCGAGCCGCGGATCGGGGTCTGGTCCACCGACACCACGCCATCCCGCCCCGACACCGAGCCATGGATCAGCGAGCTCTTCCCCGACCCGGCCACGCCGGTCACCACCACCAGCACGCCGAGCGGGATGTCGACATCGACGTGCTGCAGGTTGTGGGTGCTGGCGCCGCGCACCTTCACGACCCCCGACGGTGTCCGCACCGACGGCTTCAGGGAGGCTCGGTAGCCCAGGTGCCGGCCGGTCACCGTGCCGCTCGCCCGCAGCTCCTCGACGGAGCCCTGGAAGCAGATCGTTCCGCCCGCCGTGCCGGCGCCGGGGCCGAGGTCGACGACGTGGTCGGCGATCTCGATCGTCTCGGGCTTGTGCTCCACGACGAGCACCGTGTTGCCCTTGTCGCGCAATTGCAGCAGCAGCCCGTTCATCCGCGCGATGTCGTGGGGGTGCAGCCCAACCGTCGGCTCGTCGAACACGTATGTCACGTCGGTGAGGGCCGACCCGAGGTGGCGGATCATCTTGACGCGCTGCGCCTCGCCGCCCGACAGCGTGCCGGACGGCCGGTCGAGGGAGAGGTAGCCCAGCCCGATCTCCGCGAACGAGTCGAGCGTGCGTCCCAGCGCGCCGAGAAGCGGCGCCACCGACGGCTCGTCCAGGCCGCGGACCCACTCGGCCAGGTCGCTGATCTGCATTGCGCAGGCGTCCGCGATGCTGATCCCCCTGATCTTCGACGATCGGGCCGCCGCAGCGAGCCGGGTGCCGCCGCAGTCCGGGCAAGCCGTAAACGTGGCCGCCCGCTCCACGAACGCGCGGATGTGCGGCTGGAGCGAGTCCGTGTCCTTGGAGAGGAAGGACTGCTGGATCCGCGGCACCAACCCCTGGTAGGTCATGTTGATGCCTTCGATCTTCATCCGGGTGGGCTCGCGGTAGAGGAGGTCCTGGCGCTCCCGCTCGGTGTAGTCGCGGATGGGCTTGCTTGGGTCGACGAAGCCGGAGGACGCGTACAGGCGGTAGTTCCAGCCGCCCGCGGTGTAGCCGGGAACGGTGATCGCGCCCTGCGCGAGCGACTTCGTGTCATCGACGAGCTGGGTGAGGTCGACATCCGAGACCGTGCCCCTGCCTTCGCAGCGCGGACACATGCCGCCGGTGATGCTGAACGTGCGCCGCTCCTTCACGGTCTTCCCGCCGCGCTCCATCGTGACCGCGCCCGCGCCGCTGACGGAGGGGACGTTGAAGGAGAACGCCTGGGGCGAGCCGATGTGCGGCTGCCCGAGCCGGCTGAAGAGGATGCGCAGCATCGCGTTGGCGTCGGTGGCGGTGCCGACGGTGGAGCGAGTGTCGCCACCCATCCGCCGCTGGTCGACGAGGATCGCGGTGGTCAGCCCCTCGAGGACGTCGACCTCCGGCCGCGCCAGCGTCGGCATGAAGCCCTGGACGAAGGCGCTGTACGTCTCGTTGATCATCCGCTGCGACTCAGCGGCGATCGTGTCGAACACCAGCGAGCTCTTGCCCGAGCCGGAGACGCCGGTGAACACCGTCAGCCGGCGCTTCGGGATCTCGACGCTGACGTCCTTGAGGTTGTTCACGCGCGCACCGAGCACGCGGATCAGATCGTGGCTGTCTGCTCGGGGCATTCGTCGGTGTTCCGTTCGGTCGACGTGGAGACGGATGGAAGATTCGGAGTGTTCGGCGGCTGCCCGGCGCCGGTGGCCGGGGGCCTGTCGGCAGGCACGTGAAGCGTAGCGGTTCGCGGCCGGCGGTCTGGAAGCCCCTGCCGCTGGCTGGGCAGGTCCACCTGGGGACGTGTTCACGACCGGCTCGCGATCGAGCTGCATGACGACGGCACCTGCGTCGACTGGGCCGGCTACCGGGGCCGGCACTCCTCCCGCGTGCCGATCGCCGGCCACCGGCGAGATCGTGCCACGTCGCGACGGAGATGCCGAGCGTTCCGATGCGCTGATGGCCGGACCCGTGGCAATCGTTGCGCACGGCCGGGCCGTGCCTGCGCGACTGCAGCGCCGTTCCCCCGCCCGTGCGGCGCGCCGGTCGGTCTTCAGGCCGTGGCCGGGGCTCCGGCCTCCTCCGCGTCGTCGGGCGCTGCGTCGATCGCGGTGGGGCCGGGCAGGACCACGACCCGGTCGGCCAGCGCGTCGTAGCGCGTCGACGTCGTCAGGTAGATCACCTGGAAGTCCCGGGCAAGCTCCCGCAGGATCGTGACGGCCGCGACGGCCCGCTCGTCGTCGAAGGTCACGAAGGGGTCGTCGAACACCAGCGGCGGCCGGCAATCCTGCGTGACGAGACGAACGAGCCCGAGGCGCGCGGTGAGGTAGACCTGGTCAAGCGTTCCCTGGGAGAGCTCCTCGACGCCGACCCAGTCTCCGCGCTCTGGCGAGAACACCCGGATGTCCAGCGTCGCGTCGTCCACCTGGACGCGGTGATAGCGCGACCCGGTGAGCCGCTCCAGGTCGGAGCGCATGCGCCGCTCGAGGTAGCGCGTCGCCTTGCGCATCGTCGAGGTCTCGGCCCGCACGATCGCGTCGAGGGCAAGCTGGTAGACGCGCGCACGGCGCTCGACCGCCGCGAGCTCCTCGCGCCACCCCGCCAGCCGCTCCACCTCGACGGCGACCTGCTCCGCGTCGACCGGGTTCTGCTCGACCCGCGCGCGGGCCCCGGCTTCCTCGTCACGTGCCCGCTCCAGGACCACAGCCTGGTCGCGGACCTCCACTTCGAGCCGCTCGCGGGCGCGGGGTTCCTTCGCGATCGGCCCGAGGGCGTCGAGCGCGGCGGTCTTCTGCTCGATGTCGAGCGCGGCGGCCGCGCGGAGCGTGGGGAGCGTCTCCGGCGGCGCCTTCCCGACGAGCCCCTCGAGCTGTGCCCGCGCGCGCTCGATCGTCCCCACGTGGGCATCTTCGCGGGTGAGGAGGTCTTCGGCGGCCGGAAGATCGGCCAGCTCGAGCGATTCGAGCTGGGCATCCCGGTCCGCGACGTGCCGCTTCAGGTCTTCCTCCAGCTGGCTGCGTCCGCGGAGGCGCCTCGCGATCTCGTCGTCGCGGAGCTGCTTGTGGCGCCGGAAGTCGGATGCTGCCCGGCGCTGGCGCCGGGCAACGGCGGCCAGCCCGAGGGCCAGGACGGCTGCCACGAGGCCTCCGACGACGGCCGGGAACTGGCCGGCGACGAAGCCGACGATCGCGGCGACCAGGCCGGCGACTGCCAGCAGGCCAGCGAGGATCGCCACCCTCCGCCACCTGGGTTCCGGGATCACGATCTCGTAGTCCACCGCGGATCCCCCGTCGCCCAGCTGGGCACCGAGCTGGGCGATCTCGCGGTCGAGAACCCGGAGCCGCTCCACCACCTGGCGAAGGACGGGCAGCGGGTGCCCGGACGGGTGGCTCTTGTCCAGGGTCTCGATCTCCTCGGAGAGCGCCACTGCGTGCCGGTAGCGCTCGAAACGCTCCCGGGCGACCTCGCGCTCAGCGATGGTCCGTTCCGCCTGGCGCGCCTTCTCGAGGAGCGCCCGGCGCTCCGTCAGCGAGGCGTCCACCTGGGCGCGGTGGGCGTGGGCCAGCACGAGCGCGTCGCGATCGTGCTCCAGTGCCAGGAGCCTCGCCTCGCCGTCGCCGACGACCGACTCCGCGCGCACGACCGCCTGCTCCGCGGTTCGCAGCCGGCCGGGGTTCTTCTCGCCTTTCGCGTGGAGGTCGCGGAGCGCCCGATCGAGCCGGCGCTTGGCGGCGCTCGTGCCCCGGTCGGCGCCGCTGATCGAAGCCTGGAGCCGATCGCGAAGCGCACCCTCGTCCCGGGCGAGGTCGTCGACCTCGTGGTGGCGGACCGACGCCGTAGACCGGAAGAACTTCTCGGACGGGATCCCTGTCAGCTCGGCCAGCATCTCGTCCGCCCGCGCGGGATCCGTCGTGATCTCCCCGTCCAGCTCGAGCCGGACGGTGCCCTTCGCGCCGCGGAAGTCCTTGAGGACGCTCCCGACGCGTGTCCCCTCGAGGTCCTCCTGGACGAAGTCGAGCTGGACCACGGGACGCGCCTCCGAGGTGGTTGCCCAGCTGCGAAGTGCGTCGATCTCGGCGCCCGCCGCGGTGACCCGCCGGAAGAGCCCCACCTCGAGCGCCCGCTGGAGCGTGCTCTTGCCGGCTTCGTTCGGGCCCCGGATGACGGTCAGCCCCGGCGCAAGCTCCAGGTCCAGGTCCCGGTGGACCCGGAAGTCGCGGACACGGACGCGCGTGATCCTCACAGCGCCACCTCGCGCCCGTCGAGCATGAGACGGGCCAGCCGGAGGGCGTCTCGCAGCTCCAGCGCCTCGTCGACCTTCTTGCCCGCCTCGGCCTCGGCGATGGACGCCTCGAGGTCGCGGACAAGGGCGCCGGCGATCGTGTCGGGCGGGGGCAGCGGCCCGTCTGGAAGCGCCGCCGCTGCGGCATCCCGGACCCGGAGCCGGAAGAAGCGGTCCGCCAGCTCACGCTCCACCTCGTCCGGGACGACGTCAAGGTCGTCGCCGCGGATGCCCACCAGCCGGACGTCGAGGACGAGATCCGGATCGGCCATGCCGGCGAGCTGCTCGACCAGCGCGGGCTGGCTCGCGAGGGTCCCCGCATCCACCTCCAGGCGGTCGAATCGCGTCCTGCCCACGCGCCGCTCTTCCACCGTCACGTGCCGGACGCCGGCGCGCTCGTCGAGCGTCACGAGCAGGACGTTGCCGGCGCGATCCTGGTCGACAGCGACCGGCTCGGGCGCTCCGCTGTAGGCCCAGACCGTCCCGCCCGCCTGGCCGCGTTGCGTGGAATGCCAGTGGCCGAGGGCGAGGTAGTCGAGGTGCGAGGCGGTGATCTCCCCGGTGGTGAAGACAACCTCGTCGGCGTCCGTCTTGCCGGGAATCGCGAGCGACCCGTGAATGAGGCCGACGTGCCATGCGGCTCGATGGTCGGCGGCCGCGGTGAACCCGGCAAGCGGGCTTCGCGGCGCACGCTTGGTCGGGAAGACGAACCCGTGGACGGCAAGGTCCAGGATGCCGAAGACCACGTCGGGGCGGTCTGGCGTGAGGATGGTCAGGCGGTCCGAGTCGGGCGGCAGGCCCGCCATCGCGACGAGATCGTAGGCGCGGTACACCGACGCTCGATCGTAGACGTCGTGCGTGCCCGGGATGATCACCACCCAGATCGCGGCGTCGGTCAGCCGCTTCAACTCGGCCGCGACACGCTCCACGGAGCGGCGCGGCTGCGCGTTCGAGTCGAAGAGGTCGCCGGCGATCAGCAGGACATCGACCTGCTCGGCGAGGGCGAGATCCACGGTCGCGCGAAACGCGGCGAACTGGCGTTCGCGCTGGGCAGCGGCCTGAAATCCCAGGTCGGTGTGGCGGGCACCCAGGTGAACGTCGGCCGTGTGGAGGAGATGGAGCATCGCAGGCATTGTGCCGCATCCGGCAAGCCCTGCTTGGACGGGACCGCACAGGAGGCCCCGGCGCGGTCCCGCGGCGCTCCGGCGGCCATTCCGGGGCGGGGATGCTATCGTTCCGGCCACGCAACCGGTGCGCGCCCGATGGGTCCCACACCAGCTCGTCACCCGGGTCGCGCGGCACCAGGCGTTTCCTGCCTCCTCCGCCGTCCGGTGAAATGGCGGGTCGTGGGCCCCGCGCACGGACCGATCGCGAGCGCCCTGACCTGGAGGCACACACGATGACGTACACCGATCGCTCCATCCCCTGCGTCGATTGCGGGATCGAGTTCATCCACAGCGCGGCGGACCAGGAGTACTACGCGGAGAAGGGCTTCACGTCGGAACCGAAGCGCTGCCCGGGTTGCCGCTCCAGCCGGCGCGCCGCCCGCGGCGACGGCTACGATGCCCGCAGCATCGGCGGGCCTCGCGGCTACGAGCGCGGCGGCTCGTCCGACCGCGAGTTCTTCGCGGTGACCTGCTCGCGCTGCGGCAACAATGCCCAGGTCCCGTTCAAGCCGCGGATGGACAAGCCGGTCTACTGCTCGGACTGCTTCCGCGAGGTCAAGGCCGGCTGACCCGCCGCCTCGTCGCCCTCAGTCGCGGGGCGCCGGGGCCGGGAGTTGGAGGGTGTCTCCGGCGTGGAGACGCTGGCGATGGCGGCCGCGCCAGATCGTCACGCGGCCATGGCCGTGGACCTGCCAGGCCCCATCCCGTCCGACGAGCGCCGTTTCCTCGTCGATCCCGAGGACGATCGTGTCCGAGGGCGCGGCAAGCGCAAGAGCCGCCGAGAGCGGCTCGGGGAACGCATCGTAGTGCGGGATCACGATGGTCCCGGGCACGATCCCCAGCGCGTCGCGCCAGCCGATCGGGAACCGCACGAAGGCACGCCCGGCCGACCGGAGCTGGCGACCGGCGAGCACCATCGCGCCCGCGGAGCAGCCTGCAACGACGGCGCCGCGGGCATGGGCGGCGCGGAGCGCTGCGCCCACGCCGCCGTCATCGAGCGCATCCAGGAGATGGCCGGGCTTCCCGCCGGAGAGATAGACGAGGTCCGCCTCGCCGATCGCCGCGGCGGCGGCCGGGTCGTCCGCGTCCTCCGCACCGCGTACCAGCACGGGCTCCACTTCCGCGCCAAGCGCCGCGAAGTGCGCCTCGCCCTGCGCGGCCCAGCGGCGGAACGTCTCCTCGCCGTCGGGCCACGAGGCGGTCGGCAGGATGACCACCCGGGGCCGGTCGCGGCCCGTCGCGAGCAGCAACGCCCGGTCCACGTCCTCCATCGGGGGGGTGAACTCGCCCGAGCCGACCAGTGCGATCGTGCCGTTCATCGGCCGCGAGTCTACCCCCGTGGTGCGCGGAGGCACGGATTCAGGGCCGCCTTCCCGAAAGGGCATTCAAACCGGCTGGTCATGCGGCGGTGGTGTGGTTATGCTCTGGCGCATCGCAGGGATGAATCCTGTGTGGCCGCCGGTCCCAGCGAGGATTCGCTCGGCGTGGCGCCGGGGAGACACGAGAGAGGAAGATGCGATGGAGCCGACCCCGTCCGAGATGCCGTCGGGTAGCCCGCAGGCGCCGACCCCGCCGCCGCAGGCGCCGACCCCGCCGCCGCAGGCGCCGACCCCGCCGCCGCAGATGCCCGCGCAACCGGCATGGATGACGTCCATGACCTCCACGGCGCCGGTGGCCGGTCCCGCCGGGTTCTTCTACGCCGACATCCCGAACCGGGCGATCGCCTACATCATCGACGCGATCATCCTCGCGGTCGGGTTCCTCGTCGTTGCCGCCGTCGTCGGGGCGGTCGGTCTCCATACGACGAGCATTGACCTGACGTCACCGACCCTCGTCTCCTTCAACCCGCTCGTCGGCCTGATCCTCGCCGTGATCAACCTGGCGATCAGCGTCGCCTACTTCGTCTACACATGGACCGCCATGCGCGGCACGGTGGGCATGAAGGCACTGGGGATGCAGATCGGCAATGCCCAGGACGGCGCGACGATCACGATGGACCAGGCGCTGCGGCGGGCAGTCATCCTGTTCGGCCCCGGCGCTGTCGCGCAGGCGCTCGGCGGCTGGTCCATCCTTGGGCTCCTGATCAGCCTCGCGGCCTTCGGGTGGTTCGTCTACCTCCTCTACACGACGGCGGTCAGCCCGACCAAGCAGGGGTTCCACGACAAGTTCGCGAACACGATGGTGGTGAAGGCGGCCCGCTCGGTGGCCTGATCGACCCGGCGAACCTGCACGAGATACGGGCCGCACTGTCAGGTGCGGCCCGTTCGATTCCCGGATCGCGCGCCGGCTATCCCGCCGCAGTTGTTGGCGGCGCCCCAGCCCGGGGCAGGCCCAGCCTGCCGCTCCCGAACCGCGTCCCGGACAGCCCCCAGATCACCGCCGCGGCCTCGTCGAGCGCGCCGATCGCCGCGAACCGCCCGCCACCCCGGACAAAGTCGGCGCAGGCGCGCACTTTCGGCCCCATCGAACCGGCCGGCCAGGCGCCGGCGGCCAAGCCCTCGAGCGCCTCCTCCACGGAAAGGCGCCGGACGGTCTCCGCTTCCGGGGTCCCCCAGCCGCGGACCACGCCGGCGACATCGGTGAGCAGGAGCAGCCCGTCCGCCCCGACGGCGCGCGCGAGCACGACCGCGGCGAGGTCCTTGTCGATCACCGCCTCCCGGCCCTGGTACCGTCCGTCGGGCAGCTCCACCACCGGGACGCCGCCGCCGCCGGCGGCCACGACGAGCGCGCCTGTCTCCACGAGCGAGCGGATCGCCGGGGCCTCGACGATCCTCAGGGGGGCCGGCGACGGGACGACCCGGCGCCAGTGATCTCCATCGCGCGCGATCGACCAGCCCTGCGCTGCCGCGTGGGATTTCGCGACGGACTCCGTGTACACGGGGCCGACCGGCTTGCTGGGCGCCGAGAACGCCGGGTCGTCGGCGCGGACCACCACCTGCGTGACGACCACCGCGATCTCGCGCCGGATCCCGCGGGCCATGAACGCGTCATGGAGCGCCTGCGCCAGGAGATAGCCGATCTGGCCCTGCGACTCGGCGCCCAGGACGTCGAGCGGCGGCAGGGGAACGACGTGGGCCGCCATCTCCGCCGCGATGGCAAGGAAGCCGACCTGCGGGCCGTTTCCGTGCGTCAGCACGATCTCGGCACCGCTCCGCTCCGCGAGGTCGACGAGCGAACGGGCGGCGACCTCCAGGTTGGTCCGCTGCACCTCGGTCGACCCCGGCTGGCCCCGGCGGATCAGCGCGTTTCCGCCCAGGGCGACCGCGATCCTCGTCATCCCAGGCGCTCCCCGCGCTGGTCGCCGCTGATGAGCGCGTAGAGGATCGCCTGCTCCGTGTAGATCCGGTTCTCGGCCTGGTCCCAGACGCGGCTCTGCGGCCCGTCCATGACCGCGTCGGTCACCTCGTCACCGCGGTGAGCAGGCAGGCAGTGGAGGAAGATGGCACCGGGTCCTGCGCTCGCCATCATCGCCGCGTCCACGGTGTACCCGGCGAAGACCTGCCGTCGCTCTTCGCGCTCGGCCTCCTTGCCCATCGACGCCCAGACGTCCGTGTAGACAGCGTCGGCGGCGCGGACGGCATCGCGCGGGTCGGTGACCAGCTCGATCCGGCCCCCGGTCTCCTCGCCGTGGACCCGGCCGGCCGTCACGATGGCCGCGTCGGGCCGGTAGCCTTCGGGCGTCGCGATCGCCAGCGTGAAGCCGAGATACCCGGCGGCCTGGATCAGCGAGTGGGCCACGTTGTTGCCGTCCCCGACGAAGGCCACCCGCCGGCCGCGGAGATCGCCGAGGGATTCCTCCAGCGTCATGGCATCGGCCAGCGCCTGGCACGGGTGATGGTCGTCGGTCAGCGCGTTGACGATCGGGATGCTGGAGTTGGCGGCCAGCTCCTCGACCCGGGCGTGGGCGAAGGTCCGGATCGTGAGCGCGGACAGGTAGCGCGACAGGACCCGCGCGGTGTCGGCGACCGTCTCG
This sequence comes from Candidatus Limnocylindrales bacterium, assembly GCA_036834865.1. Taxonomy (GTDB): domain Bacteria; phylum Chloroflexota; class Limnocylindria; order Limnocylindrales; family CSP1-4; genus CTSoil-043. The sequence continues at coordinate 1,360 of DAITNC010000009.1, read as the reverse complement.
CCGTGCCCCAGCTGGAGCTCGTCGGGCCGGAGGACGATGGGGAGCATGCCCAGCGCCCAGGCGGCGTCCTCCAGGCTCACGCGGGTCCGGGTGGACGGCTTGTCGAAGATCATCCCGACCCGCCCGCCGGCGAGCGCGCCCCGGTGTTGGCCGGGCTCGCGCTTGAACCGGTGCGACAGGTCGAGGATCTCCCGGACCCCTTCGCGACCGAGCGAATCGAGCGTCAGGAAGTGCTTCGCCATCGGGCCTTCCTCCGGTCAGCGCGCGGCGGCCGTCGCGGCCGCTCGGGCGCGGGCAACGATCGGCGCGACAAGGTCGGTGAGCGTCGGGGCGTCGGGCTCGCCGGCAACTTCTTCCAGCTCGTAGCGGACGCGGACGACCGGCTTCCGGAGGTGGAGCACCCGGTTGAGGTCGATCGGGGTGGCCGCGAGGACCAGGTCGGCGGGCATGGCGTTGAGCGCATCCTCCAGCTCGTGCATCTGCTCCTGCCCGTAGCCCATCGCCGGGAGGAGGTGCTGGAGCGCAGGGTACTTCGCGAGCGTCATGGCGAGGCTTCCCTTCGCGTACGGGACCGGATCCACGACCTCCGCGGCGCCGAAACGCTTTGCGGCCACGATGCCGGCCCCGAACGTCATGCCGCCGTGCGTGAGCGTCGGGCCGTCCTCGACGACGGCGACCCGCTTCCCCTCGATCGTGCCGCCTTCGAGCGTCAGCGACGAGCGGGCGAGGATCACCTCCGCCCGCGGGTTGAGGGTGGCGATGTCGGCGCGGACCATCTCCACGGCGCCCGGCTCGGCCGAGTCGACCTTGTTGATGACCACGACGTCGGCCATCCGGAGGTTCGCCTCGCCCGGGTGGTAGTGCAGCTCGTGGCCCGGCCGAAGTGGATCCGCCACCACCACGAACAGGTCCGGCTTGTAGAACGGGAAGTCGTTGTTGCCGCCGTCCCACAGGATCACGTCGGCTTCCTTCTCCGCCTCGCGGAGAATCGCCTCGTAGTCCACGCCGGCGTAGAGGATGCGCCCGGCGTCGAGATGCGGCTCGTACTCCTCGCGCTCCTCGATGGTGGTCTGGTGGAGGTCGAGGTCCGCGTAGGTGGCGAAGCGCTGGACACGCTGCTTCACGAGGTCGCCGTACGGCATCGGGTGGCGGATGACCACGACCTTCAGTCCCTGCGCCTCGAGGAGGGCGGCGAGATAGCGCGTGGTCTGGCTCTTGCCCGCGCCGGTGCGCGTGGCTCCCGTGGCGACGACTGGCTTCGTGCTCCGGATCATCGTCGTGACTGGACCGAGGAGCACGAAGTTCGCGCCGCCCGCCAGCACCCGGCTGGCCTGGTGCATCACGAACTCGTGGGCGACGT
>DAITNC010000008.1:0-30793 GCA_036834865.1 Candidatus Limnocylindrales bacterium | reverse complement strand
ATCGTCCTGCAGCTGGACGAAGTGGCGATGACGGCGACGCTGGTGCGGTCCTTCGCACATCCCACCCCCCTGATGGCCAGGAGCCAGGGCAACATGCAGGTCCTGCCGGACGGCAACGTCATGGTCGGATGGGGCGACGCGGGGTACGTCAGCGACTTCTCCGGGACCGGTCGGCTGGTCTTTGACGCGGCGTACCCGGCCGCCACCCAGTCCTCCTGCAACTTCCGCTCGGAATGGACGGGGCACCCGCACGAGCTCCCTGCGGCAGCCGCCGTGGCAGGTCCCGGAGGCATGGTCACGGCGTTCGCCAGCTGGAACGGCGCGACCGACATCGCGACCTGGGAAGTGCTGGCGGGGGCGACCACGGACTCGCTCGGGCCGGCCGGGTCTGCGCCTCGGACGGGCTTCGAGACGTCGATCCCGGTCCGCGGCAGCGCGAAGCTTGTCCGTGTCGTGGCCCGCGACGCGCGCGGGGCGATCCTGGGGTCGTCGCCCGTCGTCGCCGTGTCGGCCTGATCGCCGCGGCATGGCACGGCGATTCCACCTCCACCTGCCGTGAGGATCGTCCGCGTCGTCCCCGGCAGCCCGCTTCCCGAGCCAGTGGAGGCGCTCGGCGGGGCGGTCCTTGCCCGCGAGCTCGTGGTCGACGGAGTCCGCTGGTCCAAGGGCAAGCGGCTGACGTTCACGGACCTCGACCGCCTCATCGCCGGGGAGTTCCGCGGACTGGGTCCGCCGGCAGACCCGACACCGTCCGTGACGCTCCTGGTCCCCGACGTGGGCGACCTCCACGAGGACGACGCGGCAGTCCGCCTGGCGGTCACGGTCGCCGGGCCCGGCGTCGAGATCCGCGGGCCCCACGAGTCGCGAATCGACCTGCACGCGGCGAGCCCGGGGGTCCTCCGCGTCCGGGCGGCGCGCCTGGAGCGGCTGAACCGGATCGACGGGCTCAGCGTCTTCACGCTCTTCGACGGGCAGCTGGTGGCCGCGGGCACGCTCGTGGCGAGCCTCAAGACCGGCCCTCACCTGGTCCCCGCGGCGGACGTCCTTGCCGGCGAGGCGGTTGCGGGCGGCGGCCGACCGCTTGTCGATGTCCACCCGTACGTGCACCGACGCATCGCGGCGATCGTGAAGGAGTCGCTCGCGCCGGCTGGCCGGGCGCGCTTCGAGGCCGCGATCGCTGCCAAGGTCCAGGGGCTCGGTTCCACGCTGAGCGCCCTCGCGTATGTCGCGGATGACCCGGCAGCCGCCGAGCGCGCGTTCCGCCGCTTCCTGAAGGGCACCGAACGTGCGGACGTGATCCTCACCGCTGGCGCGGCCTCCACCGATCCCGCGGACGCAATCTTCGTGGCGCTCACGGCCGTCGGGGGGAGGGTTGTCAGCCACGGCGCGCCGGCCCACCCGGGCTCGATGCTGTGGGTCGGCCGCGCCGGCCGGACGTGCGTCCTCGGCCTTCCGACCTGCGGGGCGTACTCGAAGGCGACCGCGGTCGACCTAGTCCTGCCCTGGCTGCTGGCAGGAGAGCCACCGAGTCGCCGGACGGTGGCCCGGCTGGGACACGGGGGGGTCCTCACCCGCGAGATGCGCTTCCGCTTCCCGCCGTACGCGCGAACGCTCGGCGACTCGAAGGGGTAGGGGAGCGCGCTCGGGAGGTGTGTGCGGCCCGGTCGGGTGACCACGATGGCCGGCAGCCGACCCCCGGTGTACGATCCCGGCCACCCAACCCCGAGCGAGGAATGATGGACGAGCAGAGCGCGGCGCTTCCCGACGAGCTGGCCACGATCGAGGGCCTCCAGGCCGCGTTCCGCCGGCGCGACTACGTCGCGGACCGCTCGCTGACCACGGCCGTCTTCCTGGCGCTTCGCCTGGGCCGTCCACTCCTCCTCGAGGGCGAGGCGGGCGTCGGCAAGACCCAGCTCGCGAAGACGCTTGCGGACACGCTCGGCGCGCGCCTGATCCGGCTCCAGTGCTACGAGGGCCTGGACGTCACGACCGCGGTCTACGAGTGGAACTACGCACGCCAGATGCTGGAGATCCGCCTCCGCGAGGCGCGCGGAGAGATCGGGACGGCAACCGCTCACGACATCTTCGGCCCCGAGTTCCTGCTCAAGCGCCCGCTCCTCCAGGCGCTCGAGGCGCCCGACGGCCTGGCCCCGGTCCTCCTCATCGACGAGATCGACCGCGCCGACGAGGAGTTCGAGGCGTACCTGCTCGAGATCCTGTCGGATTTCCAGGTCACGATCCCGGAGATCGGGACGGTGACCGCGGAGCAGCCGCCCCGCGTCATCCTCACCTCGAACCGGACCCGCGAGGTCCACGACGCCCTCAAGCGCCGCTGCCTCTATCACTGGATCGACTACCCGAGCGCGCACACGGAGATGGAGATCGTCCTCGCCCGCGTGCCCGCCACACCGGACCGGCTGGCGCGCCAGGTGGTCGGCTTCGTCGGCAGGCTCCGGACGGCCGATCTCACGAAGGTCCCGGGCGTGGCCGAGACCCTCGACTGGGCATCCGCGCTGCTGGCCCTCGGCGCGCGCGAGCTGGCGCCCGACATCGTTGACGAGACGCTCGGCGTCCTCCTCAAGTACGAGGAGGACGTCCGGCGGGTGCGCGGGGCTGCGGCTGCCGGCTACCTCGACGAGCTCGTCGAGGCGGGGACGTAGAGGGATCACCGGCGCCCGCCATGACCGGCCTCCGTGCCCCTGTCCCGGACCCGCTGCATGCATTCGACGGGTCGACCTTCCTGCGCAACGCGGTCCTCTTCACGAGGGCGCTCCGCTCCGCGGGCGTCGTGACCGACCTGGGCGGGGCGCTCGACTTCGCCCGGGCCCTCACGCTCGTCGACCTCGGCGATCGTGCTCAGGTGCACGCGGCCGGCTCGACAGTCTTCTGCCGGCGGCACGCCGACCTGGAGACCTACGACGCCGTCTTCGACCAGTTCTGGCGCCGCCACACGGCGCGGATCGCCCCGGCCGCCCTGGAAGGGGTCGTGCCACGGCCGGCCCGCCCGCCGAAAGATCGAGAGAGCAGCCCGGAGGCGGAGTTGGGGCGGGACCGGCCCGGCCCGCCGCGTGGACGGCCCGAGCAGGCGGAGCCCGGCGCCGGCGAGGAGGACCTCGATGCCGTTGCCGGCCGGGTCGTCTCGCCGCGGGCATTCAGTCCCGGCGAAGCGTTCCAGCATCGCGAGTTCGACCGGATGACCAACGCCGAGCTGCGCGACGCAGAGCGGCTGATCGACCTGCTTCGTCCGCGCCTGGAGCGCCGGCTCACCCGGCGCTACGAGCTGCACCCGCACGGCCGCCGGCTCGCGCCCCGGGCCATGTACCGCCGCAACCTGGCGAACGGCGGCGACCTCGTCGAGTGGGTCTGGCGGCGCCGCGTGCGGCGGCCGCGCTCGATCGTCATCCTGTGCGACGTCTCGGGCTCCATGGAGCGCCATGCCCGGATCCTGCTCCGCTTCGTCCAGGCGCTCACCCGCGCGTCGGGTGTACGGACGGAGTCGTTCGTCTTCGGGACCCGGCTGACCCGGATCTCGCACGAGATGCGCGGACGCGACCCCGACCTTGCGATCCGGCGTGTCAGCGAGTCGGTCAGCGACTGGTCCGGCGGCACCAGGATCGGGGACTCGCTCCGCACGTTCAATCTTCGCTGGGCGCGTCGGGTCCTCCGGACGTCGGGCGTCGTCATCGTCGTGTCGGATGGCTGGGACCGCGGCGACCCGGCCCTGGTGGCGGCCGAGACAGCGCGGCTCCAGCGCAACTGCCACCGGCTGATCTGGCTCAACCCGCTCGCCGGCTCCGAGGGCTACCAGCCGATCGCCGCGGGCATGGCCGCCGCCTATCCCTGGATCGACGACTTCCTCCCGATCCACTCGATCGCCTCGCTGGAGCGGCTCGGGGAGGTCCTCGGTGGGCTGGGGCTCGGCAGCGCCGGGCGGCCGCCCCGGACAGGCACGCCGCGGGTGCACCGCGTCGAGGTGTTCGACCCGGCCCGACGCGAGCGCGCGCGTTCGATCCTGCCGCGGGTCGGGGCGCCGCCAGAGTCTGCCGGAGCCACGCCCGTCGACGCGGCGTCAGCGCGGCCGCTGGGCAACTGACCGACGGAGGGAGACGAAGCGATGCGCGAGCTGCTCGAGACCGTCCGATCCTGGCAGGCGGAGGGCGCTGCGCTCGGCCGCGCAGTCGTCGTGCGCACGTTCGGCTCGGCGCCCCGACCGGAGGGTGCGACGCTCGTCGTCACGGCGGACGGGCGCCTGGCCGGGAGCGTCTCGGGCGGCTGCGTGGAGGGCGCCGCCTACGAGGAGATCCAGGCCGCCCGCGCGGCCGGCGTCAGCCGCGTGATCCGTTACGGGATCAGCGACGAGCAGGCCTGGGACGTCGGCCTGGCCTGCGGCGGCACGATCGACGTCCTCGTCGAGCCGTACCTCCGGCCCGAGGTCGTCGCTGCCGCCGGCGGGGCCCTCGGCTCCGTCATCGTGATCCCGCTGCCGGCCGACGCGCCGGCGGCGACGTTCGGGCCTCATCCGCCCGGGGCCGGCGAACCCCCGGGCCGGTCGCTGCGGGTCGCGGCCGACGGAAGCATCGAGGGGTCGAGCGGGCTGCCCGACGCGGACGAGGTGATCAGGAGCGCGGCCCTCCAGCTGCTGGTGCGCGGCGGATCGGCGACGGTCGCGGCCGCCGGGCGGCAGTTCTTCCTGGAGGGCTACCCGGAGACGCCGCGATTGGTCATCGTCGGAGCCGTCCAGGTGGCGATGCCCCTCGCCCGGATTGCCCACGAGCTCGGGTACGCGACCGTGGTGGTCGACGGCCGAGTGGCCTTCGCGACGACGGAACGCTTCCCGGACGTCGATCGCCTGGTCGTGGGCTGGCCCGACGAGGTTGCCGATGAGATCGGCCTGGGCCCGTCGGACGCGGTCGCCGTGCTGACGCACGACGTCAAGTTCGACGAGCCCGCCATCATCGAAGGGCTGCGGCGCGGCTGCCGCTACGTTGGTGCGGTCGGCTCCCGGAAGACCCAGGCCGACCGGCGGGCGAGACTTCGGGCAGCCGGGGTGACCGACGCCGAGCTGGCTCGGTTGCGCGGGCCGATCGGGCTCGACCTCGGCGGACGGGCGCCCGCGGAGACGGCGCTCGCGATCATGGCGGAGGTCGTGGCCGAGCGATACGGCGGCTCGGGCACGCCGATGCACGTCCTCGCGTCGCCGAGCACGCCGGGGTGATCGCCCTTGCCGACGCGGCCGCCGTCATCCTCGCCGCGGGCGCTGGCTCGCGTTTCGGCGGCGGGAAGGTCCGGGCGTCCCTGGATGGCCGGCCGCTCCTGGCCCATGTTGTTGCCGCTGTCCGCGAGGCCGGCATCGGCCGCGTTGTCGTCGTGCTCGGGCGTGACGCCGGTGCCGTCCTCGGAGCGGTCCGGGAGGCCGAGCCGGCCGCGCTCGAGCGGGTCGTCGTCGCCGTCAACCCGGCGCCCGAGCGCGGGCTGGCCACGTCGCTCCAGCTCGGCTTCGGGGCCGCGAGCGCGACGCCGATACCGGCAGCGATCTTCGTCCTCCTCGGCGACCAGCCCCGTGTCCGTGCCGGCGTGCTGCGCGAGCTCTTCCGGGCGGCGGGAGGGGCGCCGGTCGCGGCCATCGCCGTGGTGCCCCGCTACGACGAGGACGCGGCGCCGAACCCGGTCCTGCTGCTTCCGGCCGGATGGTCTCTCGTCGCGCGGCTGGCGGGCGATCGCGGTCTCGGCCCGCTGCTCGCCGCCGATCCGGACCGGGTGGTCCGGGTGGCAGTCGCGGGAGCCAACCCCGACGTCGACACGCCGGCCGACCTCGCCGCGATTGCCGCGAGCGTCGCGCCGGCCGTCCGCGCCGCGGGACGCGGGTGATGGATCGCGGGCCGGGACGGGCCGCCGACGAGCTCATCGCGGCGTGGGCGGCCCGAGTCCGAGCCAACCGGGAGCAGGCCGAACGCGTCCGCGAGGCGCCGGAGAGCGGCGACTTCTACGCGCCGGTAACGGGGCTGTTCGTGGCCGATCCGCGGCGGTCGGACGACCCGGTCCTCGAGGTGCTCCTGGAGATCGCCCGACCGGGAGAGACGTGGCTCGACATCGGTGCGGGGGCGGGCCGGTTCGCGCTCCCGCTCGCCCTCCGTGTCGGGGAGGTGATCGCGCTCGATCCGTCGGCCGGGATGCTGGACGCGCTGCAGGCCGGGATGGAGCGCCACGGGATTCGCAACGTCCGGCCGATCCACGCGCGCTGGCCGATTGATCCGGGGGCCGGCCCCGCGCCGCGGGCCGACGTCGCGCTCATCGCCCATCTTGGTCACGACGTGGAGGCGATCGGGGCCTTCCTCCATGCGATGGAGGATGCCGCGGGCCGCCTCTGCGTGGCCGTCATGACCGAGCGGGCTCCGTCGGCATCGGTCGGACCGTTCTGGCCGGTGGTCCACGGAGAGGAGCACCTCGAGCTGCCGGCCCTCGGGGAGTTCCTGGCGATCCTTGAATCCCGCGGCCGCAACCCCTCGCTGACGTACCAACGTCGCCGGCCGCGCCAGTTCGCCTCCCGCACCGCGCTCCTCGCGTGGCTTCGCAACCAGCTCTTCGTCGTCGCAGGGTCGGCCGCCGACGGGCGCCTCGTGGCGGAGACCGAGCGGCGGATCGTCCCGGCCGAGGATGGGAGCGTGCGCCTGGCCCCGGAGATCGAATCGAGGGTCGGGGTCGCGACGTGGTCGCCGCGGGCGTGACAGCTGGCGCCCGAGAGGCGAAATAGGGGAGCCTCGACGTGGCAAGGTCCAAACGGCGCATCGCGGAGTGCCAGTTGGCCGGTTTTCTGGCACACTGTGCCGCCACGTGCCGTTACTGGAGCGCCACCCTGCAGAACCCATATCGCATCCGATCTCCCCGCGCCAGCTGGCGCCGCCGGTGTCCCCGATCCATGTGACCCGAAGGGAGGGTGAGGTTCCGCGATGATTCCTGCCGGTTTCGAGTACGCCAGGCCGAGCAGCCTCGACGAAGCGCTGCGGCTCCTGCACGATCGCGAGGGCGAGGCGAAGGTCCTCGCCGGCGGCTACAGCCTGATCCCCCTCCTTCGCTACCGGCTCGCGCAGCCGGGTCTCCTCGTCGACATCGGCAGCCTCGACGACCTCGCCTACGTACGAGAGGCAGGCGGCGAGCTGCGCATCGGCGCGCGGACCACCCATCACCAGCTGGAGCAGAGCGACCTTGTTCGGCGTTCCGGCCTCTGGTCGGACGCCGCGGGCGGCGTGGGCGATCCCCAGGTCCGCAACTGGGGCACCCTCGGCGGATCGGTGGCCCACGCGGATCCCTCGTCGGACTGGCCTGCGGTGCTCCTCGCGAGCCGGGCCTCCATCGTGGTCCGCGACCTCGAACGCGAGCGAGTGATCCCCGCCCGCGAGTTCTTCGTCGACACGTTCGTGACCGCCATCGAGCCGACCGAGATCCTGACCGAGGTCCGCGTCCCCGTGCCGCCCCCGAACACGGGCGGCGCGTACGAGAAGACCGAGCGCAAGGCCGGCGACTTCGCGACCGCCGCGGCGGCGGTCCAGGTTACCCTCGCGGCGGGCGGGACGATCACGGCCGCCGGCGTCGCACTCACCGCCGTCGCCGCGACGCCGTTCGCGCTGCTTTCCGCGGAGGAGGCCCTGGTTGGCGCTCGCCCATCCGTGGAGCTCGAGGTGGCCGTCCGGCGCGCCGCGTCGGAAGGCAGCAGCCCGACGCAGGACGGTCACGGACCCGTCGAGTACAAGCGCGCGATGGCCGGCGAGATGGCAGTCCGGGCGCTCCGCCGCGCCCTGGCTCGCGCCGGCGCCTGAGAAGGGGGACGAGACCAATGACCAGCACGATGCACGTCGCCGTCACGGTGAACGGTCGGCGCCACGAGGCCGACGTCGAGCCGCGACGGCTGCTTGTCCACATGCTGCGCGAGGACTTCGGGCTTACCGGAACGCATGTCGGTTGCGACAGCTCCACGTGCGGTGCCTGCACCATCTCGGTGGACGGCCGCAGCGCGAAGAGCTGCACGATGCTTGCCGTCCAGGCGGACGGCTGCGAGATCACCACGATCGAGGGGATGGAGCAGGGCGGCACCCTGCACCCGCTCCAGCAGGCGTTCTGGGACCAGCACGGGCTCCAGTGCGGCTTCTGCACCCCGGGGATGATCATGCAGGCCTCCTGGCTCCTGAAGGAGAACCCCGACCCGACCGAGGACGAGATCCGTCACGGGATCGCCGGCAACCTCTGCCGCTGCACCGGCTACGTGAACATCGTGAAGGCGATCGACCAGGCTGCCGGCGAGCTGCGCGCGCAGGCCGCGGCCCCGGTCGCGGCCGAGACGGCGTAGGAGGCTGCCATGACGACCTACGAGGCACAGGCGCCGACGACGACCCTCGCCGTCGGGGGGATGGGCCACTCGCTCAAGCGCAAGGAGGACCCGCGGTTCATTCGCGGGCAGGGCGAGTACATCGAGGATGTCAACCTCAAGAACCAGACCTGGATGTCCATCGTGCGCAGCCCGTATGCCCACGCGACGATCGTGAGCATCGACGCCTCGGCCGCGCTTGCGATGCCGGGCGTCCTGGCGGTCATCACCGGCCGCGACCTCGAGAAGGCCGGCCTCCACTGGATGCCGACGCTCGCCGGCGACAAGCAGATGGTGCTGCCGACCGACACCGTCATGTACCAGGCCCAGGAGGTCGCGGCGGTCATCGCCGAGGACCGCTACGTCGCCGCCGATGCCGCGCTCGCGGTCGAGGTGGAATACAAGCCGCTGGAGGTGGTCGTCGACCCGTTCAAGGCGCTCGAGCCGGGCGCGCCGATCCTCCGCCCGGACCGCGGCCCGGACAAGGCCACGAACAGGATCTGGCACTGGGAGTCGGGCGACCGCGCCGCCGCAGATGCCGCCCTGGCGGCGTCGGATCGGGTCATACCGCTGGACGTCTACATCCCGCGAATCCACGTGGCCTCGATCGAGACCTGCGGCTGCATCGCCGACTGGAACCCGGTCCGCGGGCACCTGGACTTCCACGTGACGAGCCAGGCGCCGCACGTCTACCGGACCGTCATCAGCCTGGTCTCGGGGATCCCGGAGGACAAGATCCGGGTCAAGACCCACGATATCGGCGGCGGCTTCGGCGGCAAGGTGCCGGTCTACCCGGGGTACGTCATCGCGATCGTCGCGTCGCTGACCCTGGGCAGGCCGGTGAAATGGATCGAGGCCCGGTCCGAGAACCTGCAGGCCGATTCGTTCGCCCGCGACTACCACATCCACGCCGAGCTGGGCGTCCAGAACGACGGCAAGATCACGGGACTCCGCGTCAGGACCCTCGCCGACCACGGGTACAGCGACGCCGCGGCCGACCCGTCGAAGTTCCCGGCCGGCCTCTTCAACGTGATCACCGGTTCCTACGTCATGCCGGCGGCCTTCGTCGAGGTGGACGCCGCCTACACGAATAAGCCGCCGGGCGGCGTCGCCTACCGCTGCTCGTTCCGGGTGACGGAGGCGGTCCACACGATCGAGCGGCTCGTCGACGTCGCGGCAGCGGAGCTGGGGATGGACCCGGCGGAGTTCCGTTTCAAGAACTTCATCCAGCCCGAGCAGTTCCCCTACCACACGCCCACCGGCTGGGACTACGACTCGGGGAACTACCCGGCGGCCCTCCGCAAGGCCATGGACATGATCGGCTACAAGGACCTCCGCAAGGAGCAGCTCGAGAAGCGCGCACGCGGCGAGCTGATGGGGATCGGAATCAGCTCGTTCACCGAGATCGTCGGCGCCGGTCCCTCGCACGACTTCGACATCATCGGGATCAAGATGTTCGACTCCTGCGAGATCCGGGTGCATCCGACCGGCTCGGCCGTCGCCCGGATCGGCGTGCAGTCGCAGGGCCAGGGCCACGAGACGACGTTCGCCCAGATCATCGCCGAAGAGCTGGGCATCCCGGCCGACAAGATCACGATCGAGGAAGGCGACACGGACACGGCGCCCTACGGCCTGGGGACCTATGCCTCTCGCTCGACGCCGGTCGCCGGCGCCGCGACCGCGGTTGCCGCCCGCAAGATCCGCGACAAGGCCCGCAAGATCGCGGCGCACCTCCTCGAGGCGAGCGAGGACGACCTGGAGTGGACGAACGGGAAGTTCTTCGTGAAGGGCTCGCCCGAGAAGTCGAAGACGATCGCCGAGATCGCGTTCGCCGCGTACACGAACCATCCGGCGGGGATGGAGGCGGGCCTCGAGGCGATCGATTACTACGACCCCCCGAACCTCACCTTCCCGTTCGGCTCGTACATCTGCGTCGTCGACATCGATCGCGGCACGGGCCAGGTCCACGTCCGGCGCTTCGTGGCCGTGGACGACTGCGGCAACATCATCAACCCCATGATCGTGGAAGGGCAGATCCACGGCGGGCTCACGATGGGCCTCGCGCCATCCCTCTACGAGGAGATGACGTACGACGAGAACGGCAACAACATGCAGGGGACCTTCCTGGACTACCTGGTCCCGACGGCCGTGGAGACGCCAGCCTGGGAGACGGGCAAGACGATCACGCCATCGCCGCACCACCCGATCGGCGCGAAAGGCGTCGGCGAGTCGGCCACGGTCGGCGCGCCGCCCGCGTTCGCGAACGCGGTTGTCGATGCTCTCTGGCACGCGGGCGTCCGCCACATCGACATCCCGATGACACCCCAGAAGGTCTGGGCGATCCTCAACGAGAAGGGGCTGACCGCCTGATGGGCGGCCCCTCCGCCCGGATCCTCGCCCGGGCGGCCGACCTCGCGGAGGCCGGCCGCCCGTTCGTCCTCGCGACCGTCGTCGCGGTGGCGCGCCCGACTTCCGCGAAGCCTGGCGCGCACGGAATCGTCCATCCCGACGGCACGATCGAGGGCTGGGTCGGGGGCAGCTGCGCCCAGCCCACCGTCATCGCCGAGGCCCTCCGCGCCCTCGCCGACGGCGAGCCGCGGCTGCTCCGCCTGTCGGCGGAGCAGCCGACCGAATCTCACCGCGCCGACGGGATCGTGGACCTCGTGATGACCTGTCACTCGGGCGGGACGCTCGAGATCTTCATCGAGCCGCAACTGCCCGTTCCCGAGCTCTGGGTGGCCGGCGTCACGCCGATCGCCCGAGCCCTCGTGGAGCTGGGAATGCGGGCGGGCTGGCAGGTCACGGCGATCGATCCCGCCGCGAGCGCCGAGCTCTTCCCGGAGGGCGTCCGGCTGCACGCGGCACGCGACTTCGACGAGCTCGACGCCCCGCGACCCCCGTACGTCGTCGTGGCCAGTCAGGGCCAGTGGGACGAGGAAGCGCTCGTCGCGGCGTTCACCCGGGACGTCGCGTACGTGGGCCTGGTGGCGAGCGCGCGGCGCGCCGCCGCCGTGGCCGAGTACCTCGAGCTGGCCGGGGTGCCGCCGGACCGCCGGGCAGCGCTCCGGGCTCCCTGCGGCATGGATCTCGGCGCCGTCGGCGCCGCGGACGTGGCCGTCTCGATCCTTGCGGAGCTCGTCACGGTCCGACGTGGCCGGGCCCCGTTCGTGGCGATGCCGGGTCCCGCGACGCTCGTCGCGGCTGCCGCCGCCAATGCCGCGCTCCCGCTGGCAGCGCCTGGGAGCCTCGACCGGCCGCTCGGAGACGGGATCATCCTGGTCGACCCGGTCTGCGGGATGAGTGTCGATCCTGCAGACGTGCGCCACATCGCGGACCATGAGGGCCGGACGTATGCGTTCTGCTGCGCGGGCTGCAGGACGCGCTTCGCGAAGAACCCGGCGCGCTACCTAGCGCTGGCCTGACCACTCGCACCGAGGAGTCGCCGCATGAAGTTCGAGGGCCGCGCCGAGATCCACGCCGCTCGCTCGAAGGTCTGGGCCTTCGTGACGGACCCTGACCAGATCGCAAGCTGCGGGCCGGGCGTCGATTCGGTCGAGAAGCTCGACGGCGGCCGCTTCAAGGTGCATGCGAAAGTCGGCGTCGGGTTCATCCGCCTGAAGTTCGTCGTCAACGCGGAGTTCACCGACCTTCACGAGCCGGACGAAGCGACCGTGCATGCCAGCGGCCAGGCGTCCGGGAGCGCCGTCGACGCGACCGCGAAGATGGTGCTGGCCGATGGCCCCGACGGCTCGACCGTGATGGACTGGACCGCCGACGTCGTCATGTCGGGCATGATCGCGAGCGTGGGCGCGCGCATGATCGACGGGACCGCCACCAAGCTGATCGGCGAGACCTTCGACTGCGTCAAGGCGAAGCTCGAGGCCTGACGGCGGCCTTCGCCCGTGGATCTCCTGACCCGTTCCATCGGTCCGCTGCAGACGAACGTCTGCCTGGTCGGTGACCCGCGAACCCGCGAGGCAATCGTCATCGACGGCGCGATTCCCGGCCTGCCCTGGGTCGTGGACGAGCTGGCGCGGCGCGGATGGCGCCTCATCCTGATCGTGTCGACCCACGGTCACTGGGACCACACGGGCGAGAACGCCGCCCTCCAGGCGTGGTCCCGGAAGCAGGCAGAGACCGGGGCCGGCGCCGCCATCGCCGCGCATCGCGCGGATTGGCACCACCTGACCGATCCGCAGCCGCTCTATGCACCCTTCCCGATCCCGCCGTGCGTCCCGGCAGTCGAGCTCGCGGAAGGCGGGGCGATCCGGTTCGGGGACGTCCGCCTGGACGTCCTCCATACCCCGGGCCACACGGAAGGGTCGGTCTGCCTCGTCTCGTCCGGCGACGGCATCCTCTTCTCCGGTGACACGCTGTTCGCGGGCGGCTGGGGAAGGGTGGACCTGCCCGGCGGCGACGCGCACGCGATGGCGGTCTCGCTCGCGCGGCTGGCGGGCCTGGATGGGTCCCTCCGGGTGGTGCCGGGTCACGGGCGCGAGACGACGCTGGCGCGCGAGCAGCCGTGGCTGGACCTCGTGGCGAAGGAGCGGCGGCTTCCTCTCTGACGGCCCGAGCCCGGCCGGCGGCTCTCAGTGGACGATGACCACCGTCGCCTTGGTGTGCGTCGCGACATGCTCGGACACGCTCCCCTGGAGGATCCGGGCCGCGGTCCCGAGACCGCGTGAGCCAAGAATGACGGTGTCGTAACCGCCTTCTTCGGCGATCCGCTCGATGGTCCTCGCCGGATCGCCCGCCGGTTCCAGCACGTCCCAGGCGACGTGGCGGGCCGCGAGGATCGTGTTCGCCTCGGTGAGCTCCGCGTCGTGAACAGGGCGATCGTCCCACGGATCGACCGGGACGCGACCCGGATGAACGGGCACGACGCTCACGACGGTCACGGTTGCGGCCATCGCGGTCGCGAGGTCTGCCGCCTGCTCGAGGGCGTGCTTGGCGGGATCGCTCCCGTCGTACGCGACAAGGATCTTCTTCATCGGGTGGTCCTCCCGGACTCCCGGGCGCAAGGGCCCGGCGCGGTCGATCGTTGTCGCGCCCGTGGCCCGCGTAAAGGCGCCGAGGTCCCGTTGAAAGGGCCATTCATCCCGGGCCACACGGGCCGGAAAGGGGGCCTTGCGGCCACTCGCGGAGCGGCCGCCAGGGTGATCTGTGCTGGCGCCTCCAGCGGGACCGATGGCCCCGCGCTCGCTCAGCGTCCGGACTCTCCGCGTTTCTCCCGAGCACGGGCCGCGCCGGCCCGGCCGATGACCGCCCAGCGCCTCCGCTCCGCCCGGCGCGCGATCACGTCCCGCTCCAGCGCCTGGTGTCGCTCCTCGAGGAGCAGCTTGCGCCAGCCGACCACGCGCTCGGCCGTCAGCTCGCCGGACAGGACCGCCGCCTCGATCGCGCATCCGGGCTGGCGCTCGTGGGTGCAATCGGTGAACCGGCAGCGGACGGCGATCGCCTCCACGTCCGAGAATGCGGCGGCCAGGCCGACGCCGTCGTCCCAGAGCCCGAGCTCCCGGATCCCGGGCGTGTCCAGCAGCAATCCGCCGCCGGGAAGGGGCACGAGCTGCCGGCCGCTGGTCGTGTGGCGCCCACGAGCGTCGTCCTCGCGGACCTCGGAAGTGGCGAGACGGCGCTCGCCGAGGATCGCGTTGATCAGCGTGCTCTTCCCGACCCCGGACGAGCCGAGGAGCGCGATCGTGATCCCGGGCTGCAGCAGCTGGCGGACGTCGGCAAGGCCGTCGCCGGTGACCGCGCTCGTGGCGAGCACCCGCACCCCCGCCGCGAGGTCCTCGAGCTGGGCCTCGGCGACGGCGATCTCCACGGGGTCGGTCGCAAGGTCGACCTTCGTGAGGAGGACCACCGGCCGTCCGCCCGACTCCCAGGCGGTCGCGAGGAATCGTTCCAGGCGGCGCGCGTTGAGGTCGCGGTTCAGCGAGGTCGCGATCATGACCACGTCCACGTTGGCCGCCAGGATCTGCATCGGCGCGCCGTGATCGGCCGGCGCGCGGCGCTGGATGCGCGTCCGGCGCGCGACCACCCCGTGGATGCTGGCCGACTCGGCGCCGGAGCGGAGATCCACGGCAACCCAGTCGCCGACGACCGGGAAGTCGCCCGGGCCCAGCGCTGCGTGGCGGAGCCGCCCCGTCACGCGTGCCGTGAGTGGCGTCGCGCCAGCTGCCACGAGCACCTCGTAGGATCCCCGGTGCTCGGCCACCACGCGGGCCGGGGCAAACCCGCCAGCCGCGTGCGCGGCAAAGGCGGTCTCCCAGCCTTCGTCCCAGCCCAGCGGCGCGAGGTGCCCGAGGGGGTCGAACGGATCGCTCACGCCCGGGCCCCCTCGGGCCTGGTCGGCCGCCGGACGCCGGGCCGGGTGCGGACGGCGATCGCCATCCGTCACCCCACCCGCTTGAGCTTGCCGGTGCGCTTCGCGTAGTGCTCGGCGCGCCCGAAGAGGCGGAGCCCCACCGGGATGAGGATCGCGCCCATCAGCGCAAGTGGCCACACGTCACCGAGGACCGCGGTCACGGGTGCCCCCTCCATCAGGCCCTTGCGGACGCCGTCGAGGATGTAGGTCGCCGGCGAGAACGTCGACGCGACCTGCATCCAGCCCGGCAGCACGCTGACCGGGTAGTAGACGCCGCTCACGACCAGGAGGCACGACTGGATGACGAACGTCATCTGGGCGCCGCGCTCCACGTACAGGAGCGGGAGGATGGCGGCCATGATCCCGATCCCGACGACCGAGAACGAGCCGGCGAACATCACGACCGTTGCCGTGACGAAGTTGGCGTGCGAGAGGTCCAGGTCGAAGAACAGGGTCAGGACCAAGAGGATCACCGACGTGTGGACGAGTCCGTACAGGATCGCGTAGGTCGTGGACCCGGCGAGCTGCGACGCGCGCCGGACCGGCGCCATCATCGTGTACTCGAGCGTCCCCTCCCAGCGTTCCCAGCTGATCGTCTCGGCGATGAAGCTGAAGACCGTGGACAGGTAGTTCCAGAAGATGGCCCCGATGACGAGGCTGAAGATCAGGCGCCGGTCGGCCGCCGCGGCCCCGATGAACGAGATCGACAGGGCGCCCGCGACGGCGTAGACGAGGAACGCGAGCTCCCAGCCCCAGTAGCGGCGACTCAGGTTGAAGTTGCGCTCGATGAAGGCGGCTGATGCGCCGAGCTCGCGCATTGCCGTCGCCATCGGGCGGCTGGCGGTGGTCACTTGAAGGTCTCCCGTGAAGTGGGGGAGGCCGGCCGGTCCCGCATCAGCGGGAACCGGCCGGCGTCAGGTGCTCGATCGGCCGCTCCGGGGCGGACGCCTCGGCGGCGAGCCGCTGGCCGACCCGCACGAGCGAACGACCGAGCACGCGGCGCAGGCGCCGCGTGTCGGTCCGCGCCGACCGCGCCAGGCGAGCCTGGTGCGCCTCGGCGTAGAGCCGCGCGAGACGGTCGGCGTGGACCGCCTGCACGTACTGGATCTGCGCGTTCATCGCGTGCACCTCCCAGTCATGGAGGGGGGCGTGGTCGGTGGGGCGTGGAGGCCGGGCGCGGCCGGCGCCGGTCGCGAGGGTGCTCATTCGTCGTCCTCCGGGCCCTCGGTCTCGACGTCCTCGTCGAGCGAGCGGCCGGTATAGGTCATGAAGACGTTGTCGAGGGTCGGGGCCAGGCCGGTCTCGCGGGCAACGCGTGCCTTGAGGCCGCCCGGCGAGTCCTCGGCAACGAGGCGTCCGCCATCGAGGATCCCGATCCGGTCGCAGAGGCGGTCGGCCTCTGCCATGTCGTGCGTGGTGAGGAGGATCGTCGCGTCGTGGGTCGCCCGAAGGTCCTCCACGAATGCCTGGACTTCCAGCTTGGAGCGAGGATCCAGGCCCGTTGTCGGTTCGTCCAGCAGCAGGAGTGTCGGAGAGGTCAGCAGCGCCCGCGCGATGGCGACCTTCTGCTGCATGCCGCGGCTCATCTGCTCGATCGGGCTCCCCATGCGCTTCTCGGAGATCCCGAGCCGGGCAAGGATCCGGACTGCCTCCCGGCGCGCCTCACCCGGATTGAGGCCGTAGAGGCGGGCGGCGAACGCCAGGTTCTCGTATGGCGACAGCTTCTTGAAGAAGGCGGCGTCGACGCTCACCCGGTTGATGAGGCGCTTTACCGCCATCTCGTCGCGCTCTACGTCGTGGCCGAAGACCTCCGCGCGCCCGGTGTCGAGCGTCAGGAGGGTGGACACGAGCCGGACAAGCGTCGACTTGCCGCTGCCGTTCGCGCCAAGAACCCCGTAGATCTCGGCCCGCTCGATGAGCATGGACACGTCGCAGATCGCCGAGACGGCCTTCTTGTTCCGGCCGACGACGAACGTCTTCCCGACGTGCTCCAGGAGGAGCGCGGGCGGGCCGGCGGGACGGCCCCGGCCTGGCGCGCCATCAGGCTTCAGGGCCGGGGCCTCGACCTGCGCCGATCGGGGCCCGCGGACCGTGATCTTCTGTTCGCGTGTGAGAGTGGTGCTCACGGTGGTGGCTCCCGTTTCTCGTCTCGGCGTGGCGAACCCGATGCGGCCGGGCCTCTCCGCGCGACGCTCTCGAGAACGAGATGAGCCGCGAGCCCGACGTCTGTCCCTGCGTCGATGGCCTGCGGCTCCGGGTCGCCGCCCCGCGCCGGCGGGGCAATGAAAAAGCCGCTGGGCCCTGATCCGGCCCGCGGCTTCGGTTCCTCTCCTGGCGGCGCTACCGCCGCGAGACTAGGCCGAGCTGGGCACGGATCGCCCGCAGAGCGCGCCAACAGGATCGGCGCAGGGCCGCTCCGGGGCGCTCGTGAGGAAGATCCACATGCTCATTCGGTGACATCCCTCTCATCTGGGGGGCGCGGTCCTGCCGCGCTGCCGGGAAACTACATCCCACGAGAGGGCCGTGTCAAGAGCACCCGCTCGTCTCGTTCGAGTGCGGGGTCTCCGGGTCGGCTACTCTCTGCCGATCGTCCCGGGCACCGGGAACAGGGGAGGCGACCCTCATGACGACCGGGATGGCGGGATCCGCCCAGTGAACGCCGATCTCACGCCGCGCGAGCGGGCGGTGCTGGCGGCCGTGTGCGACACGTTCCAGCCGCCCGACGGGGCCAGCGACCGCGGGCAGCTGCTGGAACGGGTCGTCGGCCTCATCGGCTCCCTTCCCAACCTCGACGACCGGCTGAGGTTGAAGCAGCTGCTCGGGGCGCTCGGGTCGCCGTTCGTGAACCTCGTCCTGGCGGGACGCTTTGCCCGGTTCGACCGGTTGGACCTCGATGGGCGCGTCGCGGTCATGCGGGGGTGGGCCGACAGCCGCATCCAGCTTCGACGGGCAGGGTTCCAGGCGCTCAAGCGGCTGGTCAACGTGGCGTACTACAGCTGGCCGATGGCGGACGGCTCTCATCCCGCCTGGCGTGCCGCGGGCTATCCGGGCCCGCTGCCGCCCCTGGTTCCGCCGTCCGACGGCCGGCTCTCGACCGTCGGGGTGACGGAGGACGAGACCCTCGACTGCGACGTCGTGGTCTGCGGCTCCGGAGCGGGCGGCGGTGTCGCCGCAGGCGTGCTGGCCGAAGCCGGGCTCAGCGTCATCGTCCTGGAGAAGGGCGACAACCTCGGCCCCGCGGAGTTCACCCAGGTCGAGGGCGACATGCTGTCGGCCGGCTACCTCGACGGCGGCCTGCTCATGACCCAGAGCGGCTCCCTGCCGATCCTGGCCGGCAGCTGTCTCGGGGGCGGCACGGTCGTCAACTGGACGACGAGCCTGCCTCTGCGCGCGGCAACACGCCTCGAATGGGACCTCCGGGCCGGCCTCTCGCTCTTCTCCGGGCCCGCCTTCGGGGAGTCGCTCGAGCGCGTGTCGGCCCGATCCGGCGTCAACGTTGACAACTCGGTCCCGGGCGTCCGCGACGAGATCCTGGAGCGCGGTCTCCGGGCCTGCGGCTGGCACGTGGACGTCATCCCGCGCAACGCGACCGGTTGTCCGGATGGGCGCGAATGCGGCTACTGCGGCTACGGCTGCCGGCCCGACGCCAAGAACTCGACCGCGAAGACGTACCTTGCCGATGCCGTGACGGCGGGCGCGCGGATCGTCGTTCGCTGCGACGTCGAGCGCGTGCTCAGCGAGGGCGGTCGAGCCGTCGGCGTGGTGGGCAGCGTGAAGCGCCCTGACGGTCGGGTTGTGCGGTTGACCGTGCGGGCGCGCGCGGTCGTGGCCGCCTGCGGCGCGATCCACACGCCCGCCCTTCTCGAGCGGTCAGGGCTGGCAAACCCGCTGATCGGCCGGGGCCTCCGCCTGCACCCGGTGTCGGCGGTCGGCGGGTACTTCGACGAGCGCGTCGAGCCCTGGAGCGGCATGCTCCAGACCCGGCGCTCGGAGCAGTTCGCCGACCAGGACGACGGGTACGGCGCGATGTTCGAGACGGGACCTGTCCACTTTGCCCTGCCGGCCAGCGCGTTCGGCTGGGAGAACCCCGACCAGCACAGCGCCGACATCCGGCGCCTCGCCAACCTGAGCATATGTGGCGTCCTGCTGCGGGATCGCGACGGCGGCCGCGTCGTGACCGGGCGCGACGGGCGGCCACGGGTCCACTACGAGCTCTCGCGGTACGACATGGGCCACATGCGCACCGCGATGCTCGGCGCCGCCCAGGTCCTTGCCGCCGCGGGAGCACGCGAGCTGGTGACGCTCCAGCAGCCGCCGGCCCGCACGATCCCGGGCGCGAGCGGCTGGCTCGACAGGTTCGCCACCACCATGGACAGCCGCGGCCTTGACCGATGCCGGATGGCGCTCATCTCGTTCCACCAGATGGCGAGCTGCGCCATGGGAGCCGATCCTGCCCGCGGGGTCGTGGACGAGACGGGCCAGGCGTTCGACCTCCCCGGCCTCTTCGTTGCCGACGCGAGTGCGTTCGTCACCTCGAGCGGCGTGAACCCGATGATCACGATCATGGCGCTCGCGGACCACGTGGCCCGGGGCATGGTCGAGCGCTGGTGATGCGTGAGGGCGGCGAGGTGGCCACGCCCGGGTCCCGGGTTCCGCCCGCCGACCGCCTACGCCCACTGGCCCGCCTGGTCGCGGCGGGGATGCTCGATCCGGAGCTCGCCGCGCTGGCCTGGCTCCTCCTCGAGGACGGCGTCCCGGTCAACGTCTGCGGTCCCGGGCGCGGTTCGCGCGACGGGCTGCTCGACGCCCTGGTGGCCGCGCTCCGCGCCGATCGACGGCCGGACCCGTCGGCCCCCGCAGCGGAGCACCGGCTGGTGCGGGTCGCCGGACCACTCGCGATCTCGACCCCGCCGGGACTCCTCCGGGCCGCCCTCGCGGCGACGACCGGCCGGAGCGGTCTCGCCGCGACGATCGAGGCGACAGACTTCCCCGGCGTCCTCGCGGTGCTCCACGCGCAGGGGCTCACCGACGACGAGATCTCGTTCCTGGGCGCCGTGCTGGTCCTGGGCCCCGGCGGCGAGCCGGGCGATGCCAGGGGTGGCTCGCCCGCGCGCGTCGTCTCGGCACATTACCTCCGGCCGGTGGCCCGCGACGCGGGCGGCCATGTCCAGCGGCTGGGCCCGGCGGTCCTCGCCGCGTGGGACCCAGGACGCTCCGAATACGACCACTTTGCGTGGGGGATCTACCCGGAGCTGGCCGTCCGCACCGGGGGTCGCGCGGGCGACCTGGAGGCCGACCACCGGGACCGGACGGAGCGGGTCGGGAGAGAGGCCGCCGGGTTCCGGGCCTGAGGCCGAGATCGGCGAATCGGGCTACAATCGACGCTCACACCGTGATCCCGGGCGCCCAGGGGGGCGTTGCCCGACGTGATCCCGTTGCGATCCACCGGGAGGCCGCATGACCAACCAGCGCCCGACATCCACCAAGGTCGTGGACGAGCCTTTCAAGCACGTCATCGACGAGTACAAGCACAAGCTCCAGCGGGTGACGTGCACGTGCGGGTGGCAGGGCAGCAGCGCCTCCCCGGACGGCGTCAGCTCCGAGTGGAAGACCCATCACGTGAGCAACCGCCCGCCCGGGTCGTCGAAGCGCTGAAGCCCGGCGCGCGGCTCGGACCTGCCGCCGCGCGCGGGCGATCGATCTCCACGGGCGCGGAGGCTCGCGATGTCCGACCAGCCGATCCATGCCCTGGCACTCGATGAGACGCCCTCCCTTCGCCCCCTGACGCCGGACGCCCTTGCAGCGGTGCAGGGAGCGTCGCTCCGCGTCCTCGCCGAGACCGGCGTTTCCGTCGGGTCGCCGGGGGTACGGGCGCGGCTCGCCGGGGCGGGGGCGCTGGTGGACGGCGACCGGGTCCGCTTCCCGGCTGGATTCGTCCTGGCCGCGGTTGCCCGGGCGCCGCGCGGGTACCTGCTGGCCGCGCGGGATCCAACGTGCGACCTGCCGCTCGATGGGCGCCACGGCTACCTGTCCGTCGATGGCAGCGCGGCAGAGATGCTCGACCCGCAGACCGGCCTGCGACGCGCATCGACCGCCGCCGACCTCGCGCTCGTGACCCGCCTCGCCGACGCGCTGCCCGAGATCGCGTTCCTGTGGCAGGGCGTGGAGGCTGGCGACGCGCCGGCGCCGGTGCGTCCGCTCCACGAGCTCCGCGTTCAGCTTGCGAACAGCCGGAAGCACGTCCAGCTCATGACCGCGGTGACGCCGCTGGCCGCGCGCGGAGCCGTGGCGATGGCCCGCGCCGTCGTCGGCGGCGCGGACGCGCTCCGCGCCCGGCCCATCCTTTCCTCGTTCCAGGTCTCGCTGAGCCCACTCACGTTCGAGGGAGATGCGCTCGAGGCGGCACTCGTCTACGCAGAGGCGGGTGTGCCGGCTGGGTTCGTGGTGATGCCGATCGCCTGCGCGACTGCCCCCGCGACGACGGCCGGCGCCCTGGTCCAGTCGAACGCGGAAGTGCTGGCCGGGATCGCGATCCTCGAGACGCTCGTGCCCGGGGCGCCGACGTTCTACGGCGCGTGCTCCACGACGCTGGACCTGCGGACGGCGCTCGTCGCGTGCGGCGGCCCGGAGGATCTCCTCCTCCAGGCGGCCCTCGCCCAGCTGGCGCGCGCGAACGGGCTGCCATCGAGCATCGGCACGTTTGCCCCGGGGGCGAAGGCCGCCGACTGGCAGGCCGGCGTGGAGAACGGCCTGTCGGGTCTCGTCAGCCTGCTGGCTGGGGCGGAGATGCTCTCGGGCGCGGGCCTGCTCCACGCCGCCCGTGTCTTCGCGCTCGACGAGATGGTCCTCGACGCCGAGATCTTCGGGCTTCTCAGGCATCTCTCGGCCGGGATCAGCGTCTCCGAGGACGACCTCGCGGTCAGGGCGATCGGCGAGGTGGGGCCGGGCGGCAACTTCCTGGCCGAGGATCACACGGTGGCCCACATGCGGGAGCTGTGGCGACCGCGCCTCTTCGACCGCGGCACGTGGGAGGACTGGGAGGCGGCCGACCGGCCGGAACCACGAGCCCGCGCCCGGGAGCGGGCCGATGCGCTGCTGGCGTCGCACGTCGTGCCGGAGCTCCCGAACGGCGTGGCGGCCGAGCTGGACCGGATCGTCGCGGCGTTTTCGCAGGAAGCGGGAATCGGGTGACCATGGCCGGCCCGCACCCGACGCCGGGCGGGGCCACCCGCGTTCCGATCATGACGGCGTACCGCCAGGAAGCGGTCCGGATCGCCGAGGCTCTGCGCGTGGGGCCTGCCTCGGTCGCGGAGCTCCGCGAGGTCGGAGCGGCGCCGCATGCCGGTCGGATCCTCGCCCGCAATGCCTACGGATGGTTCGAGCGGGTGGAGCGCGGATCGTACCGACTGCGCGATGTGGGTCGGGCCGCGGTCGCGGCATGGGACGGCGCCGAGCCAGGAGCCGACCCGGTCGCCGGCGCCTGAGACGCGCCTGGCCCGCTGCGCTCCCTTCGGCCCCCGGAGGACGGGCCGCCCGGACGGGGAGGAAGGCACGCCCGGCGGCGTACCATGGACCCGCCGCAGGTGCCACCGGCGTTGGGCCGGCGATACCGCGGCGTCCCATCCAATGCACGCACGCGGGGAGCCCCGCCGCCCGTCAACGCCAGGAGGACTCGCCGATGGCCACCGTCGCCGAAACCGTTCCGGGGCTCGTTGCGCTCCTCGAGGGAGCCGCCCGGCTCGAGGGCGGCCGCCTGGGCGTGACGGACGTGGCGGCGTTCCGCGCCCGGACCGTCCACGACCTCGCCTGGACCCAGACGTTCTCGAAGGATCCGGCGACCGTCGAGGCGGCCCGCTGGCTGATCTGGGAGGCCAGCCAGGAGCTGGGCGCCCCGTCGGCGAGCATCCACGAGCTCTACGCTGCCCGCAGCCGGGGCGAGGTCTCCGGGTTCACGGTGCCCGCCATCAACCTGCGGGCCCAGACCTTCGACATGGCGCGCACGATCTTCGCCACCGCGAAGCAGCAGTCCGTCGGGCCGGTCATCCTCGAGCTGGCACGCTCGGAGCAGACCTACACGTACCAGCGCGTCTTCGAGTACGCGCCGAACATCCTGGCGGGCGCGATCGCGGCGGACTGGCACGGACCCGTCTTCATCCAGGGCGACCACTACCAGTTCAACGCGAAGAAGTACTCGGCCGACCCGGAGGCGATGACCGAGGAGATCCGGAAGGCCTGCCGCGACGCGTTGGCGGCCGGCTACCTCAACATCGACGTGGATAGCTCCACGCTCGTCGATCTCGCCCAGCCGACGGTCGACGCCGAGCAGAAGGTCAACTACACCCGCGCGGCCGAGATCACCGCGCTCATCCGCAACCTCGAGCCGGCGGGCGTCACGATCAGCGTCGGCGGAGAGATCGGCGAGGTCGGCAAGCAGAACTCGAACGAAGCGGAGCTGCGCGCGTACCTGGACGGCTACCGCCTGGAGCTCGATGCGCGCCGCCCCGGCGCGATTGGCGTCAGCAAGGTGAGCGTCCAGACCGGCACGAGCCACGGTGGCGTGCCGCTCCCCGGCGGCGGCGTCGCCGCGGTAAAGCTCGACTTCGAGGTGCTCCGCGTGCTCGGCGAGGTCGCCCGGACCTACGGCGCTGCCGGCGCGGTGCAACACGGCGCGAGCACGCTTCCGGACGAGCTGTTCCACCGCTTCGCGGGCGTCGAGACGGCCGAGATCCACCTCGCGACCGGCTTCCAGAACGCGCTCTACGAGCATCCCGCGTTCCCGGCGGAGCTCCACCGCGAGATCGAGGACTGGTGCTTCGCGAACGCGGCCGACGAGCGCAAGCCCGGGATGACCGACACCCAGTTCGTCTACACGACCCGCAAGAAGGCGATCGGTCCGTTCAAGCGCCAGATCTGGGAGCTCCCGACGAAGGATGAGATCCTTGCCTCGCAGGGAGCCAAGATCGCGTTCCTGTTCGACCAGCTGAAGATGGCCGGGACCACGAGCCTGCTCCGCTTCATCACGACGCCCGCGTGGCATCGGCCGATGCCGGAGGCGCTGGCAACGACCGTCGGGCGCTGACCGGACGGGGATCGCCTTTCGGCGCGATCGCGCCCGTGACGGAGGATGGCAGCTCGATGGTGATGTTCCTCAGGGCCAGCGCCCCTTCGTGGATCCGGGCGTGAGCGGAGTGGGTGACGCGGCCGGGACGTTCGGGCCCGCCTGGTCAGCCGGCCGCCGCCGGGCGCCCCAGGCGGACCTCCGCGCGTGGCTCGAGTTCGCGCACGGGGCGTGCGACGCGGCGGACGCGCTGGCGCTGGCGCACTTCCGGCGCGACATCGCGGTCAGCCGAAAGCCGGACCGCACGTTCGTCACGATCGCAGATCAGCTGATCGAGCGCGAGATCCGGGGACGGATCGGGTCCGCGTTTCCGACGCACGGCCTGGTGGGCGAGGAGTACGGAGAGGAGGCCGGCGAGGGCCGGATCCGCTGGTACATCGACCCGATCGATGGAACCCACAACTTCATGCGGGGCGTGCCACTCTTCGGGACGCTGCTCGCGGTGGAGATGGACGGGGAGCTGCAGGTGGGGGTGATTTCCGCGCCGGCGATGCGGGAGCGCTGGTACGCGGCGCGCGGGATGGGCGCCTGGAGCCGCGGGCTGGACGGCGAGCGCCGGCTCCACGTCTCGCGGGTCAGCGAGATCACCGACGCGCACCTGCTCTACGGGAGCGGGAGGGACACCGTGGCGAGCGGCCTGATGCCGGGCTTCGACGCGACGCTTTCCGCGGCGTGGCGCGAGCGGGGCTTCGGGGACTTCTGGGGCTACGCGCTCGTCGCCGACGGCGCCGCCGAGGCGATGTTCGAGACAGGAATGCACGCGTGGGACCTCGCCGCGCCGCAGGTGCTGATCGAGGAGGCGGGCGGCCGCGTCACCGACGTGCACGGCGAGCGACGGATCGACGCCCCGTCGTTCATCGGCAGCAACGGCCACCTGCACAAGGAGCTGCTGCGGCGCCTTGCGGGCGGCACCTGAGGCACGGCGCGCGACGAGGGGCCTGGGGCCGCCGCCCGCCCGGGCTCACGCCCCGGCGGCTGCCAGGCTCTGTCCGATGATCCGGACCGCGGTGTCGACCTCGGCCGGCGTCGTCACGAGCGGCGGGATGATCCGCATGACCTGGGCATAGGAGCCCGCCGACAGGACGATGAGCCGCCGGTCGAGCGCCTCCGCGATCACCCGCCGCGTCAGCTCCGGGTCAGGGACGCGCCCGTCACCGACGCCGGGCCGCACGAACTCCATGGCGACCATGCACCCGAGCCCCCGGACGTCGCCGATCGCGGGCCGCCCGGCGGCCAGGCCGCGGAGACCCTCGAGGAGCTGGGTGCCGCGGTCCCGCGCGTTGGCGACCAGGCCCTCGTCCTGGATCACGTCGAGGGTCGCGTTGGCCGCCGCGCAGGCGACCACGTTGCCCCCGTAGGTGCCGCCGTGGGCGCCCGGACGCCACTTCGCGATGAGGTCCTCCCGGGCGATGATCCCGGAGAGCGGGAGCCCGGACGCCACGCCCTTGGCGAAGACGAGGATGTCCGGCTCCACGTCCCAGTGGCGCACCGCGAACATCTCTCCCGTGCGGCCGAAGCCCGTCTGGACCTCGTCGGCGACCAGCAGGATCCCGTGCTGGCGGGTGATCTCGCGGAGGCGCGGAAGAAAGCCCGGCGGCGGGACGATGTAGCCGCCCTCGCCAAGGACAGGTTCCACGATGATCGCCGCCACGTGCTCCGGGTAGGTGAGCGTGTGGAGCGTGAGGTCGAGCTCGGCCTCCCAGTCGCAGGTGCAGGCGGCGTCCGCCGCGTGCCCGCCGCCCGGGGCCCGGTAGCAGTAGGGGTAGGCAGTCGCGTAGACCGACCCTGGAAGCGGCTCGAAGTCCGCGCGGTAGACGTTCTTGGCCGTCGTCAGGGCCATGGTCTGGGCGGTCCGCCCGTGGTAGCCGCCCCGGAAGACGAGCACGACCGGTCGGCCGGCGGCGGCGCGCGCCAGCTTCACGGCCGCCTCGACCGCCTCCGCGCCGGAGTTCGCCAGGAACGCCTGCCAGGGCCCGCCCGGAAGCAGCGTCCGGAGCCGGTCGTACAGGCGCAGGCCCGGTTCGTGGTAGACGATGTTCTGCTGGCCGTGGAGCAGCTTCGCGGCCTGGGCCTGCACGGCGGCCACGACTCGTGGATGGGCGTGTCCCGTGTTCGTGACACCGATCCCTGAGCTGTAGTCGAGGTACCGCTCGCCGTCGGTCGTGATCAGCCAGCTGCCTTCGCCGCGGTCGACCACCAGGTTCGTGATGCGTGACCAGACCGCGGGCACCACCGACCGATCCGGAAGCGCTGACCGCCCCGGGGCGGGTGCGGTGTCGACCATGGCGGGGCTCCTTGCGCTTCGATGCCGGGTGCGCCGGTACGCCGGCTCAGCGGGCGCGGTCGCGTCGCTGGAGCAGGGTGCTCAGCAGGACGGCGCCGACCGCGGTGCCGAAGATGATCGTGCCGATCACGTTGACCTGGACGGGGACGCCCACTCGGTAGGCCCCGTAGATGTACATGGGCAGGGTCACGGTCTGGCCCGCGGTGAAGTTCGTGATGACGAAGTCATCGATCGAGAGGCTGAAGGCCAGGAGCGCGGCGGCCATGATGCCGGGCAGGATCAGCGGGAAGGTGACCTTCCAGAACGTGACCATCTCGGTCGCGCCCAGGTCCATCGCAGCCTCCTCGAGGCGCCGGTCGAAGCCGGAGATCCGGGCGCGGACGGTCACGACGACGTAGCTGATGTTGAACATGATGTGGGCGATGAGGATCGTGGTCTCGTTGCGCGCCCAGCCCAGCGAGACGAACAGGGTGAGCAACGAGGCACCCAGGACGATCTCCGGCGTGGCCATCGGCAGGAAGATGAACAGGTTCGTGCCGGACTGGCCGCGGAACCGGTAGCGGGTCAGGCCCAGGGCGATGAGCGTCCCCAGGATCGTTGCCACGAGCGTGCTGATGAACGCGATCCGAAGGCTCGCCGCGACGGCGTCCTCCAGCCCCAGGGGCGCGAACGGGTGGAGCCAGGCGTCGAAGCTGAACTCACGCCACGAGAAGTTCGTCTTGCCGAGCGGGCGGTTGAAGCTGTAGGCGATCATGACCGCGATCGGCAGCATCAGGTAGACGATCGCCGCGATCGTGTACACGTAGAGGCCGTTCTGGCTGAGCCAGCGCCGGGTGCGCTGGGCGGGGGTGCCCGGCGTGCGCAGGCGCGGGGCGTCGAGCGTCAGCGTGGTCATCGCCTAGATCGTCGCGTTCATGAGCTCTTCGGTGCCCAGGATCCGGGCGTAGACGGCCACGGCAACGAGGATGCCGGCCATCAGGATGAAGCTGAGCGCGGCCGCCGTCGGGTAGTCGTTGACGGCCAGGAAGCGGCTCTGGATGACGTTCCCGATCATCTTCGTGTTCGGGGTCTGGCCCAGCAGCTCCGCGTTCACGTAGTCGCCCATCGCGGGGATGAACGTCAGGAGGGTCCCCGCGAACATGCCCGGCAGGGCCAGCGGGAGGGTGATCTTGCGGAACGTGCTGACGGGGGTCGCGTAGAGGTCCTGCCCGGCCTCCAGCAGGCGCCGGTCGATCTTCTCGAGGCTGACGTAGATCGGGAGCGTCATGAAGGGCAGGAAGTTGTAGGCGATCCCCGAGATCACGGCGATCGGGGTGGCCAGGATCCGCACGTCCTCGCCCACCAGCCCGGCGCTCTTGAGCGGACCCAGGAGCAGCCCGTCGTCGCCGAGAATCGTGCCCCACGAGATGACCCGCAGCAGGAAGCTCGTGAAGAACGGGGCGACCACCAGGAAGAGGAGGAGGTTCTTGTACCGCCCGCCCCGGAAGGCGATCGTGTAGGCGAGCGGGAAGCTGATCAAGAACGTCAGAATCGTCGCGCCGCCCGCGAAGAAGATCGACCGGATGAACTGGTCCTGGTAGCGCGAGAGGGCCGTCGTGTAGTTGGTCCAGTTCGACAGGCTGAACGTGTAGCCTTGCTCCAGCGAGCCGCTCCAGAACGACGTGATGAACATCTGGATGGCGGGGTACAGGTAGAAGACGAACAGCCACGCGATGCCCGGCGCAAGGAGCAGGTACGGGACGACGGACCGGTAGCGGCGGAGAAGGGCGCCCACGCTCTCCCTCTTTGTGGGCCCGGACGGGCCGGTTGAGGCGGCCGGCGGATGCCGGCCGCCCGTTCGTCTCCCGGGGCTACTGCCCGGACACGCCCTGGAACGCGTTGTTGAAGTACGTCGCGTCGGTCTCGGAGAGCGCCGCGAAGATGTGCGTCTGGGCAAGCGTGGCGCTGTCCGGGAACATCAGCGGGTTCTTGGCAAGCACTGAGACCGTCTTGTCGGGGTTCTTGGCGAGCTCCTCGGCGCAGCCCTTCACCGGGGAGACGTACTGCACGTACGCGGCGATCTGGGCCGCGATCTTCGGGTCGTAGACCCAGTTGATCATCAGCTCAGCCGTGTACTTGTGCTGGGCTCCCTTCGGGATGAGCATGTTGTCCGTCCAGAGCATCCCGCCTTCGGTGGGGATGTTGAACTTGAGGGTGGACTTCTCGAGCTGGGCCTGGATGATGTCGCCGGACCAGGCGAACCCGAGCACCAGGTCGCCGCTGATGAGCTTCTGCTTGTACTCGTTGCCGAGGAAGCTCCGGACGATCCCGGCGTCGGTCGCCTTCTTGATCTCCGCGATCGCCGCGTCGCAGTTCGCCTGGGTCGCGGTCGCCGGGTCGAGGCCCAGCTTCAGCATGGTCAGCCCGACCGTGTCGCGCATCTCCGTCAGCATCCAGACCTTGCCCGTCCAGCGGGGATCGTTCTGCCACATGGACGCCGTGGCCGTGACGTTGCCGGCGACCTTCGAGTCGAAGCCGAGGCCGGTCATGCCGGACTGCCAGGGTGCCCGCTTGTCGTTGTTGGGATCCCAGGACAGGCCCTTGTAGCCGTCGTTCTCGTTGGCCACGAAGTTGGGCGCGTTGCCCGTGTCGATCGTCTCCGTCCAGCCGAGCGTGATGATCCTGGCGGCCATCCAGTCGGTCATCACGATCAGGTCCCAGCCGGTGTCCTGGCCCGCCTGGAGGACGGGCTGGATCGTGCCGAAGAACTGCTCGTTGTCGTTGATGGATTCCTTGTAGTTGACCTTCGTCCCGTACTTCTTGGTGAACTCGTCGAGCGTCGGGGACTTCGGCGGGTTGGACGTGTCCTGGTCGATGTAGAGCGGCCAGTTCGCGAAGTTGAGGACAGCTGCGGGGCTGGGGACGGGGGTGGGCGAGAGAACCGGGCTCGCGCTGGCTCCCACCGACGGAGCGGTGGAGGCCGCCGCCGACGGTGCCGCCGAGGGCGCCGTGGACTGGGCCGCGGTGCCGCACGCCGCGAGGAAGGCAGCCACGCCGGCAAGCGCGCTGCCCTGGAGCATGCGACGGCGCGTCATCGCGCGGCTCAGAAGCGACGGGTTCTGCTCGGACATGGTGCTCCTCCTGGGCTTGCGGTCGGCGCCCTCCGACCGGTCGCTACTCTCCTGCCGGTGCCTCTGCGACGGACGGCCCCACCGCGAACGTGTGATCGGGCGACCAGCCGAGGTGGACGGCCTCGCCGGGTCGGTGGAGTGACCCGTGGATGGTTCGCTCCACGTTCTGCTCATAGACGGAGACGTGGCTGCCGTTCCGCGTCTCGATGACGTACTGGGTGCTGACCCCGATGTAGGAGGCGTCGCGGATCGTCCCGCTCAGCACGTTCAGGTCGGACGGTGGCTCCACGTCCATTCCGTACAACCGGATCTTCTCCGGGCGGACCCCGACCTCGACGTCGGCGGTTCCCCGCACGGTGGAGGCCGGAACTCGGACGACGGCGTCGTCGGCGAGCCGGACGCTCGCGTACGGCTCGCCCAGCTCGAGGACGGTTCCGGTCAGAAGGTTGGAGACGCCCAGGAAGCCGGCGACGAAGCGGGTCTGCGGTCGCTCGTAGAGGGTCTCCGGGTCCGCCAGCTGCTCGTAGTGGCCGCGGAGCATGACGGCGATGCGATCCGACATCGTCATCGCCTCCTCCTGGTCGTGGGTCACGTAGATGAACGTGATCCCGACCTCCTGCTGGATCCGCTTGAGCTCCAGCTGCATCTGCTTCCGCAGCTTCAGGTCGAGCGCCCCGAGCGGCTCGTCGAGGAGGAGCACCGCCGGCCGGTTGATCAGGGCACGCGCCAGCGCCACGCGCTGTGCCTGGCCGCCCGAGATCTGGGTGGGCTTGCGCTTCTCGAACCCCGGCAGCTCCACGAGCCGCAGCATCTCCGTGACGCGGCTCTGGAGCTCGGCGTCCTTCAGCCCGCCCTTGCGCCGCAGGCCGAACGCGACGTTCTCGAAGATGGTGAGGTGCGGGAAGAGGGCGTAGTTCTGGAAGACGGTGTTGACGTTGCGCCGGTACGGCGGCAGCCAGGTCACGTCCTTGCCCTGCAGCTCGATCAACCCCGACGTCGGCTCCTCGAAGCCGCCGATCATCCGGAGGGTGGTCGTCTTGCCGCAGCCCGACGGGCCCAGCAGCGAGAAGAACTCGCCGTCCCGGACTTCCAGGCTGATCCGGTCGACGGCCGCCACGTCGCCGAACTTCTTGACGACGTCTACGAGCCGGACTGCAACCTCGGTCGTCACTGGGGACTCGTCGCTCCTCATGCCGGATGGGCGATGCCCGGTGTCGGGCGGGCGCGCGGTCGCGCCCACGCGATCCCCGGGCACGTGTGGCGCGCATGCTACCGTGCCGCGGCAGGCGGCGCGGATCGTATTGCCCAGCGAAACACGTGTCAACTGCGTCGTCGGGCGCGCGTCTTTCGTCGTCCGGCGGCCATCTCGCGACGAATTCCGTTGCCGCACTGAGAGGCGATGTGCGAATTGGGTGCCTCATGAGGCATCGGGTAGCCGGTCCCGGGGACCTGGCCAGGGGCGTGGTCGCGGGATGCAGGGTACGATGCGACAGCCCGGCGCCCAGCTCCGCGGCCTCCAGCCTGCGCCGGCCGGCGCCCCGTGAGGATTGATCCG
>DAITNC010000007.1:0-37420 GCA_036834865.1 Candidatus Limnocylindrales bacterium | reverse complement strand
CGGTGTTCCGCTCCGACCCGCTGGCCCCGCGGTGCTCCAGGTTGACCAGCACCGTCAGCGCGTCCCGGACGATCCCGTGGGAGGGGCGGCCCGCGATGTCGCAGACGAACCCGAACCCGCAGGCGTCGTGCTCGAACGACGGTTCGTAGAGAGACTGGGACTCGGCCACGCTTGATCCCCTTCGTCCGCTCGGTCGAGCGACGATAGCGTTCCGGTCCGCGAGGTTGGGTACCGACGAAGGGATGCTTCGGTTGCTGTTGCGTGCCCCCGGGCCCGACGGAGAGGCAGCGGTCCGCCGGCCCGCTAGCAGCGCCAGTCGGCGTCGAAGCCGTTCGCCGCGTACTGCGCCATCACGACGGGTCCGCCCGTGAAGCCGCCGCTGCTGCAGCTGGCTCTGGCGCTGCTGGTGGTACCGGCTCCCGCGACCCAGCCCGGGGCGGCCGCGAAGACCTTCGTGCCCGCGGTGATCAGGTTCCACTGGAACGAGGTGGAGTAGAACCCGACACTCGCGGCGCCCACGGATTGCAGGTAGTCGAACTCGCCCTGAAGGGCCGCCACGTTCAACGCGGCGGCGCTGCGCCAGCTGTTGCCGGTCTCGACGTCGAGCCACCACGCGTTGGCCTGGGGCGTCCGCGTCGCGCCCGGGGCCGCCAGGCCCAGCGAGATGTAGGCGAGGACGGCCGTCTGGTAGGAGTCGGCTGCCGCGTTCCACCCGTAGTCGTAGGCGCAGTCCGCCGTGTCGGCGCCCGGGGTGGTGGCCGTGTTGCAGGCACGCGGAGTCGACTGGCCGTTGGGCCAGTGAGTCGAGAGCGCGGGTCCCGGGTTCCCCGTGTTGGCGTAGAGCTGGGCGCTTGGCCCGCCCGCCCACGCAAGCTCGCTGGGCACTGCGCCGGCCCCCAGGCACGGGTTGGCGGACATGGCCCGGCCCCCGTTCACGCCGACGATCCCGAAGGCCGGGCTGTCCGGGAACAGGCCACCGCACTGGGGGAACGAGATGTCGTAGCCCGGCGGCGGCTCGACCTCGAATGCGCCCGAGTCACACGCCGTGCCCTGTGGCCGGGGCACGCCGCGCTGGTCCGTGGCCGGCGGCGGGCAGGCAGCCGCGGCGTTGATCGCGAGACTGCCGGGCAAGAGCGCGACCGTCTGTGTCGGGCCGCTGTTGTCCGCGAGCGGGGCGAGGGCCAGGTCGGCGACTGGCACCCCGTTGCGCGATGACGTCGCGTTGAAGCCGCAGGAGCCGTCGGTGCCGAAGTTGCCACCCTGGTCGGTGATCACCGAGCCGACGAGGTCGCACTCTCCGCCCGAGCCTCCAGCCAGGATCGAATTCCGAACGATCGGGCTGCCGCCCGCGAGCTCGAAGGACGCACCCGTCCCCACGTTGGTGACGAACGTGCTGTTGACGACCGTGAGGCCTGCCAGGGCATGGATTGCGCCCCCGTGTGCGGCCTGGTTGGCCACGAACGTGCTGTTCGTCACGGAGACGACGGAGCCGTCGATCGCCCCGCCGTCGCCGCCGGCCGTCGCGTTGTCGACGAAGGTGCTGGCCACCACGGTCACCGTCCCGGGGCCGCCGGCCGCGATGGCTCCTCCAGCTCCCGCCCGGTTGTGGGCGAAGGTGGAGCCCTGGATGGTCAGGGGGCCGCCGTGACTGGCGTCGATGGCGCCGCCGGGGCCGAGTGAGCTGCCGTTCTGCAGTGTCAGGTCGACGACACCGAAGCTCGCCCCGCCACCGACCGAGAAGAGTCCGACCGCGCCGCCTCCATCGATGATCACGACGTGATCGGTGGCGTCGAGGACGACGGGCTTCGTCACCGCGATCGGCGAGGCCAGCGCGATGGTGCCGTCGCAGGCGAACCGCACGGTCCCGCCGGTGGCGAGCGCGGACGTGAGGTGGGCCTGGTCGCAGGCAGTCACGAGCGAGGCGCCGGCCTTCCTCGCGAAGGCCCCGCAGGAGACGTGGCTGCCCGACACGATCCGGATCACCGCGCCCCCATTGTTCACCTGGGCGGCCTGCGCGACGGTCAGCGCGTTGGTCCGCGCGAAGGTGCCCTTGGCCGTGGTCCGCAGCGTCGGCAGGGCCGCGAGCCTGGCCGACAGCCTGGAGCACGTCCCACGGAACAGCGTCTCGGTATATGCCGCCTTGGGCACGAGGCCCTTGAGGCTGACCGAGATCGTGCCGGTCCCGGACGTCGTGATGGCGGCGGTCGCCGACCCGTTGATGCCGCGGGATCCGACCTTCGCCAGCCACTGGGCGCCCACCGTGGCGGCGCTCGCGGGCCCGACGGCGACGACGGCACTGAAGAGGACCGCGACGATGGCCGTCATGACGGCACGACCGGTGAACGTCATGGCTGGCTTTCCTCGGGATCCGGGCGCCATCCGGCGCACCTGCGGCGGTGAGCCTACGCCGTCGGCGAGCAGGGTGCGCGGAGAGCTATGCTCAGCCGGCATGGGAGAGCTCAAGCCCGAGCAGGTCATCGCGCTCGTGGCCCCGATCGCGGTCATCCAGCTGGGGCTGATGATCGCCGCGCTGGTCGACCTCGAACGTGGCGAGCGGCGGGTCCGTGGCGGCAACAAGATCGTCTGGGCGCTCGTGATCATCGTCGTCAACGTGATCGGCCCGATCCTCTACTTCGTGGCCGGACGGGAAGAGGCGTGACGGCCGCCATCACGACCGCGGCGGCGCCATCCTCGATGACCGGCCCGGCCATCGAGGCCCGCGGGCTCACGAAGCGGTTCGGGGCGATCCTCGCCCTCGATCGGCTCGATGTCGACGTGCCGCGCGGCTCGGTCTTCGGCCTTCTCGGCCCGAACGGCGCGGGCAAGACGACGACGATCCGGATCCTCGCCGGGCTGGCCAGGCCCACCGCGGGCAGCGCGTCGGTCGCCGGCGTGAAGGTCGGCCTGGACCAGCCGGAGCTGCGCCGCCGCCTCGGGTACCTCGACCAGGACCCGCGGTTCTACGGCTGGATGAAGGGACGCGAGCTCCTCGAGCTCGTCGGCCGCCTCTACGGGCTCGCCGGGCATGACCTCCGATCGCGCGTCGCAGAGACACTCGAGCGGACCGGCCTGGCCGGCGCCGCCGAGCGGCGGATCGGCGGCTATTCCGGGGGGATGCGGCAACGGCTCGGCATCGCCCAGGCGCTCCTTCACCGACCGGAGCTGCTCTTCCTCGACGAGCCGGTCAGCTCGCTCGACCCCGAGGGGCGACGCGATCTCCTGGAGCTGATCGCCGGCCTGCGGGGCGAGGCGACAGTCGTCTTCTCGACGCACGTGCTCTCGGACGTCGAGCGGATCTGCGACCGGGTCGCGATCCTCGACCGGGGGCGCCTGGTCACCGAAGGTCCCCTCGAGGCGCTGCTCGCCGCCCACGCCCGTCCCATCTTCCGGCTCGTGCCCCTGCCCGGGCAGGACGCGCCGGTGGCTTCCCTCGTCGAGCGTCTGCAGGCGGCGCCGTGGACGACCGATGTCTCGCTCGCGGCGGGCCAGATTCGCGTCACCGTCTCGGATCCGGATGCCGCCGCGGCCGCGGTCCTGCCGCTCGTCGTTGCCGGCGGCGTCGTCCTGGAGTCGTTCGAGCGGGCCCGCCCGACGCTGGAGGACGTCTTCCTGGAGCTCGTCGGCCCGGCTGCCGCCGAGGACCTCGACGGCCGCGGGTTCGTCCGGGCACGCGCGGTCCCTGACCGATGACCGGCTTCGCGACCCTCCTGCGCAAGGAGCTGCTGGAGCAGTGGCGGACGACGCGACTGCCCCTGGTGGCCACCGTTTTCCTGCTCGTCGGCCTGGCGTCGCCACTCCTCGCCCGGTTCACCCCGGAGATCCTCAAGGCCGTCGGCGGTGACCAGTTCTCGATCGTCCTGCCGACGCCGACGGCCGCTGATGCCTACGACCAGCTGGCGAAGAACCTCGGCCAGTTCGGCGCGATCATCGCGGTCCTGCTGGCGATGGGCTCGGTGGCCACCGAGAAGGAGCGCGGGACGGCGGCACTCATCCTCACGAAGCCGGCGGGCCGCGGCGCGTTCCTGACCGCGAAGCTCGTCGCGATCGCGACCACCCTGGGCATCTCGACGGCGGTCGCCGGAGCCGGTGCCTGGTTCTACACGCTGGTCCTGTTCGAGGCGCCGCCGGTCGGAGGGTTCACCGCCGCGATGATCCTCCAGTGGCTGGCGCTGGTGGCCTACGCCGCGATCACCTTTCTCGGCAGCACCCTGACGCGGTCGGCGCTCGCGGCCGCCGGGCTTGGCGTCGTCGCCTTCATCGCCCTTGGGATCCTTGGCATCATTCCGGCAATCGGGCGCTACCTGCCGACCGGCCTCGGCACCCCGGCCCGCGCGCTCGCCATCGGCCAGCCGGGCGTAGACGCCCTCGGCCCGACCATCGCGACGGTCCTCCTCGTGGCCGGCCTCCTGGCGGTGGCCTGGCTCGCCTTCCGTCGCCAGGAGCTCTGAGCCCGCGGGGCCGGCCGCTCGCGTGACGCCCGGTCAGCCCCGGTGCGGCTCCGCCGTCACCACCTCGGTCAGGTCGAAGCCCCGGCGCCGCAGCTCGGCTGCGTAGAGTGGGCCCGGGACCGCGAGCTCGGCGGGGTGGACGCCACGGGGGGTCACGCCCCGGGCGTTCATGATCGCCTTGATGGAGCCGTCCCACCCGGTCGTGCGTTCCATGGCGGTAAAGCCCGTCGCCTCGTCGAAGCGGTCGATCAGCTCGACGAGGGCATGGGCCGGCCCGCCATCCTTGCTGCCCTTCGCCAGCACCCGCACGATGACGAGGTCCGGGTCGCCCGGCCGGGCCCGCAGCTTCGGGTCCAAAAGCGCGTGGAGCACGTTACGGGGCACGACCGGTGCGCCGTCGACCTGGATCGGCTCGGTCTCCAGGAGCCCGGCCTGCATGTAGGCCTTCCACTCGGCAAAATGGCCGGGCCAGCGCAGCGTCTTGTTCCAGAGCGTCCTGAGCCGCCCTTCGAACGTCCAGGGCATCGTCGAGGTGCCGCCGCCGGCGACGAATGCCTCCATCCGACCGATCGGCTCGGGGAAGTCGACCAGCTCGTAATCCTCGTCGAGGAAGGTGGGGACCTCGACGCGGCGGCCATCCCGGATGAAGTGCGCCACGCCGTGGTACTCGTTGGTGAGCCCGGCGATGTTGAACGTCAGCGTGTAGCGGAACGGCGGGGCGGGGTGGAGGGGGTTGCCGCCGTCCCAGAAGGTGACCTCGTTGGTCTCGTCGAGCAGGGACATCGCGTAGGTGGTGAGGCTGGTGCCCATGCCGGGAACCTGCCCGCAATCGGGCACGATCGCGATGCCGGCCGCCTCGGCCTCCGGGCTCAGGCGGAGCTGCTCGCGCACGAGATCCGTGTTGCCGCCGAGGTCGGTCATGCTCGCCCGGGCCGCGATGGCCGCCCGCGTCACGCCCGGGTTGAACCAGTACGGGACCGCCGAGAGGAACGCGTCGACCGGCTCCAGGAAGGCGACCAGGGCGGCGTGGTCCGCCACGTCCACCCGGTGCGCGGTCGCCACCTCGGCCCCGACGAGCCGGTTGACGCGCTCGGCCGCGGTCCGGGCTGCGGCCTGGTCCAGGTCGGCGATGCGCACGCCGGCGGCGTCGCCGAAGCGCGCCATGTCGAAGGCCGCCGCCGTTCCCTGGCGGCCGGCGCCCACCACCCCGTAGACGAAGCTCATTGCGTTCCTGCCGTTCTCGAGGCGGACTGCCCGCGAAACGTTGTCTGGCGGCAATGATGGCGCCGGCGGCGGCGTCCCGCTCGACACCCGGCGGGTCTACTGCTCCGGCTCGGCCCGCCCGGGCCGCTCCGGCGGCCCGATCCTACGAGAGGCGGCACGATCGATCGGGCGATGGCACGGGGGGATATCCTGTGCACGCTCCCGGGCGCGGAGCGCCATGACAGACGAGGAGGGCAGCGTGCCGAGGTACGTCCCGGAGGACTCGCTGCAGTCGCCACGCTTCACGGGCCCGGCAACGTTCGCCCGCCTGCCCTGCGTCCGGACCCTCGAGGACGTGGACGTCGCGATCGTCGGCGTGCCGTTCGACACGGGCGTCACCTACCGGGTCGGCGGCCGCTTCGGCCCGAACGCGGTGCGGGCCGCCTCGGTGATGCTCCGCCCCTTCAACCCCAACCTCGGCATCAGCCCGTTCGAGGTCCTGTCCTGCGTCGACTACGGCGACGTCGCGATCGTGCCCGGCTACACGGAGCGCAGCTACGCGGCGATCGAGGCGGCGGTCGCGCCGATCGTCGAGGCGGCGGTGGTCCCGCTGCTGGTGGGCGGCGACCACGCCTGCACGCTCCCCCACCTTCGGGCGACGCGCTCCCGGGGCCCGGTGGCGGTCATCGACTTCGACTCCCACACGGACGCCTGGGACAGCTACTTCGGCGAGAAGTACAACCACGGGACCTGGATGCGGCGGGCGATCGAGGAAGGTCTTGTCGACGTTGGCCGCTCGATCGAGGTCGGCCTGCGCGGCAGCCTCTACGGCGCCGAGGATTGGACCGGGCTGCGGAGCGAGCTGGGCCTGGAGTACCTGACCACGGAGCAGGTCCTCACGATGGGCCCGGCGGCAGTCGCAGGCGCGATCCGGGAGCGGGTGGGTGATCGGCCCGCCTTCATCAGCTTCGACATCGACGTCGTGGATCCGGCGTTCGCCCCCGGGACGGGCACGCCCGAGCCCGGCGGGCTCTCGGCCCACGACGCGCTCTCGATCGTGCGCGGGCTGACTGGCATCGACTTCGTCGGCTTCGACGTCGTGGAGGTCATCCCGGCGTACGACCCTGCCGCCGTGACGGCCACGCTGGCGGCCAACCTCGCCTACGAGATGGTCTCGCTGGTCGCGCTCCGGCGGAGGAGAGCATGAGCATCGACGAACCGGGCCGCCCGGTGCCTGACCGGACGGCACGTCGCGAACGGCCGCTGGCCTCGACGTTCCACGACCGGACCGGCGTCTTCCGCTGGCCCGACGGGTATCGGGCCGCCGCGGCATTCACCTTCGACGTCGACGCCGAGAGCGCGATCCTCGTCGACGCGCCGGAGGCGGCCAACCGCCTCTCGGTGATGACGCACCAGGCCTACGGGCCGCGCACCGGGGTGCCCCGACTGCTCCGGATCCTGGAGCGGCAGCGGGTCCGGGCCACGTTCTTCGTGCCCGGCTACACCGCGGAACGGCATCCCGATGCAGTGCGCGCGATCCGCGACGCCGGCCACGAGATCGCCCACCACGGGTACCTGCACGAGCGCGTGGCCGGCCGCTCACCGGACGACGAGGAGCGCTTCCTGTTGCGGGGGCTGGAGGCGCTGGACCGCATCGCCGGGATCCGCCCGGTCGGCTGGCGCGCGCCGATGTGGGAGGCCAGCTACGCGAGCCCGGCGATCCTCGCCCGCCACGGGTTCCGCTACGACTCCAGCCTGATGGACGCCGATCGACCGTACTGCCTCGGCACCTCGGCAAGTCCGGGCGGCCCGGCGATCGTCGAGCTGCCGATCCACTGGGGGCTGGACGACTGGGAGCAGTACGTCTACGTGCCGGGCCTCTCGGGCAGTGGCCTGATCGAGTCCCCGGCGAAGGTCCTCGATCTCTGGACGAGCGAGCTCGACGCGCTCGCTGCGGATGGGGGCTTCTTCCTGTTGACGAACCACCCCTTTGCCTCGGGCCGGGCGTCGCGCGCGGCCGCCCTCGAGCGGCTGATCGAGCACGCCCGCGAGATCGACGGGCTCTGGATCGCCTCGCTCGAGGAGATCGCGGCGCACGTGGAGCGGCTGCCCCTGGTGCCGGTCCACCACGTGCCGCCACCGATTCCGGGCGCCACCGGCTGAGGCGGGCCGGGTCCCGGCGGGCGTTCCGCCGAGACCCGCGCGATGGGCCCGGGGTCAGGCGGTCGCCGGGACCGCCGTCGAGGCGCGCCGCTCCAGCACCCAGTAGACGACCGCGGCGACCACGAAGCCCACGACGTACGTGACGTCCGTCCCGTTCGCCAGCGGTCCCACGAAGTAGGACTGGTTGAAGAACGGGATCGAGGCGGCGAAGCCGATGACGAGCGCGATGAGCGCGTTCCAGCCGCTGGGCAGGTTCGCGAACGGCGTGACCCGCCGCACGTCGAACCGGCCGCGCCGAAGGCGCCAGTCGACGAGGACGATCGCGATCCACGGCCCGATCCAGTAGGTGATCAGGAGCAGGTAGTTCTCGAATGACTGGAGGAAGTTGTTGTAGTAGAGCCACAGCGTCGCGATGAAGCTCAGGACCCCCACGATGGCGGCCGAGATGGGCCGCCAGATCCGGACGCCGGCGGCGAGGAGCGAGAGCGATCCGGTGTAGTCGTTCATCGCATTGACGGCCACCGAGCCGAAGAAGATCGCGATCATCGCCAGCGACCCGGCGAACCCCTGCCCCACGATGGCGTAGATCTGGTGGGTCCCGTCCGCCGTCGCGAGGTCCCCGGTCAGGGCGCTCGTCACGGCCAGCCCCAGGACCTCGAGCCAGACGGCCGAGAGGAAGAGGCCGAGGAACGTGTAGAGGAAGACCCGCGAGCTCGACGTCCTCTCCGGCAGGTACCGGGTGTAGTCCGACGCGTAGAGCGCCCAGGCGAGGTTGAAGCTGCCGGCGATCGTGGTCATGAGGATGAACGTGGCGATCGAGGCGCCGGGGCCGTTGGCGAACGAGGTGTCGACCCTCGGCAGGGCGGCCACGGTCGTCACGGCGAAGAGCACGAGGAGGGCGATCGCCGCGTACTTCTCGAAGGTGTGGATCGCCTCGTGGCCGATCACCGAGAGGGCGGCCTGGCAGACGACCACGATGGCGAGGCTGAGCCAGAAGGGCAGGGCGCCCCCCGACAGGACGTCGAGGGCGTAGGCGCCGAAGAACGCGTTGATGGCGTCCCAGGCGATCGTGCTGACCCAGTTGATCACGGCCGGGGCCGCGATCGTCTTGCCGAACGGCAGGCGCGCCGCGGGGATCTGCGCCATGCCGGTCCGCGGCCCCATGACCGCGACGGCGGCCACGAGGCCGGCCGAGATGACGTTGCCGAGGACGATCGCCGCGACGCCCGCCCAGAAGCCCAGGCTCGCGAAGGCGACGGCCAGGGTGCCGATCGCGAACGCGGCCGGCACGAGGTTCGGCGTGAACCAGACGGTGAAGACCCGGTACGGGGCCCCGTAGCGGGCGCTCGTCGGGACCGGCTCGATGCCGTGACCCTCGATCGTGAAGTCACCCTCGCCGCGTGGCATCGTGCCACTACCGGCGTCCTCGTGCGCGACGATCGTCATGCTGTCCCTCCTCTGCTCACCCTCAACGACTGAAGGTGACCTCCGCTGAACCTTCGACCCGGTGCACCACGCTCCGTGCGGGCTCCGTCTCGGCCACGATCCGGCCGGCCCGGACGACCCAGCGGGCGGGCGGCCGCAGCCGGATCGCCTCCGCCTCGTCGTCGCAGTCGAAGACGACGAAGCTGGCGGGCCGACCCTCGGCAAGCCCGTACTCCAGCTGCGCCGCCCGCGCCGGGTTCGTGGTGATCATCTCGTACGACCGGAACAGCTCGGTCCGCCCGGTCATCTGGGCGACATGGACCAGCATCGAGACCGCGTCGAGCATCGAGCCGCGGCCCAGCGGATACCAGGGATCCATGATCGAGTCATGCCCGCAGGCGACGTTCACGCCGGCGGCGTCGAGCTCCTTGACCCGGGTCATGCCCCGGCGCTTCGGGTACGTGTCGAAGCGGCCGCTCAGGACGATGTTGTCGAACGGGTTGGCGACGATCGTGACGCCTGCCCGGCGCAGGATCTGGAGGAGCTTGAACGCGTAGTTGTCGTTGTACGAGCCCATCGCGGTCGTGTGCCCGGCGACCACCCGGCCCTGCATGCCGTCGCGCATCGTGCGGGCCGCCACGACCTCGAGGAAGCGCGACTGCTCGTCGTCGGTCTCGTCGCAGTGGAGGTCGATCGGCTTCCCTGTCTCGCGGGCGAGATCGAAGATGAAGTTGACCTCCTCGACGCCGTCCTCGCGGGTCCACTCGTAGTGCGGGATCCCGCCGATGACGTCGCACCCCAGGCGCATCGCCTCCCGCATGAGCTCCCTGCCGTTGGGGAACGAGAGGATGCCGTCCTGGGGAAAGGCGATGAGGCGCAGCTCCACGATGTCGCGGACCTCCTCGCGGAGCTCCAGCAGGGCGCGCAGGGCCACCAGGTTCGGGTCGCACACGTCCACGTGCGAGCGGATGAAGCCGGTCCCCTGGGCCACCTCCCAGCGGATCGCCTCCAGGGCGCGAGCCTTGACGTCATCGTGGGTGAGCGACGGCTTACGATCCGCCCAGGTGAGGATCCCCTCGATGAGCGTTCCCGACTCGTTGTGCCGGGGCTCTCCCACGGTGAGTGCGGCGTCGAGGTGGACGTGCGGGTCGACCAGCGGAGGCGACACGAGGCGGCCGCCGGCGTCGAGGACCGTCGCACCGGAAGGGACCGCGGAGCCGCGCGGCCGGACCGCGGCGATGCGGTCGCCCTCCACGAGGAGGTCGACGGGCTCGGGTCGCAGCCCGCCGGTGGGATGGAGCCGCGCGTCGCGCACCAGCATGGGCATGGGGGTGGCAGGCCCTTCCTCGGTCCCGGCACGGCCCCACTCCGGACGACCTGCACCGTGGCGCGGAGTGTAGCGGCCGGGCCGGTGGCCGGGAAGCCCGAAATCGCAGTCGACGCGCCAGGCCCGACCGGCCTCGCACCCGATGGAGATTTCGGGAACACGGCCCTCCGGGTATTGACATGGCGTCCCCGCGCCCGGATACTCCGCCCACTGTGCAATCGATTTCCGAGCCATCGGCAATCGATTTCCGTCCAGGGACTCGAGACAGGAAGCGAGGAGCGAGAACTGTGAGCGTGTTGCGTCCCAGTGGATCGATTTCCCATCCGGGCGTCCGGACTCTCATCGCGCTGGTTGCCGCGAGCGCGGTGGCCCTCGCGGGCTGCGCCGGCGCCGCGACCCCGACTCCCGCGGCGTCCGTTGCAGCCGCATCTGCGGCCGCATCTGCCGCAGCCGCATCGGTCGCGCCGTCAGCAGCGCCCTCGGCCGCCTGCCCGATCGCGCCGTGCGACCAGCCCATCGTGATCGGCGTTTCCCAGGCGCTCACCGGTGACAAGGCCGATCCCGGCACCGCCATCGAGCAGGGCTACGAGGTCTGGGCCAAGGAGGTCAACGACGCCGGCGGCCTGCTCGGCCGCCAGGTCGTGATCAAGTCTTACGACAACCAGAGCCTCGCCGACACCGCGGTGAGCCAGATGGAGCGGCTTGCCACGGTTGACAAGGTCGACCTGATGTTCGGCCCGTTCTCATCCGTCCTGACGGGCCCGACGTCCGCTGTCGCCGCGAAGTACAACTACGCGTACATCGAAGGCGCCGGCGGCTCGCCGTCCGTCTTCTCGCGCAACTTCACGAACATCTTCTTCGTACAGCCTGCCACGGCCGACCACCAGGCCGATCCGTTCGTGCAGTACATCCTGTCGCTGCCGGCCAACCAGCGCCCCGCGTCCGCCGCCTACCCGCAGCAGGATGACCCCTTCGTCAGCGCGACCGAGAACGGCGCCCAGGCGACCCTCGAGGCGGCCGGCATCAAGACGGTCTACAAGCAGGTCTACCCGCCGACGCAGACCGACTTCTCGTCCATCGCGGCCGCGGTCAAGGCGTCCGGGGCCGAGATCGTCCTCGGCGGCACGATCGGCAACGACTCGATCTCCCAGGTCCAGGCATACGCGTCGATCAATTACCAGCCCAAGGCCGTCTACATGACCAGCGGCCCGAGCACCATTGGCCCGTTCAAGCAGGCTCTCGGCAGCAAGGTCAATGGGATCTTCACCGGCGACGGCTGGGTCCAGACCTCGAAGGCCCCGGGCAACGACAAGTTCGTGGCCGAGTTCCACGCCATGTTCCCGAAGGTGACCGACATCGGCACCGAGTCGGCCGAGGGCTACTCGGTCGGCCAGGTGCTCCAGGCGGCCGTGCTGGGAACCCAGTCCATCGACAACACCAAGATCATCGCCTGGCTGCACGCCAACAAGGTCCAGACCGTCCAGGGTCTGATCGGCTGGGATTCGATCGGCCGGCCGAACGGCAGCTTCCTCCTGG
Source organism: Candidatus Limnocylindrales bacterium (assembly GCA_036834865.1). Classification (GTDB taxonomy): domain Bacteria; phylum Chloroflexota; class Limnocylindria; order Limnocylindrales; family CSP1-4; genus CTSoil-043. Next base: position 25,318 of record DAITNC010000007.1, on the reverse strand, counting down.
AGCAGTACCAGAACGACCAGCTGCTGGTCGTTGGTCCCGCGAACGATCCCAACAAGAACGGCGACCCCGTGTACCCGAAGCCCAACTGGTGATCCACGCCGCCTGCGCCGGGCGCCTTCCGGGGTTCATCCCCGGGGGCACCCGGCCGGCGGACAATGACCTCACGGGGATCAGACCTTGAACGCGCACCTCCTCATCCAGGCAGTCGTCCTGGGCCTGCTCGCCGGCGGTGTCTACGCTCTCATGGCCTCGGGGCTCACGCTGATCTTCGGCGTGATGCGTGTCGTCAACGTGGCCCACGCGGCGATGATCCTGACGGCTGCCTACGTGTCGTGGGTGCTGTTCACGACCTTCGGCCTCGACCCGATCGCGTCGATCCTCGTGGTGATGCCCGCGTTCTTCGTCGGTGGGGCCCTCGGACAGCGCTTCGTCCTGCGGCACCTCGGTAACCGGGACATGACGCTCACGGTCCTGGTCTCGTTCGGGATCGCGATCATCCTGGAGGGGCTCCAGGGCAGCATCTGGTCCTCCAACTTCCAGGCAATCAACACCTCGTACGCCCAGAGCAGCTTCGCGATCGGCGATGTCTACGTCCCGCTCGTCCGCCTGATTGCGGCGGGCGCAGCACTCGTGGTCCTCGGCGGGCTGTTCCTGCTCCTGACGCGCAGCAACCTGGGCCGGGCGATCCGGGCCACGACCCAGGACCCGCGCACGGCGGCCCTCGTCGGCGTCAACGTGGAGCAGGTGACGATGATCGCGTTTGCGATCGGCGTCTCGGTCGCCGCCGCCGGCGGGCCGTTGCTGGGCGTCCTGTTCTCGTTCTACCCCGCGACCCAGTGGCTTTGGATCGGCAAGCTCCTTGCAATCGTGGTCCTCGGCGGCATGGGCAGCCTGCGCGGCACCTTCGCCGCCGCGATGATCCTGGGTCTTGCCGAGCAGATCGCTGCGGTCTACCTGCCGCTCGACTGGGCCCCCCTCGTGTTCCTGATGGTGCTGTTCGGCGTCCTCATCGTGCGCCCGCAGGGCCTGTTCGGATCCGTTGCCCGGGAGAGCCTCTAATCCGATGAACATGCGCAAGCAATTCCCGATCGTGGCGCTGGCCCTGTTCCTGGTTCTGCCGGTCGTCGTCCACGAAGGCTTCTACCTGGACCTGCTCCTGTTCACCTTCATGTACGCGGCCATGTCGGTCGGCTGGGACATCATGGGTGGCTACGCCGGCTACGTGTCCCTGGGCACGGTCGGCTTCTTCGGCCTCGGCTCGTATGCCGCAGGCCTCCTCGTCATCCACGCCGGAATCCCGGTCTTCGCGAGCGCCCCGTTCATCGGGATCGTGACCGGCATCCTCGGGGCCGGCCTCGGCTGGGTCTCCCTCCGCGTCCGAGGCACGTCCTTCGTGATCGTGACGCTCACGTTCGCGTCCGTCGCGCAGTTCCTGATGCTGGACCTGCGCGGGATAACGGAAGGCAGCTCCGGCCTCCTGCTGCCGCTGCTCAACCTGCCCGCCGACCAGGTGATCCTCCCGTTCTACTACTCGATGCTCGCGCTCCTCGTCGTGGCGGTCCTCGTGTCGCTGGCGATCCGGCGCTCGAAGTTCGGCTTGGGGCTGATCGCGATCCGGGAGGAGGAGGGCAAGGCGGACGGATCCGGCGTCAACACCTCGCTGTACAAGATCCTCGCGTTCGCGATCAGTGTCTCCTTCGCAGGGGCGGCCGGCGCCATCCACGCGCAGTACCTGAACACGATCACGCCGGACTCGGAGTTCGAGCTGGTCATCACGCTCAGCGTGATCATCATGGCGCTCGTCGGCGGCCGCGGGACGGTGTGGGGTCCCGTCCTCGGGGCGTTCATCATCCAGCCCCTCTCGGTCTACCTGATCTACCTGGCTCCATCCGGGATCGCGGGCCAGCTTCACCTCGTGGGGCTCGGCGTCATCCTCGTCCTCGTCGTGATGTTCCTGCCGAACGGGATCATCCCGACCTGGGACGCGTGGCGGAACGCGCGCCGCCGCCCACCCGAGGTGGATGTCCCGGGCACAACGCTCCCGGAGGTGGCGTCGTGACCGCGGCGCCGACTGCGGCCGCGGAGGTCGAGGCAGCCGCCCGCGATTCGTCGACCAGCCTGGCTGTCGCCGGGATCACCAAGTCGTTCGGCGGCATCCAGGCCCTGACCGACGCGTCGCTCAGCGTCACCAAGGGCACCATCACCGCCCTGATCGGACCCAACGGCTCGGGCAAGACCACGATGTTCAACTGCATCACCGGGTTCTACCAGCCGGAGCAGGGACAGGTCTACGTCAACGGCGTGCCGATCGTCGGCAAGCGGCCGAGCGACATCGTCCACCTGGGGCTGATGCGGACCTTCCAGGTGACCCGCATCTTCCGCAGGATGACGGTCCTCGAGAACATGATCGTCCCGATCCGCCAGCTCACCTTCAGGTCGCTGTTCACCGCCGCGATCAAGGGTCACGAGCAGGAACGGGCCGAGTCGCTGCTGGAGTTCTTCGGCATCCTCAAGCTTCGCGACCAGCCGGCCGGCAGCCTGTCGTTCGGCCAGCAGAAGCTGCTCGAGCTCGCTGCCGCGCTGATGGCGGACCCCGAGATCGTGATGCTCGACGAGCCGGCCGGCGGCCTGAACCCGGTGATGATCGAGAAGGTGGCCGGCCACGTGAAGGAGCTGAACGCCCGTGGTGTCACGTTCCTGATCATCGAGCACAACATGGGCTTCGTGATGAACCTGTGCGACCCGGTCATCGTGATGCACCGCGGCACCGTGATCGCCCAGGGCTCCCCGGGTGCCGTCCGCGACGACCCGATCGTCCTCGACGCCTACCTCGGAGACTGAGAATGCTGCTCGAGATCGAAGGCGTCTGGGCCGGCTACGGCAGCGGGGGCGACATCCTTCGCGGCGTCGACCTCACGCTCGCCGAGCGCGACTTCGTGTGCCTGATCGGCCCCAACGGGGCCGGCAAGTCCACGCTCCTGCGTGTCCTGTCCGGGGTCCTGCACCCGCGGCGCGGGGCAATCCGGTTCGATGGAGCCGACGTCGGCGGGCTGCGTCCGGACGAGCTGTTCCGCCGGGGTATCGCCCACGTGCCCCAGGGCCGCAGCACCTTCCCGCAGATGACCGTGCGCGAGAACCTGTTGATGGGGGCCTACAGCATCCGCAACCGGACGCTCGCTCACGAGCGGTTGAAGGCCGCGGGCGAGCTGTTTCCGATCGTCGTGGAGCAGGCCAATCGCCGCGCGGGCCTGCTCTCGGGTGGCGAGCAGAAGCAGGTCGAGATGGCCCGCGCCATCGTGACCGCGCCCCGTCTGCTGCTGCTCGACGAACCGACCCTGGGCCTGGAGCCGCGGGCGTCACGAACGGTCATGGCCAAGATGCGCGAGCTCAATGAACAGGGGGTGACCATCCTCCTGGTCGAGCAAAACGCCCGGACCGGGCTCCTCAACGCCCGGACCGGCTGCGTCATGGAGCTCGGCGTGATCAAGCTGCGCGGCGAAGGCCAGCAACTGCTGGACGATCCGCAGGTCAAGCGCCTCTACCTCGGCGAGAGTGCCGCGGTATGACCGGCCAGGCGGGCTAGCCCGATGAACGCGACGAAAGCGCGCGCGACGATCACCGACGTGGCGTCGGAGGCCGGCGTGCACCCGTCGACGGTGTCGCGGGTGCTCAACGGCCACGCCGAGTCCACGATCCGGCCGGCGACGCGCGAGCGCATCCTCACGGCCGCGGACCGGCTCGGCTACCGGCCCTCGGCACTCGCGCGAAGCCTCCGGCTGCAGCGGACGCTGACGCTCGGGATGCTCGTCCCGGACATCACGAACCCGTTCTTCTCGTCGATCATCAAGGGCGCCGAGGACGCGGCCCTCGAGCGGGGCTACAACCTGATCCTGTGCAACTCGGAGGATGATCCGGCGCGGGAGGCCGCCTACCTCCGCGTGCTGCGCGAGCGCCAGGTGGACGGCCTGCTCATCGCGTCCTCGCAGATGGCCGACCACACGATCGACGAGTTGCGCGAGGAGGACTTCCCGTTCGTCCTCCTCAACCGGGCGGGCCAGAGTGCCGGCGACCTCGCGGTCGTCGTCGACAACCGCGCCGCGTCCGTCAGCGTGATCGCGCACCTCGCGGGCCTCGGCCACCGCCGGGTGGGCCACATCGCCGGGCCCCGGAACACCTCGACGGGCGCCGACCGGCGCGAAGGGTATCGGGCGGGCATCCGCGCGCATGGCCTCGCCGACGAGCCCGCGCTGGTGGTCGAGGCCGACGCGTTCTCCGAAGAGGCCGGCAACCGGGCGCTCGGGATCATGCTCGCCGGCACGGCCCGGCCCACGGCTGTCTTCGCGGCCAACGACCTGATCGCCATCGGCATGCTCCAGCGTCTCCGCGGGATCGGCGCCCGCGTCCCGGGCGACCTCTCGATCGTGGGCTTCAACGACATTCCGCTGGCGGGCCTTCTCGAGCCCGCGCTCACGACCGTGCGCGTGCCGCAGCTGGAGATGGGCGCCGTCGGCGCGCACCTTCTCATCGACCGGCTGGAGGGTCGCCCGATCGGCGACGTCCGGCTCACCCTGCCCACCGAGCTCGTCATCCGCGCGTCCACGGCCGCGCCATCCGCAGCAGCCTGAGGAAGCCTCCCCCATGACAACCGGAGCCCAGCCATGACCCGCCTCGTCGACCTCACCCAGCCCTGGGGCGATCGGATGCCCACGTGGCCCCAGTTCGCCTCGATCGAGGTCACCGACATCACGACGCACCACCGGGACCGCAAGAGCACGATGCTCGTCAAGACGAACATGCACACCGGCACGCACATCGACGCGCCGAGCCATTACTGCGAGACGGGCCGGGACCTCGGCCGGATCGACCTCGACGAGCTCTACGGGACGGGCCTCGTGATCGACATGCGGCCAATCACGAAGCCCTGGAGCTACTACAGCATGGCCGACATCGAGGGGCAGCTCCCCCGGGGCGAGCGAATCCGCGAAGGCGACATCGTCGTCCTCTACACCGGCTGGGACCAGTACAACTGGACGCAGCCGACGCGCAACGACGTGACCTACTTCGACCGCCATCCCGGCCCCAGGCCCGAGGCGGTGGACGAGCTGATCGCGAGGCGCATCAAGTGGATCGGCGCCGACCTCGCGTCGATCGACCACTCCCTCCACACCCGCGTCCGGCTGATGCGCCCGGACCTCGTCGCGGAGTACGAGGCGATGACCGGCCGGCCCATCGAGGAGACGCTCCCCCTCGCGGACTTCGAGCACATCCACTACGCGACCGCGCGGAACGACGTCTCGATGCTCGAGAACCTGGGCGGGGAGATCGCCGAGGTGGCCGGCCGGCGCGTGGACCTGGGCGCATTCCCGTGGCGCTGGCAGGGGGGCGAGGCCTCCGTCTGCCGCGTCGCGGCATTCGTGGAGGACTAGTCATGGACGCGCTCGTGCTGACCGCTCCGCACGCCTTCGAGATCCGCGACGTGCCGCGGCCGGAGCCGGCCGCGAACGAGGTGCTGTGCAGGGTCCGCGCGATCGCGATCTGCGGCACCGACGCGGAGATCATCGAGGGCAGCTTCGCCGGGCGGTGGCCGCGCGCCTACCCGTTCATCCCTGGCCACGAGTGGTCCGGCGACGTCGTGGCCGCCGGGCCGGTGGCGGAGCAGAACGGGTTCACGATCGGGACGCGCGTCGCCGGGACCTCGCACTCGGGTTGCGGCCTGTGCCGGATGTGCCGGATCGGGCGCTACAACCTGTGCTTCAACTACGGCCGCGAGGACCTTGGCCATCGCCAGTACGGCCACTACTCCCAGGGCGCCTACGCCGAGTACGTGGTCCACACGATCAAGGCCGTCTTCCGCATCCCCGATGACATGCCGTACGACACGGCCGCGCTCTGCGACACGGCATCGATCGCGCTCCATTCCGTGAAGCGTCCCGGGATCCAGCCCGGCGACCTGGTCGCCTCGGTCGGCTCCGGGGGCATGGGGCTTCTCGTGGGGATGTGCGCGAAGGCCCTGGGCGCGGCCCGGGTGGTCGTGGTCGGGGGCGGCAGGCGCCTGGAGCGGGCAGGCGAGCTGGGCTTCGAGACCGTCGACTACCACGCCGGCGATCCGGTGGAGCGGGTGCGGGAGTGGTCCGGCGGAAACGGCGTGGACGTGGCGGTCGACTCGGCCGGCTCGCGGGATTCCGTGGGCCAGGCGATCGGGATGGTCCGCAAGGGCGGCCGGGTGGCATTCACCGGGATCCCGAAGGAGCCGGCCGCGGTGAGCTTCCAGAAGGTCGTCCTGGAGGAGCTCGACCTCTACGGCGTGCGGGCCAACCGGAACACGATGGAGGAGGTCATCCCGCTCATCGCCGACGGCCGGATCCCGGCGGGCCGGCTGATCACCCACCACTTCGCCCTCCGCGAGTTCCGCGAGGCGCTCCGCACGTTCAACGAGCGGATCGACGGGGCGCTCAAGGTCATCGTCGAGCCGTGATCCGCGCCAGCCATTCGGCGATCCGGCCGTGAGCCCGGCGACGATGCGCGCGGTCGTCTTCGAGGCGCCCGGCCGGTTCGCGGTCTCCGACGTACCGGTGCCCGATCCGGCCGCGGGCCACACCCTCCTCCGGGTCGAGGCGTCCATGGTCTGTGCGACCGACCGCAAGATCCTGGCCGGGAAGTTCGCCGGTACGCGCTTCCCGCACATCCCGGGCCACGAGTTCGCCGGGACGGTGGTCGCCCTCGGCCCAGGGACGGACGGGCCGCCGGCCGGGACCCGGGTGGGGGTCGAGGTCCACGTGGGCTGCGGCGTCTGCGACCGCTGCCGCGAGGGGCTCTACACGCTGTGCCAGAACTACGGCCGGCCCGAGACCGGCCACGCGCACGTCGGCTTCACGATCGCGGGCGGGCTGGCCGAGTACGCCAGCGTGCCGGTTGCCGCGCTCCACCCGCTGCCCGACAGCGTCTCCACCGCCGACGGCGCCTGGACCGACAACCTCGGCGTCGCCCTGTGGGCGCTCGAGCGTGGGCGGCTCCGCCCGGGCGAGTCCGTCGTCGTCATCGGGCCGGGCGCGATCGGGCTGTGCGCCGCCCAGCTGGCCCGCGCGGGCGGTGCCGCCCGGGTCACGATCGTGGGCCGCGGGGAGCGGCTTGCCCGCGCCGGCCGCTTCGCCGATCTCGTGGTCGACGAGCGCGACGCGGGGCCGCTGGCAGGATCGGCAGACCTCGTCGTGGAGTTCGCCGGGACGGCCGAGGCGGCGCGCCTGGCGATCTCGACGGCCCGCCGGGGCGGGCGCGTTGTCCTCGGCGGGGCGACCGGCCAGGGCGTCGAGCTCTCGGGCGTCGACCTCTCGACGATCGTCCGCGGCCACCTCGACGTGCTGGGCTCAGTGGCGAACCCGATGGGCGTCTCCGGTCGGGCGCTTGAGCTGCTTGCGCGCGGCGGGATCGACGTCGCCAGCCTGACGACCCACCACTTCCCGCTCGACCGGTTCGCGGAAGCCTGGGCGACCTTTACCGAGCGCCGTGACGGCGCGATCCGCGTGATGCTGACCCCGTGAGGAGAACGAGATGACGATCGACCGGGCCGATGCGCTCGAGCTCTACCGGGTGATGCGGACGATCCGCCGGTTCGAGCAACGCTCCACGACGCTCTTCGGCGAGAACAAGATCTGGGGCACGATCCACAGCTACGCGGGCGAGGAGGCGATCGCCGCGGGCGTCTGTGCGCACCTCCGCGACGACGACTGGATCACGTCCACCCATCGCGGCCACGGCCACTGCATCGCGAAACGCGCCGACCTCGGGAAGATGTTCGCCGAGCTGCTGGGACGGGAGACGGGGTACTGCCGCGGCCGGGGCGGCTCGATGCACATCGCGGACACGTCGAAGGGCAACCTCGGTGCCAACGGGATCGTCGGTGGCGGCATCCCGATCGCGACAGGCGCGGCGCTCACCGCGAAGCAGCTGGGATCCGACCAGGTCGCCGTTTCGTTCTTCGGCGACGGGGCGGCCAACCAGGGGACGTTCCACGAGTCGCTCAACCTCGCGGCAATCTGGAAGCTCCCGGTCGTGTACGTCTGCGAGAACAACCAGTACGCCGAGAGCCTCCCGGCGGCCCGCGCGTTCGCGGTGGACGACATCGCCTCCCGCGCGATCGGGTACGGCATGCCGGGAATCCACGTCGACGGCCGCGACGTCCGCCTCGTGCACGCGGCTGCGGGCGAGGCGATCGCCCTGGCCCGGGCCGGCGGCGGACCGACGCTCATCGTGGCCGAGGCGTACCGCCACGAGGGCCACTACTACGGCGATCCGCAGCAGTACCGGACGAAGGCGGAGATCGAGTCCTGGCGCGCCACGTTCGACCCCATCACGAACGCCCGGGCCTGGCTGACATCGGACGGCATCGCCTCGGACGCCGAGCTGGACGCGATCGACGGGGCTGTTGACGACGAGATGGAACGCGCGATCGCGTGGGCCGAGACGGGCCCGATCGCGTCGCCGATCACTCCGGAGGAGATCTATGCCACCCAGTGAGGCGGCTGCGGCCCCGACGGCCGCGGCGACGAACGAGCTCTTCTACTCCGAGGCGCTCCGGGAGGCGCTCCGGCTCGAGATGCTGCGTGATCCCAGGGTCTTCGTCATGGGCGAGGACATCGCCGAGCACGGCGGCGCGTTCCAGGTGACGGCCGGTCTCCTCGCGGAGTTCGGGCCCGACAGGATCCGGCAGACGCCGATCAGCGAGATCGGGATCGTTGGGGCGGGCGTCGGGGCCGCGCTCACCGGCCTGCGGCCGGTCGTCGAGCTCATGTACATCGACTTCTCCGGCCTCGCGATCGACCAGATCGTGAACCAGGCTGCCCAGAACCGCTTCATGTTCGGCGGGCAGGCCCGCGTGCCGCTCGTCGTGCGGACCCAGGGCGGTTCGGGCCGCGGCAACGCGGCGCAGCACTCCAAGTCGCTCGAGGCGTGGTTCACCCACGTCGCGGGCCTGAAGGTGGTCATGCCGGCCACCCCCGCCGATGCAAAGGGCCTCCTGGCCGCGGCGATCCGGGACGACGACCCGGTCATGTTCATCGAGCACAAGCTCCTCTACCGGACGAAGGGGCCGGTCCCCGCCGGCGAGTACGTGATCCCGCTCGGGAAGGCGGACGTGAAGCGGGCCGGGCGCGACCTCACGATCGTCACCTGGTCGCGCGAGGTGCTCTTCGCGCTCGAGGCGGCCGAGCTGCTGGCTCGCGACGGGATCGAGGCCGAGGTCATCGACCTGCGTTCGCTGGTCCCGCTCGACCGGGAGACGATCCTCGCCAGCGTGCGCCGGACCCGGCGCCTGCTCGTGGTCCACGAGGCGATCCTGCGCGGCGGCTACGGGGGCGAGATCGCGGCCCTGGTCGCGGAGGAGGCCTTCGACGACCTGGATGCCCCACCGCGACGGCTGGCCGGCGTCGAGACGCCGATCCCCTACGCCGCCCACCTCGAGCGCGGGGTCGTCCCGCAGGTCGAGGACATCGTCCGCGTCGCGCGGGAGATCGTCGGGTGAGCGTCACGCCGGTGATCCTCCCCAAGCTCGGCCTGACGATGGACGAGGGCCGGTTCGTCGCGTGGCTGAAGAAGGAGGGCGACCACGTCGAGGCCGGCGAGGTGCTCTTCGAGGTCGAGACGGACAAGGCGACGATGGAGGTCGAGTCGCCCGTCGCGGGCTTCGTGCGCCGCCTGCTCGCGGCCGCCGGGGACGAGATCCCGGTCACCTCGGTGATCGCGCTCATCTCGACGACCGCCGACGAGCCGATCACCGAGGCGCCCGAGCCGGCCGCGGCCCTCGAGCCGGAGCGGGTCGTCGCGCCGGCTCCCGCCCCGGCCGTTGGCCCCTCCGGAGGCACGGACGAGCGCGTCGTCGCGAGCCCCGCGGCACGCAAGCGGGCCGCCGAGCTCGGCGTGGACCTGGCCGGGATCCGCCCGGCGCGGGGCGGCCGGATCTCGGTCGAGGACGTCGAAGCCGTCGCCGCGTCGGGCATCGCCACCGCCGCTCCGGGCGGGACCGCAGGATCGGGCCCGGGGCCAGGCGCACCGGGCACCGGGCCCGCCCGCGAACCGCTCTCCCGGATGCGCCGCGTCATCGCGGAGCGGATGACCCGCTCATTCCGCGATGTGCCCCAGTTCTCGGTGTCGCGCGACGTGGACATGACGGCCGCGGGAACAGCCCGGACCGCGGCGGGCGTCTCCTACGCCGACGTGCTGATCCAGGCGGTCGCCCGGACGCTGGTCGATCACCCGCGGCTCACGATGCGCTACGACCCGGAGGGGCTGATCCCCGGCGACGGCATCCACCTCGGGATCGCGGTGGCGCTCGACGACGGGCTGCTCGTGCCCGTCCTGCGTGACGCCGACACGAAGGACCTGGCCGAGATCTCCCGCGAGCGATCGATGCTCCAGTCGGGAGCGCGGGCGGGAAAGCTGGCCGCGGATGCGCTCGCCGGGGCGGTCATGACCATCTCGAACCTGGGCGCGAACGGGGTCGACCGGTTCACCGCGATCGTCAACCCGCCGGAGGCCGCGATCCTCGCCGTCGGGCGCGTCCGCGACCAGGTGGTCGCCCGCGCCGGCCAGGTCGTGGTCGCCCCGATCGTGTCGCTCACCCTGTCGGTCGATCACCGGGTCGCGGACGGCGCCGAGGCCGCGGCGTTCCTCGCCGATCTCGCCGGCCGGCTCGAAGGTGGCCTCCCATGAGCGCATCCGGGTGGAAGGAGTCCAGCGGTGGCCACTGAACAGGTGAACCGGGTGCAGCTCGCCGTCTCCCACTGGAAGCCGCGCTTCGTGGCCAACGGGATCGACGTCAACGACTTCGAGCGGGTCCAGGCCGCCACGACCGAGTGGGTCGACTGGGCGCCCAACTGGAAGGCTGTCGGCGACATGCACCGGGAGCTGGCCGAGGAGGCGGCCGCGCGCGGCCACGTCGTCACGGCGACCCAGGCGTTCCAGCGGGCCGCCTGGTCCTACCACCTCGGGAAGTTCCTCTGGTTCGAGGACCCGGCCCTGCACCTCGAGATGAATGCGCTCGTCGTCGCGACCTATGCCCGCGCGCTCCCCCACCTCGATCCGCCCGGCGAACGCCTCGAGATCCCGTTCGAGGGCACGACGATCCCGGGCAACCTGCGCCGGCCTCGCGACGTCGCGCGCCCGCCGGTCGTGCTCCTGGTCCCGGGGCTCGATTCCGTGAAGGAGGAGCTCTTCGCGATGGAGGAGGACTTCCTACGCCGCGGGATGGCCACGCTCACCGTGGACGGCCCCGGCCAGGGCGAGAGCGCGCCGCGCTTCCCGATCCGGGCCGACTGGTCCAGCGTCGTCCGGCCGATCATCGACACGCTTGCCGCCCGCCCGGACGTGGACGCGGGACGGGTCGGCCTGATGGGGATCAGCATGGGCGGGATCTACGGCCCGCTGGCCGCGGCCCGGGAGAAGCGCATCCGCGCCCTCGTGGCCCTCGCCGGCCCGTACGACCTGTCCGAGTGCTGGCCCGCGCTGAACTCGCTCACCCGGGCCGGCTATGTCTTCTACACGAAGTCGCGGGACGAGGCCGAGGCCTTCGAGCGGACGAAGACCCTGGCGCTCCACGGCGTCCTCTCAGAGGTCGACCAGCCGCTCCTCGTCATCCACGGCGCGCGGGACCGGCTCTTCCCGCCCGAGCAGGCCGAGCGGATCGTCCGCGAGGCGCCTCACGCTACCCTGCTCATGTACCCGGACGGCAACCACGTCTGCAACAACATCCCGTACAAGTACCGGCCCGCCATGGCCGACTGGATGAGCGAGAGGCTGCGCCCATGACCGACCAGCTCGAATCGATCAACCCCGCGACCGGCGCGGTGCTGGCCCGCTACCCGGCGACCACGCCGGACGAGGTCGAGGCCGCGATCGCCGGGGCGGACGCGGCGCAGCGTGCCTGGCGGCGGATGCCGTTCCCGGACCGGGCGGCGGCGATGCACGCCCTTGCGGCACACCTGCGCCGCCGGCGCGACGACTACGGCCGCCTGATCACGCTCGAGATGGGCAAGCCGATCACCGAGGCCCTCGCCGAGATCGAGAAGTGCGCCCTGACGTGCGACTTCTACGCGGAGCGGGCAGCGGACTTCCTGCGCGACGAAGTCGTCGCGACGAACGCGAGCCGGAGCCTCGTCGCCTACCAGCCGCTCGGGGTCGTGCTCGCGATCATGCCCTGGAACTACCCGTTCTGGCAGGTCTTCCGGTTCGCCGCCCCGGCGCTGATGGCGGGCAACGGCGCCCTCCTCAAGCACGCCTCGAACATCCCGCAGTGCGCGCTCGCGGTCGGCTCGGCGTTCGAGGCGGCGGGCTTCCCGCGAGGCCTCTTCCGCACGCTCCTGCTCGCTGGGGCGGACGTCGAGCCGGTGGTGCGCGACCCCCGGGTGCGCGCGGTGACGCTCACCGGCAGCTCGGAGGTCGGCGCGCGCGTCGCGGCCATCGCCGGGGCCTCGCTCAAGAAGACGGTGCTCGAGCTGGGCGGGTCGGACCCGTTCATCGTCCTCGCCGACGCCGACGTGGCGGCGGCAGCGACGACCGCGGTCCGGGCCCGGAACCAGAACACCGGCCAGTCGTGCATCGCGGCGAAGCGCTTCCTCGTCGCCGAGCCGGTCGCTGACGAGTTCGAGGAGCGCTTCGCGCGAGCGGTCTCGTCGCTCCGGGTGGGTGATCCGCTGGATCCCGCCACCCAGGTCGGGCCGCTCGCCCGGGCCGACCTCCGGGACACGCTGGAGCGCCAGGTCGAGGAGTCGGTCAGCGCGGGCGCCCAGGCGCTCGTCGGCGGGCGCCGGATGGCCGGTGCGGGCCACTTCTACGCGCCCACCGTCCTGGTCAACGTCCGCGACGGTATGCCGGTGCTGGCCGAGGAGACTTTTGGCCCGGTCGCCGCCGTGCGGCGGGTCGCCGACGGCGAGGATGCCGTCGCGATCGCGAACGAGTCCGACTACGGCCTCGGCGCCAGCATCTGGACTGGCAATGTCGCGGCCGGCGAGGCGCTCGCACGGACGGTCGAATCGGGTGCCGTCTTCGTCAACGGGATGGTCGCGTCCGACCCGCGCCTGCCCTTCGGAGGCGTGAAGCGGAGCGGCTGGGGCCGCGAGCTCGGGGCATTCGGGATCCGCGAGTTCACCAACGTCCAGACGATCTGGATCGGCCCGGAGGTGGCCCCCGGGGGCCCGGTCGCCGAGTAGCGCCGCTGCACGGATCGGTCCGTGCGTCCGGCCTCGCGGCGGCCGCAGCATACGAAGATCCGGGGAGGATCGGACATGACCGCGACGATGGACCTGCTGGAGCTCTCGGCCGAGCAGCGACTCATGCAGCGGACGACCCGCGAGTACGTCGACCGGGTGGTCATCCCGTTCATCCGGGCCAACCGCCAGCGGGAGTGGCTCTTCGAGCCCGACGAACGCCTCCCGCGGAGCATCCTCGAGGAGGCCGACGCGGCCGGCCTGCGGGGGCTCGGCGTGCCTGCCAGGTACGGCGGCGTGGAGCTGGACCCGGGAACCGAGGCGCAGACGTTCGCCCTGATCGCCACCGAGCTGGGTCGCGGGGACGCCGGCGTGGCCGACAAGCTGGCCCAGGGCTGGAAGGTCTCGGTGCTCCTGCGGAACGTGGCGCCCGAGCACCTGCAGGCGCGCTGGTTCCCCCGCTACATGGCGGACCCGTCGTTCCTCCTGGCCCACTGCCTGACCGAGCCGAAGGGCGCCTCGGATCGCTGGCTGCCGTACAACGTCCCGGAGGCGAACATGGACACCCGGGCGGTGTTCGCGGACGGCCACTGGACGATCAACGGCCGCAAGCACTACATCAGCAACGGCTACGACGCGTCGCTCTACGTGGTCTACGCGAACACGAACCCCGCGGTCGGGATGCTGCAGGGGACCAGCAGCTTCCTCGTCCCGCGGGACACCCCCGGGCTGACCGTGACGCGCTGCAACGAGACGGTCGGCGGCCGCTACATGAACAACGGCGAGATCGTCTTCGAGGACTGCCGGGTGCCCGAGGACCACCTCCTTGTCCAGGACGGCGCCCTCGGCAAGGCGGGCGTCTACTTCCGCCCCGGCAAGATCCTCCAGGCAGCCAAGAACCTCGGGACCGGGGTCGCCGCCTTCGAGGACACGGCGACGTTCGTCCAGCAGCACGTCCAGGGCGGCCGCATCCTCATCAAGCACCAGGCCGTGGCGCTCCGTCTGGCCAGGATGGCCATCAAGCTGGACGCGGTCCGTGCCTTCGTGCGCCACGCGGCCCGCGCGGTGGACCAGAACGCGTCGGACGCCGACCAGCTCTCCAACATGGTCAAGGTGTTCGCCTCCGAGGAGGTGTTCGAGGTATGCCGCCAGGCCCTGGAGCTGCACGGCGGCCATGGCTCCATGCTCGACGTCGGGATCGAGAAGTACCTCCGCGACGCGTCCGTCTACCTGCACATGGACGCCACGGTGGACGTCTCGGCGTTCAAGATCATCAAGGCCATGTTCCCCGAGACGGCCGGGGCGTACGCCGGCCCGGAATGATCGACGCCGGCGGTCCGGCACGCGAGGAGGCACCCGTGGCGGGAAGACGGCGGATCAGCTACGTCGGACCGGCGTCCCTCGACGAGGAGATGCGCGCTGAGCTGGAGCGGTGCGCCCGCTTCGGGACGCCGCGGCCGGAGAGCCAGTCGATCCGGGCCCACGTCCCGGCCGTCTTCTGGTCGTTCGCGAACACCTGGCAGGCGGTGTTCCGGGACGGCGTCTGCGACCACACCATCAAGGAGCTCTGCCGGGTCTACGTGTCGCGCACGGTCAAGTGCGAGTACTGCGGCAACCAGCGCTCCGTGCAGGCCTCGGCGCAGGGCCTGACCGAGGGGAAGTACGACCAGCTCCTCAACTTCGAGACGTCGGGCATCTACGACGAGCGGCAGAAGGCGGCGCTTGCCTACGCCGAGGCGATCACGTGGCGGCTGGATCCCGACGACGCGTTCTGGGACCGGCTCGCCCGGCACTTCTCGGAGCCGGAGCTGGTCGAGCTGGGCTATTTCATCGCCCTCACGATGGGCCAGCAGAGCTGGCTTCGCCTGCTCAACATCGAGCACCACGAGGTCCTCGCCGGCGACACGGCGTCAATGGCCCCGGGCTTCGAGACGCCCGAGGCGCAGGCGGCCAGTCGCGCACGCGACGACTACTGGGCCAGGCGCTGACGGACGGCGAGCCAGCACGAGCACTCGACCGCGCCGTTGCCGGCCGCGGTCATCCCTTCACGCTTCCGGCGGTCAGTCCGGAAACCAGGTAGCGCTGGAAGACGAACGCGATGACCAGCGGCGGGATCGCCGCGATCACCCCGCCGGTGGCCAGGCGTCCGAAATCGACGCCATACCGGCCGATGAAGTCGTTCAGGGCCACCGGGAGCGTCTTCGACGCGTTCGTCTGCGTGATGACGAGCGCGTACAGGAACTCGTCCCAGGCGAGCAGGAAGGCGAGCAGCGACGTCGAGAGCAGGCCGGGCCGGGAGACCGGCAGGATCACCCGCCAGAGCGCCCCCAGCCTCGAGCAGCCGTCCACGCGAGCGGCGTCGTCCAGCTCCCGGGGAACCGTGTCGAGGTAGCCTCGCATGAGCCACACCACGTACGGCGTCACGAAGGACGAGTAGATGATGATCAGGGCGAGGGGCGTGTCGCTCAGGCCGAGCGTGCTCATGATCTGGTAGAGCGGCAGGAGCAACGCGATCGGGGGCAGCATGGTCGTGGCCATGAACGCCAGGATCATCCAGCCCCGACCCGGGAACCGGAACCGCGAGAACGCGTACGCCGCCACCGTGCCGACGCTGACGCCCACGATGGTCGTCACCGACGCGATCACCAGGCTGTTCAGCATCGCGGAGCGGAACTCCAGGGCCTGGCTGTCGCCCGGGGCGCCGCCCACCGTCAGGTCGATGAAGCGCTGGAAGCTGATGTGGGCCGGGATCCAGGACAGCGGCCGCGCCAGCAGGTCGACCTTGTCGGCGACGCTCGAGATCAGCAGCCAGAGGAACGGCCCCAGGATGACGACCAGGGCGATCGCCATCCCCGCGTAGACAAAAAGCGTTCGGCGAAGGCGGCGAAGGGTGATCGGCTTGCGGCGCCTCGAGGGCGGCGGCGACCCGGACGGAGCACGATCGCCGTGAGACTTGGCCACCTGCGTGCTCATGATGCGGTCGTTCCGGTTCGCCGGAGCATCCACAGGTAGACCGCCGCAAGCAGCATGATCGCGATGGCGATGATGTAGCCGAGCGCCGCGCCCTGGCCGAAGTCATAGCCCTGGTAGGCAGTGCGGTACGCATAGATGGCCACGGTCTGCGTGGAGCTGGCAGGGCCGCCCCCGGTCATGATCCAGATCAGGTCGAAGACCTTGAATGCCTCCATCGTCCGCAGCACCAGGACGATCAGGATGATCGGCGTGAGCAGCGGCAGGATGATGCGCCGGAAGATTGCGATAGTCGAACCACCGTCCACGCGGGCTGCCTCGAAGAGCTCGCGGTCGATCCCCTGCAGGCCGGCCAGGATGAGGAGCGCGCAGAAGGGTGTCATCTTCCAGACGTCGGCGATGATCACCATCCACATCGCCGTGGTCTCCTGGGAGAGCCACGGCACGTAGTCGTGCAGGGCGCCAACCTGCGTCAGCAGCGCGTTGAGCGAGCCGTAGGTCGCGTTGTCGATCCACCGCCACATCAGGGCGTTGACGATCGTGGGCAGGGCCCACGGAAGGATCACCAGCGACCGAAGGATCCAGCGGAACCGCATCGGCTGGTCCATCAGCATGGCCAGGCCGGTGCCCAGGCTGAGCTCAAGCGCCGTGGTCACGACGGTGAAAAAGAGCGCCTTGGAGATCGAATCCCAGAAGCCCGCGCTCGTGATCTGGGTGATGTAGTTGCCCAGGCCGACGAACGGCTCGACGCCGGGGCGCGTCAGCTCGATGGCGAACAGGCTCATCCACCCGGCGCGGGCCAGCGGAACCACGACCACGAGGAAGATGACGAGGGCGGCGGGGGCCACGAAGGCCGCCGCCACCCACGTCTCGGGCCAGGGCTTCGACCGCTTCGCGGGTGAGCGGCGGAGCGTGCCCACGGCCATTGCCGGATCGCCCTTCAGGAAGCTGGAGGGGCTGGCCGGCCGTCTACTGCTGGAAGGTCGGCAGCTGGGCAGCCACGTCGTCCAGCGCCGTCTGCGGGGTCTTCTTTCCGAGGAGCACCTGCTGGATCGCGTCCTGCAGGGCGTTCGAGAGCTTCGTGTAGTACGGCACCACCGGACGTGCAACGAGGCCGGCGAACTGGATCTTCGCGGCGGCGAAGAGATCGGGGTTGCCCTTCGTGACGGCCGGATTGTCGAACGACGCCTTCCACATCGGCAGGGCGTTGGCGACGTCCATCTCCTGCGACTGCTCGCTGGCCATGAACAGAGCGTAGGCGAGCGCCTCGTTGGGATGCTTGGTGGTCGTGGTGACGGCCAGGCTCATGCCGCCGTTCACGCCGCTCGTGGTCACGCTGCCCTCGCCGGGGCTGGGGGCGACCTTGATCTTGCCTGCAACGCTGGACTTGGACGGGTCGTTCATGACGCTGAGCCCGTAGGTCCAGTTGAGCGCCATGGCCGACTGGCCGGCGCTCATGACGCTGTTGACGTCGTCCTCGGTCTGGCTGAGGGAGGCCGGGTCGACCAGCCCTTCATCGATGAGCTTCTTCATGAACGTCAGCGCCGCCAGGCCGCCGCCCTGGTTGAACAGCGCCTTGCCGCTGGCATCCACGAAGTCGGAGCCGCCGAACGCGGCCGCGAGCTGGGTCCAGTCGCAGATGACGGCCTCGGCCTGCTTCCAGCTGGCCGTGATCGGGTACTTGACGACACCGGCCGCCTTGATCGCCTTGGCGTCGGCCTCGACCTCGTCCCAGGTCTTGGGAGCCGCGGTGATACCGGCCTTGGTGAACATGTCGGTGTTGTAGAAGAAGAACTTCGTGTCGTTGATCCAGGGCACGCCGTAGACCTTGCCGTTGTACTTCGCGGCAGTCCAGGCGGAGTCGAAGACGCCCGTCGTGAAGTTCGCGGGGATCTGGCTCGTGATGTCGGAGACGATGTTGGCCTTGACGAGCTCGGCCGGCCAGGGCGTATCCATCAGCACGACGTCGTACTTGCCACTACCGCCGACCTGGGCGGTGACAATCTTGTCGTGGAGCGAGTCGTAGGAGACCAGCTCGGGATTGATGGTGATGTTCGGATAGGCCTTCGTGAAGGCAGCGTCCATCGCCGTGATGTCGGCGGCGCTGTAGGCAGCCTGCTGCATCAGCAGGACGTTGAGCGTCATGGGCGTGGTGGTGTCGATCGCCGCACTTGCCGCCGCGGATGCGGCAGGCGACGCGGCGGCCGGCGCGCTTGCTGCCGGCTGGCTGGCGGCCGGCGAGGGCGTCGCCGCGCTGCTCGAGCACGCCGAGACAACGAGGAGCACGGCTGTCGCCGTGCCCAGGAGCCGCCACGCGATCCCGCGTGATGCGGCAACGGACCGAGTCATCGCTCCACCTCCATGGACAGATAGCCGCTGGCACGGCCTTGAGCTGGGCACTCCGGTGCGTCCAATGCTGCCTCCAGCGCACGTTGCGCCTGAAGGACGGACCGGGCGGCCACCGCGGCACCCACCAGACCAGACTGGGCGCCGAGGTGGCCGATGCGAGAACCCGGCGGAAGCGGACGCAGATCCGCAACGCGCCGGCGCAGGGCCTCAATGCACGCGGGGGCCTCCTCGACGAGGCCGCCCGAAAGGATGAAGGCTTCGGGATCGCGCGAGGCCACGAGGGCGACCATCACCATTGCCCAACCCCGATCACAGCGATGTTCCCCAGGATCGGCCAGACGCCGCCCTGCGGAAGCGGAGCCGCCCGGGTTGCGAGGGGCCGGGTTCAGGCATCTGGTTCAACCCGTCCGCTGACGGTGAAAGCCCCGAAGAGAGCTGAGGGAGCGGTTCGCTGGCGAGTCAGCTGGAGCGCCGCGGCGATCGCCCCCACCAGGGTCGCGTTCGGCCCGAGGCTGGAGATGCAGAGGCGCGGGATTGAGACGAGCCGGCCCGTCAAGCGGCCCGACAGCTCGGCCAGATACGGTTCGAGAGATCGGCCAATGCTGCCGTCAAGGATGATCAGCTCAGGGTCGACGATGGTCGTGATGGCGACCAGCCCCAGGGCGGTGTCGTCCAGCAGCTCGTCGATGACGCCGCGGGCCAGCCTGTCTCCTGCAGCCGCCGCGGCGAAGATCAGCTCCGGGGTCACGGGCACGCCCGCCAGCGAGGAAGCCGCTCCCCCTTCGACCAGAGCCCTCGCACGGTTGGCGATCGAGGGACCGGCAGCCAGCTTTTCCAGCCCGCCGTATCCGCCCGGGCGCTCGCCCACCTCCGACGCCTGTCCGAGGCGGAGGGAGTGGAGCTGCGCCCGGCTGGTCAGGAGGTAGCCGATCTCACCGGCGGCATTGTGGCGGCCCTTCACCAGGCGACCGTTGGCCACGATGGCGGCGCCGATACCGGTTCCCATCATCACCGTGACGAAGTCGCGCAGTCCCCGCCCGTCGCCTCGCCAGGCGTGAGCCAGGGCGGCCAGGTTGGCATCGTTCTCCACGACAAAGGGGACGTCGAGCGTTTCCCGGAGGCTGCCGACGATCTCGAATTCCTGCCAGTCGACTGCCGGACCGCCCACGGCCCTGCCTGCCGCCGGATCGAGGATGGCCGGGATGCCGACGGCGACGGCGTCGACGTGCAGACCGCGCTGGGATGCCGCCGCCTGCATCGTCGAGATCGTGGCCGAAAGCGCTGCGAACGCCCCTCCTGGACCCTGCGTTGGACGGACGTCCTCGCGCAGGATGGCCCCCGAAAGATCGGCGAGCGAGCCGTGGGATTCCGTGCCGCCCAGGTCCACCGCCAGGACTGCTCCGGCCCGGCGGTTGAACGTGATGGTCTTGCTCGGCCGTCCAGTTCCGGTCACCCGGCCCGGCGACTCGATCGCAAGGCCCGACTTCAGAAGCCGCCCGATGATCCGGCTCACCGACGAATCTGAAAGGCCAAGGACGCGGCCGATCTCCGGACGAGTCGTCGTCGCGTGGTCTCGAACGAAATCGAGGACCAGGAACTCGTTCACTTCGAGCATCGCGGCGTGACGAAGAGCCATAGTTCCTGCCAGATAGAAACTAACGAGGCCCAGACTACCTCACATGTCAATGGTCCGCCATCTCGGCTCCGGTTGAGCTCGGTCTCGTCGGACGTCACCGGGTCTTGGTGACCTTCCGGATGCTGCGAGGGTGGTCCGGGTCGAGGTGCTTGGACAGTGCGAGGTGGTAGGCGAAGAGCTGGCCCGGGATGATCGCCGACAGCGGTGAGAGCCACTCCGGGGCGGCCGGCAGCGGGAGCGGGACGTCGGCAAAGGCGAGAACGTCGGAGGAGCTCGAAGCCACGACGAGCCGCGCGCCGGCCTGCCGCAGCCGCTCCAGGACCGCCTTGATCTCTGGCAGTGTCGGTCCTTCGGCGGCAACGACGTGGACGACGAATCCCGGGTCGATCATCGCGATCGGGCCGTGCTCGAAGTCGGCCGTCGAGTAGGCGTCGGCCAGGACGTATGTCATCTCTTTCAGCTTCAGTGACCACTCGAGGGCCGTTGCGTAGTTGAAGCCCCGCCCGAGGACGACCGCTCGCTGCATGCCGGCCTGTTCCCTCGCGGCCGCTGCCACGGCGTCCTCCAGCCGGAGAGCCGCGGCAATCGCGTCCGGGACCTCCCGGAGCTGCTGCCGAGCTTCGCGGTCGTCGTCGAGGGCGGTCGACAGCATCGCCAGGGCAGTGAGCTCGGCGATGTAGGTCTTCGTCGCGGCGACGGCTCGCTCGGGACCGGCATGGATGTCGATGTGGAACTCGGCGGCGCGGCTGAGAGGCGACCTGGCGTCGTTGGTCACCGCGATTGTCGGGGCGTTCTGGCGACGAGCCTGCTCGATGACGCCGATCACGTCGGGTGACTGGCCCGACTGCGAGACCCCGATGACCAGGGCGTTGCGGAGTCGCGGGTTGACGCCGTACAGGGACTGGATCGAGGGGGCGGCGAGCGCGACTGGGAGCTTGTTGTTGACCCCGAAGACGTACTGGGCGTAGATCGCTGCGTGATCGGACGTGCCCCGGGCGGCGATCAGGACCAGGTCCACCGGACGCGACTGGATCGCATCGGCGACAGCGTCGATGACGCCTCTCTGCTTTTCGACCAGCGACCGCACGACCTCGGGCGCCTCCCCGAGCTCTGATCGCATGCTCATCACGCCACCTCCGCGGTCCCCGCACCACGGTCGCGGGGACCGAGCTCCGCCAGTCTATCCTCCTGCGAGGACGTCCCTGACTTCGTGGGCAATCTGGAGGTCCTCGCGCGCCGCGATGACGAACGTCCGGACCGCGACGCCGGGTGCGCCGATCTCGCGGTCGTCGCCGGCCGCCCGGTTGCTCGCCTGGTCGATCGCGACGCCGAGGAATGCCAGGTCGCGCGCGGCGCGCTCGCGGACGGCCGGCGCGTTCTCCCCCACCCCGCCGGTGAAGACCAGGATGTCGAGCCCCCCGAGCGCCGCCGCCATCGCGGCGACCGACGCCCGCAGCCGGTGGTGGTAGACGTCGAGGGCAAGCACCGCGTCCGGCTCGCCGGCGTCGGCCGCGGCGAGGATCTCCCGCATGTCGGCAGTGCCGGCCAGGCCCAGCAGGCCCGAGCGGTGCTCGAGCGTCGCGGCGAGCTCGGCGGGCGGCATCCTGGCATGCTCCTCCAGCCAGAGGACCAGGCCCGGGTCGATGCTCCCGGACCGGGTGGCCATGACCAGCCCGTCGAGCGGCGTGAACCCCATCGTCGTGTCGACGGAGCGGCCATTCAGCACCGCGGCGAGGGACGCTCCAGCGCCCAGGTGGCAGGTGACCAGCCGGACACCCTCGAGCGGACGCCCCAGGAGCTCCGCGACGCGCCGCGATGCGTACGCGTGCGAAAGACCGTGAAAGCCGTACTTGCGCAGATCCCAGCGCTTCCGCCACTCGGACGGGATGGCGTACGTGGAAGCCCCCGCCGGCATGCCGGCATGGAAGGCCGTGTCGAAGCAGGCGACCGCCGGGACGCCGGGGAGGGCCGCCTCGACCGCGGCGAGCGCGGCGAGGGACTTCGGCTGGTGGAGCGGGGCGAGGTCGGTGAGCGCCCGGAGGTGCTCCATGACCTCGCGGTCGATCCGGACCGGCCGCGTGTAGCGCGTCCCGCCGTGGACGATCCGGTGACCGACTGCGTCCACGGTACCGAACCCCTCGATGGCGCGCGACACGGCGACGTTGTCGGCCTGGCCGCGCGGCGCGGGCAGGTCCTCGGACCCCACGATCCGGTCGTCCGGGTCGAGGACCCGGAGCTTCAGGCTGCTCGACCCGGCATTGACGACGAGGATGCGCATGGGATCGGGGCGCTCAGTGCGGCCAGGACCAGTTCCGGATCTCGGGCGCGTCCTCGCCCTCGAGACGCGTGTAGGCCCGCGCGAGCAGGCGCCGGTCGACCATCAGCTGTCGGACGTGGGCGGCCCGCGGGCCGAGGCCCGGCACGCGGTCGATCACGTCCATGACCAGGTGGAACCGGTCGAGGTCGTTGAGCATGACCATGTCGAAGGGCGTGGTCGTGGTGCCTTCTTCCTTGTAGCCGCGGACGTGGATGTTGGCGTGGTTCGTCCGCCGGTACGTGAGGCGGTGGATCAGCCACGGGTATCCGTGGTAGGCGAAGACGACCGGCTTGTCGCGGGTGAACAGCGAATCGAACTCCGTGTCGGACATCCCGTGAGGGTGCTCGGTCTCGGGCTCGAGGCGCATCAGGTCGACGACGTTCACGACCCGCACTTTCAGGTCCGGCAGGTGCTGGCGGATCATGTCGACGGCGGCCAGCGTCTCCAGCGTCGGCGTGTCGCCGCAGCAGGCCATCACGACGTCGGGCTCGCCGCCCTGGTCGTTGCTGGCCCAGTCCCAGATGCCGATGCCGCGGGTGCAGTGGAGGACCGCCTGCTCCATGGACAGCCAGTTCGGGGCGGGCTGCTTGCCCGCCACGATGACGTTGACGTACTGGCGGCTGCGCAGGCAGTGATCCGCCACGGACAGCAGCGTGTTCGCGTCCGGCGGCAGGTAGACCCGGATGACCTCGGACTTCTTGTTCACCACGTGGTCGATGAAGCCCGGGTCCTGGTGGCTGAAGCCGTTGTGGTCCTGGCGCCAGACGAGGGAGCTGAGGACGTAGTTGAGCGAGGCAATCGGGCGCCGCCACGGGATCCCGTTCGTCACCTTGAGCCACTTGGCGTGCTGGTTGAACATCGAGTCGATGATGTGGATGAAGGCCTCGTAGCAGTTGAAGAGGCCGTGCCGGCCGGTGAGGAGATAGCCCTCCAGCCAGCCCTCGCACTGGTGCTCCGAGAGCATCTCCATCACGCGGCCCTCCGGCGCCTGGTGCTCGTCCGTGGGCAGGATCTCGGCGTCGAACTGGCGGTCGGTCACCTCGAACACCGCGCCGAGCCGGTTCGATGCCGTCTCGTCGGGCCCGAAGAGCCGGAACGTGTCGCGGTTTCGGTCGATGATGTCGCGGAGGAACGTGCCCAGCACGCGCGTCGCCTCGGCCGTCGTGGCGCCTGGCGCGGGCACCTCGACCGCGTAGTCGCGGAAGTCGGGCAGCGCGAGGTCCCGCAGCAGCAACCCGCCATTCGCGTGCGGATTCGCGCTCATCCGCCGGTAGCTCTTGGGCGGCAGCTCGGCGAGCTCCGGGATAAGTGCGCCGTCGGCGTCGAACAGCTCCTCCGCCCGGTAGCTCCGGAGCCAGCCTTCCAGGAGCGCGAGGTGCTCGGGGTTCGTCCGTACCTCGCCGAACGGGACCTGGTGCGAGCGCCAGGATCCCTCCGAGGGCAGGCCGTCAACCTCCTTCGGCCCGGTCCAGCCCTTCGGGCTGCGCAACACGATCATCGGCCAGCGCGGACGCTCAGTGGCACCGCCGTCACGGGCCGCGCGCTGGATCTCGTGGATCTCCGTGACCACGGCGTCCATCGCGGCCGCCATCTGCTGGTGCATCCGGGCCGGATCGTCTCCCTCCACGAAGTACGGGTGGTGCCCGTACCCCTCCATCAGGGCTCGCAGCTCGTCCTCCGGGATGCGCGCGAGGACCGTGGGGTTGGCGATCTTGTAGCCGTTGAGGTGGAGGATCGGGAGCACGACGCCGTCGCGGACGGGGTCCAAGAACTTGTTCGAGTGCCAGCTGGTGGCAAGGGGCCCGGTTTCCGCCTCGCCGTCGCCGACGACGCAGCAGACGATGAGATCTGGGTTGTCGAAGGCGGCGCCGTAGGCGTGCGAGAGCGCGTAGCCAAGCTCGCCGCCCTCGTGGATCGATCCCGGTGTCTCGGGTGCCACGTGGCTCGGGATGCCGCCCGGGAACGAGAACTGCCGGAACAGCTGGCGCAGGCCATCGGCGTTGCGCGTGATGCTCGGGTAGACCTCGCTGTACGTCCCCTCCAGGTACGCGTTCGCCACGATCGCCGGGCCGCCGTGTCCGGGCCCGATGACGTAGATCGCGTCGAGGTCCCAGTTCCGGATGACCCGGTTCATGTGCGCGTAGATGAAGTTCAAGCCCGGCGTCGTGCCCCAGTGGCCCAGCAGCCGCGGCTTGCAGTGGGGCGGGGCAAGCGGCTCGCGGAGCAGCGGGTTGTCCAGCAGGTAGATCTGGCCTACCGAGAGGTAGTTCGCGGCCCGCCAGTACGCGTCGATCTGCTCCAGCTCGACGGGCGCGAGCGGGCCGATCGCCTCGTCGTTCGCGCGTGCAACATCTGTCATCGCAACAACCTCCGCGCACAGCGTAGCGCCGGCAGCGGCGCGAGTCCGGGAGATGACGGACCTTCATGACGCCCCGGGTTCGGGGCCACACAGTGGCGTCACCATGAGCAAGGAACGGCCGCAGATCGTCGTCGTCCGCCAGGGCGGCGATCACGGATGCCTCATCACGATCCTTCTCCTGATCGTGGCGTGGCCGCTGGCGATCGTCTACTGGATCCTGCGCCTGATGGCCTGGGTCGTCGGCGTCCTAGTCGACTGGCTGACCCTGGGACCGGCACGCCGCCGTCGGCGCTGAGCGCGGGCTGGCGACCGGCATTGCCGGCGTCCGAGGAGGGCCACCATGATCAAGATCTGGAGCGAGCTGCCGGTCGCCCGGACGAAGGAACAGGTGGCGGACCTCGCGACGCTCCTCTGGGTGGTCTTCTGGGGGAACATGGTCTGGCGGCTGTTCCAGTTCCTGGCCGGGTACGCCGAGGCAGGCCGGACGATCC